>JABDNS010000080.1 GCA_013043705.1 Pseudomonadales bacterium
AACCGGCGCGCAGGCGGCCAGTTGTTACTTTGTGCCGTGATTGACACTAGCACAGCGGATGATGCATAAATTTAAAAAAGGTATCATGCGTAAGTCATTGAATTCTTGGCTTCACAATCTAGGCTTAACTAGATTCCGCGCGGTTTTGAACATTCGCAGGCAACCGCAGTCGGAGCTGGCTGTGCGCAAACATACACTTACATCAGCCAGGCCAGGCCTGCCGCCCACCAGATAGAAAAAAATGCTCCCAAGCCCCGCCATCCACAGACAGGCAGCATCCTGGTTACGCCGCAGCAAACCGTGTATTCGCGCTGCCATGCGCGTGATCGCTATGTTCTGTGTGGTACTGGCCTGTATCCTCCCGCGCAGCGCCGCTGCACAGGAAGAGCTGGTACGCATTAACATGAACAATGCAGATATCCGCACCGTTATCCAGTGGATCGCCGAACAAACGCAGAAAAATTTCATCATCGACCCAAGGGTCAAAGGCAAGCTGTCGGTACTGTCGAGCCAGCCGATGACCATGGACCAGGCCTACCAGGTTTTCCTTACTGCGCTGGATGTTTATGGCTTTGCGGTTGTCGAATCCGGTTCGAACGTGAAAATTATTCCCAACGCCCAGGCGCGCGCAGCTGGCTTGCCCATCGTCGAAACTTTTACCAGCGCCGATAAAGACAGCGCCGACCTGGTTATCCATGTTATTAAAGTTAAAAATATTACAGCCAACGAAATTGTCACCTTGCTTCGGCCACTGGTGCCACAAACCGGCCACCTGGGCGCTTTCCCTAGTAGTAACAGCATTATTATTGCCGACCGCGCGAATAATATTAATCGCTTATCGGACTTGATTAAGCAAATCGATAATAGTGGCAGCCTGGAAATAGAAGTTATTGCGCTGCAGCACGCAACCGCCAAAGAGATTATCGATGTAGTTAAACCGCTTATGAGCAAGCAGGGGAAAAATCCCGCGCTGGCCATAGAGTTTGCCAGCGACGACCGCTCTAACAGCATTTTGATGGCCGGCAATGCCGAGCGACGTACGGATGTGCGTGCGTTGATTAAAAGCCTCGACCGGCCGCTACGTGGCACCGGCAATACCAAGGTGGTTTATCTCAATTACATTGAAGCCACCGAGATCAAGGGCATTCTCGACGGCATGACCGGCTCGATCATCGACGAGCAAAAAAGCGCCGCGGTTACTGCAGACAACATCAGCATTGAAGTTTCAGAAACTACCAACGCGTTGGTGATTACCGCCCCGCCATCGCTGTTTGAAACCATCGAACAGGTAATTGCCAAGCTCGATATTCGCCGCTCGCAGGTTTTGATCGACGCGGTGATTGTTGAGGTTTCCGATACCTTTACCCGCGACCTTGAAATACTGTGGGCTACAGAATCTGTGTCGGACGGCGATCTCAAAGCCGCCGTGTCCTCCGCCAACCTGGCGTCGAGCACAACCACCGCGGCACTGGGCGGCGAGAGCCAGAGCTCCGCATTCCTGCAATCCGGGCTTACCTGGGGCTTTTTCCGCAACGGTACGCTGCGCTTGCTGATGCGCGCTATTGAAACCGACAGCAGTAGCAATGTTTTGTCTCGCCCCTCCATCATCACACTGGACAACGAAGAGGCCGAAGTGCTGGTAGGTAGCAACGTACCTTTTGTTACCGGCTCGCAGGTTTCAGCCTCGAGCACGGTTAGCAATCCCTTCCAGACCATTCAGCGCGAAGACATCGGCATTACGTTAAAAATCACACCGAAAATCAGCAAGGCCAAAACCATTACGCTGGAGATTGAACAGGAAGTGGAATCGGTACGCGAGGAGTCGGTATCTGGCGCGCAAGACCTGGTAACCGACAAGCGTAGTATTAAAACGCAAGTGCTGATTGGCAACGAAGAAATCCTGGTGCTGGGTGGATTACTTGAAGATCGCGTGACGCAAAGTGAAAGCAAGGTGCCGCTACTTGGTGATATACCCCTGCTTGGCCGGCTGTTTCGCGGCTCTTCGGAAACAACCCGCAAACAAAACCTGATGGTTTTTATAAAACCCACCATCCTCGACGAAAGCGGCAAGATCTACGATACAACTAAAGAACGCTACGATTCGATTCGGGAAAAACAACAGCAAGATGACAGCGGCAAGCCGCTGGACTTGCCGCCCTACCAGGACCTTGAAGACGGCGAGATCTACGACTTGGGTGCGCCACGCGCCGGTCAACGCGATTCGCTACCTTCGTCGGCCGCGCCTTAGCTATCTGAGGCCAAAAATAGCCAGGTATCGAGCACGCTATCGGGGTTGAGCGATACGCTATCGATGCCCTGTTCCATTAGCCAGCGCGCAAAATCCGGGTGATCAGACGGACCCTGCCCGCAAATTCCTACGTACTTGCCCTGCGCCTTGCAGGCGCTGATAGCACTCGAGAGTAATGCCTTTACGGCGTCGTTGCGCTCATCGAAGAGATGCGCCACCAGGCCTGAATCGCGATCCAGGCCCAGGGCTAGCTGGGTCAGGTCGTTGGAGCCAATAGAAAAGCCATCGAAGTACTGCAGGAACTGGTCGGCTATCAGTGCGTTGGCTGGCAGCTCGCACATCATAATGAGCTTAAGCCCATGCTCACCACGAACCATGCCGTGCTCGGCCAACAACTCAATGACCTGGCGCGCCTCCTCTGGCGTGCGCACGAACGGAATCATCACTTCAACGTTGCTAATGCCCATTTCTTCCCGCACTTTTTTCAACGCACGACACTCGAGCGCAAAGCAGTCCTGGAAGTCGGGTTTGATATAGCGCGAGGCGCCACGAAAACCGATCATCGGGTTTTCTTCATCGGGCTCGTAATTGCTACCACCAATTAAATGCGCATACTCGTTCGATTTAAAATCAGACATGCGCACGATGACGCGCTTGGGAGCGAAAGCTTCACCAATGGTTGCAATACCCTCAACCAGCTTTTCGATATAAAAATCGACCGGGCCTGCATAGCCGGCAATGCGTTTTTCTATGGTGGCTTTCAACTCATCGCTCTGCGCATCAAAATTAAGCAAAGCTTTGGGGTGAATGCCAATCATGCGGTTAATAATAAATTCGAGCCGCGCAAGGCCTACACCTTCGTTGGGCAATGCCTGGAAAGTAAATGCGCGATCCGGATTACCCACGTTCAACATAATCTTGAACGGTAGTTCCGGCATATTGCCCACGTCGCTTCGGGCGATAGAAAAATCCAATGCGCCGTCATAAATAAAACCGGTGTCACCCTCTGCACAACTTACGGTAACCGGGTGCCCGTCTTCCAGCCGCTGCGTGGCATCTACACAACCTACCACCGCAGGGATGCCCAGTTCGCGCGCAATAATCGCTGCGTGGCAAGTGCGTCCGCCACGATTGGTTACAATGGCCGCAGCGCGTTTCATTACCGGCTCCCAATCCGGGTCGGTCATATCAGTAACCAGCACGTCGCCCGGTTGTACCTGGTCCATTTCGGCAATATCGGAAACCAGTCGCGCCCGCCCCTGGCCAATGCGCTGGCCAATACTGCGACCCTCGCACAATACATCGGCGCGCTCTTTGAGCAAGTAGCGCTCGATGGTATTGGAAGACTGTTGGCTTTTTACGGTTTCGGGCCTGGCCTGCACGATATACAGCTTGCCATCGTCGCCATCTTTGGCCCACTCGATATCCATCGAGCGCCCGTAGTGCTGTTCGATAATTACAGCCTGCCTGGCCAGCTCTACAACTTCTTCATCGCTAATGCTAAAGCGCAATCGATCTGCAGCGTCTACATCGACTGTGGTAACCGAAAGCCCGGCGCTGGCCTGTTCACCATAAATCATTTTTATTGCTTTGCTACCACGATTGCGACGCAGTACCGGTGCCTGGCCGGCCGCCAATGCGCGCTTGGAAACATAAAATTCATCGGGGTTAACCGAGCCTTGCACGACGGTTTCGCCAAGACCATAGGAACCAGTAACAAACACCACGCCGTCGAAGCCCGACTCGGTATCAATGGTAAACATAACCCCGGCGCTGCCCGTTTCAGAGCGCACCATGCGTTGAATGCCCGCGCTTAGCGCCACGCCTTCATGATCAAAGCCCTTGTGCACGCGATAGGCGATGGCGCGGTCGTTAAACAGCGACGCGAAAACTTCCTTCACCGCCACTTTAACGTTGTCGATGCCCTTAATGTTAAGAAAGGTTTCCTGCTGGCCGGCGAAAGAGGCATCGGGCAAGTCTTCGGCGGTGGCCGAGGAACGCACCGCCACGCTCAATTGTGCATTGCCTTGTTGCAATTCACTAAAGGCCTGCTCCATTGCCCGGTCTAACGCTTCCGGAAAAGGCGTTGCCACAACCGCTTCGCGAATTTCGGCACCCACTTTGGCAAGCTGGTTAACGTCTTCTACATCGAGCGAATCC
>JABDNS010000085.1 GCA_013043705.1 Pseudomonadales bacterium
GGTGGCAGGGAGGCGCTCCCCATCCATGACCGTCGGCGGCATGGACGCCGCCGTCGAGCGTACACGGATGTATTTACAGCGTGTCATGGATGGGGAGCGGCTTGCGGCCGCCAGGCTCGGTCAGAGCGGCCAAGTATGCTGCAAAGTGCGGCTAAGCACACTGCCAGTGTAATCCTCTACTTACCCAATTGAGTAAATGCCTTTTCAGCACATACCAGTGTTTGCGCAATAATTTCCGCGTCGTGGCAGCATGAAACAAAGCCTGCTTCAAAGCTGGCCGGCGCCAAATAAACGCCCCCTTCAAGCATGGCGTGAAAAAAACGATTGAATCGTTCGCCATCACAGCTTATCACTTCGCTATATCGCGTTACCGTTTCCACATCGCTAAAAAACAGCCCGAACATGCTGCCAACGTGGTTAGTTGTGAAAGCGATGTCGTGCCGATCGGCAATCGCTTGCATACCTTCACAGAGTTGCCGTGTCGCATTGAAAACCGGCTCATAAAACCCTGGTACGCTGAGTAGCTCCAGCGTTTTCAATCCCGCCGCCATCGCAAGCGGGTTACCCGACAGCGTACCTGCCTGGTAAACAGGGCCCACCGGGGCAAGCTGCGACATAATTTCAGCGCGCCCGCCAAATGCGCCAACCGGCAGGCCGCCACCAATGACTTTGCCCAGGCAAGTCAGGTCTGGCTTGATGTGGTACAAGCCCTGCGCGCCAGCGGGCCCAACGCGAAAGCCGGTCATTACCTCGTCAAAAATAAGCAGCGCGCCGCTACGGTCACACTGTTCGCGTAGCGCCTGTAAAAAACCTGCTACCGGCGGAATACAATTCATATTACCCGCCACTGGCTCTACGATAATGCAGGCGAGTTCGTCGCCAATGGCATCAACAATTTCATTGAGTTGTTGGATGTCGTTATAGTTGGCAGTAATCGTATGCGCGGCGAGGCTTGCAGGCACGCCAGGAGAATTTGGTTCGCCAAATGTCAGCGCACCCGAGCCCGCTTTCACTAGCAGTGAGTCGGCGTGGCCGTGGTAACAGCCTTCAAATTTAAGAATTTTGTCACGTCCGGTCGCACCGCGCGCCAGGCGAATCGCGCTCATGGTGGCCTCGGTGCCAGAGCTCACCATGCGTAGCTGCTCTATGCTCGGCAGCAGTTCGGTAATTTTTTCGGCCAGCAATATTTCGATTTCTGTAGGTGCGCCAAAACTGCTGCCATTGGCAGCTGCCCGTTGAATCGCCTCAACTACTTCGGGGTTAGCATGCCCAAGCAGCATCGGCCCCCATGACTGGATATAGTCTATGTAACAGTTGCCGTCGGCGTCATATATAAACGCACCCTCGGCGCGCTCGATAAATGGTGGCGTTCCGCCAACAGCCTTAAATGCGCGCACAGGCGAGTTGACGCCTCCGGGAATGCTTTTTTGGGCGCGCGCATAAAGTTGCGTAGAACGCTGGTTGGAATAGGGTTTCGACATAAAATCAGACCGGGTTAGCGAAAGCTGTAATCCAGAATCGCATTTTCATTTGGCATGGGTGTGCCCGCTAGCCGCAATAGCATCATTTCAATCGCATTGTAGGCGGCCGCGCGCTGGCCGCTTTTGCCGAGTAGGTCGGCCCGTGCTGTGAGCATGGTGCAGCGTGAAATATCGGTTTGGTTTATTCGTGGCAGTGCGCGTTGATAAATTTCACGTTTTTTGGGCGGTAGGCGCAACGATTTAATGCCATCCGCCAGCCGCTTATTTTCTTTCAGTTCCAGCAGCGATGCAATTTTTCCAAGTTCGTAGCTCACAGGCCCGGTAAGCGCTGCCGGGTCATTGCCCTCATTTTTCAAATGTGCCAGCGCACGGCTTGCCGACTGCGGCTGGCCGGCCAAGGCGTGATCAAGCATATTGAAAGCCGAGAATCGCGCGCTGTCGCCTACTGCTTTGGCGGCTTTTTCAAGGTCGATGACTACGGCTTGTTTGTTATTGGCATTGGCAAACAGCAAAGACAGTTTTTCAAGTTCCTGCACGGCGGCTAACAGGTTGCCCTCTACCTTTTCGGCGATAAGCTGCGCCGCTTCGCGCTGCAGTTGCAAACCGTGGCGCGTGGCGCGCGCAGCCAGCCATGTTGGCAGGGCGTGGCTATCTACCGGGTAAATCGGGGTGTACACCCCTGCCTGGATGAACTGGGATAGCCACTTTGGCTTGCCACTAATCCGCGGTGCAGTAACCAGTAGAATGCTGTCGGGTGCCGGGTTTGATAAATATTCGCAGATGGCCTTGCTGCCCTCCACACCGATGGCAGCGGTGCTTAAGCGCAACTCCAGCAGACGCTGCTCACCGAATAGTGACATCTCTGAACAGCTGGAGCGCCAGGCTTGCCAGTCGAAGCTGGCATCCTGGACCGTGGTCTCAATGGTTGTGAAGCCGGCCTCGGCGGCGCTGGCACGGATCGCATCTACTGCGTCGCGCTGCAGCAGGCTTTCATCGCCTGCGATCAAATAGGCCGCGGCCAGTTGGCGCTTAAGCTGCGCTTCAAGCTTGTCAGGGTAGACTTGCATGCTCGATTACCGGGTGTCGAAGTATCGCTAGTGCTTGCTTTGCAATATCTGCGCGAAGTAGCTGGTCGAGCGCGTCGGCCTCGCGTTGCTGCGCGGCGCGTTGTGCCGGGCTTGCCAGTTGGCTTTGTTCCGCGGATAAGCCAGTATTTGCCAGTAACCGCCCATTTGCATCACGCCATTCCATTTCGGTATCCAGGCTGCGCAGTATCTCTGCATCGCGGCCATCAAAGCTGATCGAGAGGCTGCGCGTTTCAATTGGCTTTGCGCTTAGTGCCAGTGTTGATCCCGCATTTTTTCTATTTCGAGTTATCGACAAATTGTTTTCGAGCAATTCGCGCTGCAGTGCGCGGCGCAGCTCGCCACTGGCGTCGATGAAAATTGGCTGCCAGCTTTCATTTAACACCAGCGGTTTTTGCAGCTGGAACCCACAGCCACTCACCAGCCCCAATAAAAGCACTGGCATAGCCATGGCGCGAAGCAGACTGCACACGATTGCGGGCTGTGCTTGTCGCACTTGCGCAATGGCAATGCACGCCAAGCTTTGTAGCGCAGCTGTGATCAGGTATTTCAGAATATACACGGTGGAATTTTCTTCTTTAATTAGCAACGATATTAACCAGCTTGCCAGGTACTACAATGACCTTGCGCACGGTTTTGCCTGCGATAAATTTTTGCACATTCTCTTCGGCTTGTGCCTGAGCTTCAATACTTTGCTTGTCGGCGTCAACCGCCACCTGCAGTTTTGCACGCAGCTTGCCATTAACCTGTACCACTAATTCCACCGAGCTTTGCACAAGTGCATCGCTGGCTACAGTGGGCCAATTGGCATCGAGAATATCTTTGCCAAAATTTAGTTCCTGCCACAGTTTATGACATATATGCGGTGCCACCGGCGCCAGCAGTCGCAGTAGCAGGCCAATCCCTTCGGCTGCAACACGCTCCGCCTGCTGCGGTGTAGCCGCCTCGCCGGGTAAGGTTTTGTAAATGGCATTGAGCATTGTCATGCACGCGGCGATTACGGTGTTGAATTGGTTGCGCTCAAAATCTGCCAGGGCTTTTTCCAATGCGCTGTGAATTTCCTGGCGCCGGCTGGCCAGCGCCTGGTCGTCTTCAATTTCCTTGCAGTGGCCCTGCTTGTTAAGCGACGCTGCCGCGCTATGCAAAACAGTGGCGTGTTGTTGGCAGAAGGTCCAGAGTCTTTTCAGGAAGCGTTGCGCGCCCGCCACACCGTCATTGTTCCATTCCAGGGTTTGCTCGGGCGGTGCAGCAAACATGGTGAACACGCGCACGGTGTCAGCACCGTAGCGGTCTATGGTGGTTTGCGGGTCGACGCCATTGTTTTTGCTTTTCGACATCTTGGTCGTGCCACCGATTTCCAGCAGCGTACCGCTGGGAATATGCGTTGCACCCAGAATGTGGCCACGCTCGTCGCAATTAACTTCAACTTCCGCCGGGTTAAACCAGTCCATGCCGCCGTCGTCGCGCTTCTTGTAGTACGACTCGGCTAACACCATGCCCTGGCAAAGCAGGCGTTTGAAGGGTTCATCCGAGCTCAGGTGACCATCGTCGCGCAGCAACTTGTGAAAGAAGCGCGCATAAAGCAAATGCAGAATGGCGTGTTCAATGCCACCCACGTATTGGTCTACCGGCAGCCAATAGTTTGCGCGCTCGCTGTCGAGGATGCCTTTATCATAATCCGGGCAGGTAAAGCGCGCGTAGTACCAGCTGGATTCCATAAAGGTGTCGAACGTGTCGGTTTCACGTTCTACATCCTGGCCGTTGATAGTGGCTTTGCGCCACGTGGCATCGGCCTTGAGCGGCGACGTTACACCGTCCATAACAACATTTTCGGGTAACAGCACTGGCAGCTTGTCGGCGGGCACAGCAATTTCGCCGCCGTCAGGCAAGTTGAACATGGGGATAGGCGCACCCCAGTAACGCTGGCGAGACACGCCCCAATCGCGCAGGCGATAATTGGTGCTGGCCTCACCGGCTTTTTTTGTTACCAATGCGGCGGTGATCGCGTCGCGACAGGCACCAAAATCCAGCCCGTTAAAATCACCAC
>JABDNS010000090.1 GCA_013043705.1 Pseudomonadales bacterium
AATTCCGACACTGCACTTTTGATAAGCCCAAACGCAGAAAGTCGCTCGGCGGCCTGCACCTCGCGACGATTTAATCCGGCTTCGGCAACCGAGCGCTCTGCACTCACAAGCCCGTCGACCAATGACTGCAGGTCGATACCCGAACCTACACCTAGTGAACTGATACTGCCCATGCGCCTACTACCTTGCGTGCTCTACGCGCCTAAGCGCGCTTACACGCGAACTTCGAGAAGATTGCCCTTAGTATTGGACAGTGCTTCCTGGAGTTCCTTCAAGTTTTGTGCCAGTTCAAGTATATATTCACTGGGGATTTGGCGGATGACTTCTTCAGTTTGGCTGTCGGTTACCGTAATGACTGTTTGACCCGTGGTATCGTCGAGTTTGAACGACAAGTTACGCTGGATTGTTTGCACGTAGTCGGCAATCTTGGCCACCGACTCTTCTATTTGCTGGCGCTCAACTGGTTGTGGTTTAGCCGATCCCGGCTGGCCGGCACCAATTGGCGGCAAAGTACTGCCGCTTGTGCTGCCGCTTACGCCAGCAGACGCACCGGGCACAGTGGCAACCGGCGCGGGGGGTACCCGCGCGGCGCTCCTGATTCCTTCTATCTCTGACATATCTCGCTACCTCAATCTTTTGCGGGGTGCCAACTGGCTAGGCCTGCTAACACCCCGATCCTCATCAAGACGCTACCGAGGTACCGCTTACTGCAACAGTCCAAGCACCTGCTGAGGCAGGGCGTTGGCCTGGGCCAGTACCGAGATGCCTGCCTGTTGCAGGATCTGGGTACGCGTTAAGTTGGCAGTTTCCGCAGCGAAGTCCGCGTCCTGGATGCGGCTACGTGCAGCCGACAGGTTTTCAGACGTGGTGCTGAGGTTCGATATCGTAGACTGGAAGCGGTTTTGCACTGCACCCAAGTCGGCACGAATGCTCGAGATGGTAGCCAGTGCTGAATCCACAACCTGGATCGCACTCTGTGCTGTTGATGCAGACGTGATTTCAATGGAACTAACCAATTGTTGGGTAGAACCAACTGATGCGTTGGCGGCCACGTTCAATATGCTACCCGCGGTATTTGCAACACTTGAAGATACCGCAAAGCTGTTGCTGGAATTGAATGTTACCGTGCCCGATACGATGGCACTGTTGGCTGCACCATCAGTCAGCGTTTCAGGGTCTGTGGTCAGCGAAGTTGAACCCAGGACGATGTCCTCACCCGTTGTAGAGTGCGTGAAGTCGGAAATCTGTATGTCCCGGCCTTCAGCTTGGGTCAACGTGAGCGTACCACCGCTGACCGTTGCAGATATTCCTGTGGTACCAGCAACTTTGTTGATTTCGGTACTGAGTGCGCCAAGATCACTGGTGGTTACCGAAGCTGAAACGGTTTGCGTGGCGCCGCCGCTACCGAGCGTTAATGTTACCGTACCATCCGCGCCAAGCGTACCCAACGTGGCAGTTGACGATGCATCTGCGGTAACCCCGGTGCTAGCCTCTGCGTTAGAAATGTTCGACGCGATCGTGAAAGCACTTTGACCACCGGTAACATTGACTGTGGTTGAACCCAGTGTTCCGGAAACCGTGAGAACCTGCGTGGCAATAGTGTTATTCGCCGGCAAAGTAGCTGCCGAGGTAGTAGTAGAAGCAGTACCTTGGTCTACCGTAGCGTTCACTGCGGAAATTGTGTTGTTAGCCAAGTCTTCACCACGCGCACCAGCAACCGAGAAGCTAATGGTCTGGTTGGCGTTGGCACCCACCTGGAAGGCCTGCGATACAAACGTACCGTCCAGCACTTTCAAGCCGTTAAATTCAGTGGTGTTGGCAATGTTGTCGAGCTGCTGCTTAAGCTGGTTAACCTCAGCATTCAAGCTGGCGCGATCGGATGCCGAGTTAGTCGAGTTAGCCGACTGGATAGCCAGTTCACGAATTCGCTGCAGGATATTGGTGCTTTCCTGCAATGCACCTTCAGCCGTTTGCGCCAAAGAGATGCCATCGTTCGCGTTTCGGATTGCCTGGTTCAGGCCACGAATTTGCGAGGTAAAGCGGTTTGAAATGGCAAGACCTGCTGCATCGTCCCGCGCGCTGTTAATGCGTAGGCCCGAAGACAAACGCTGCAGCGAGGTGTTCAGGCTGTTTTGCGTCTGGTTCAGGTTGCGCTGTGCAGTAAGCGAAGAAACGTTCGTGTTAATAATCTGAGGCATCTTTATGCTCCTTTTTAGTACTTGAAGTACAACTTAGTGTTTGTTTTAGCCAGCTCTTGCAGGGTTACTACCCAACAATCACCAACGTAATAAATCGCGGTTAAGACTGTTAACGGCAGCGGCAGCGAAAGCTTTAGGTACAGGAGGGGGGAAACTGTGAACTAGTGCACAGACAGGGGGCGTTTGGGCGAAAATTGTCCTGGAAACGGCTGATTTAAGCCGAAAAACCTAGCTGGACTGCTCGCGAAACGAACAATTTATTGGCATCGCGCAAGAATTAGCGCAGAAATTAACGCAGGAAATTGAACAAAGAGAGGTTGGCCACGCGCGCGAAGCTCTGCTGCGCCGCTTCGAGTGTGAAAGTAAGAAAGCTGAGGTTGCTAATGGCCTCGGCGTAGTCGAGGTCGCGAATATCGCTAAGGATTTCCTGGTAGCCCAGCTCGCGATCGAGCTCCGCCGAGCGCGTGGTTTCCAGCGTATTCAACCTGGCACCAGCCTGCGCCCTGGCAGACAACAGCTTGTCTTGTATGGCGTCCAGGTTTTCCAGCGCGTCGTTTACAAAGGCTTCGCGGCTGGCACCATCGGGCTGCACAGGCATGTCCCTGGCGATGCGCTCGATGGTGGTTAACACGCTACCTTTATTGAGCCCTTCAATCAGCAGCTGGTCACCCGGCAGTGGGCTGCCCACTGCCTGCACGGTAAAACCGTTGAAGCTAATGCCCGCAACCGGGTCGTACAGGGCATTCGCCAACAACTCGGCACCATCGGAGCGACGACGGATACTGTAATTCTGCGCCGGCGGCGCAACCGCATTCACGTCGTTAAACTGGATAATGTAATCT
>JABDNS010000104.1 GCA_013043705.1 Pseudomonadales bacterium
CCAGTGTTCTGTACACCTCACCGTTGCCGCCGTTGTAGAGTTGTAGCTCCCAACCATCCACAGACTGGCCCGCGCGACCGGCTATTTCAACGCCTTCGTTCACGTCGATGCCGTTGTTGTCGTAATGAATTTCATTGATAAAAACATGCGTGGCATGCGCTTGTGAAGTGGCTAGCGCCAGCGCGACGGAGCCCAGCAGTGCCTTTTTGCTGATACCACCGCGCCGTTGTTGCTGTGCACATGCCGTAATGCTCGCTTCACGCTCGCCACTGTTTTTTTCGCTATCTAAAACGGGGCTGCGCTGCTCTTTGCGTGCGCGCTCCAACAACGCAATATTAGGCAAGCCGTACTGCGTTCGCTTGCGCGTTTTATTTTTTACACCAGAAGAGCGTGGATGAGTGGTTTTTTTATCGAAATGCATGACCATAACAATCCTCCTTGATTGGTTCGTCATTTTTTGAAGTGGTTTTTTTTCTTCACGGCGATTTCCGTTGCCGCGATTGCACTATACGATTTCACGCAAACATACACAAGAATATTTTTATGTGTTAGCTTAGCGGCGTTGGTTAAAAATTTTTAGCTAACGTATTTGCTTAGTGCCGTATAGTTATTTATCTAATGCAGTAAGCGAGTAAGGCAGTAAAAAACTATGCGGCGGGAATGCCGCATTTCATTTATCAAGGAGGATCATCATCATGAAAAATTTCATTAAAACACTGGCGTTTCTACTCACCTTTGTGGGCGCGGTGCACGCTGCGGATATCCGGCTTAACGAATCGGTCGATATCAACAAGGCATCAGCCGAGCAATTGGCCAAAACGCTCGACGGCGTGGGGCTTAGCAAGGCTCAGGCAATCGTCGAATACAGGCGCATTAACGGCGCGTTCGCGTCGCCCGAGGCGCTGAGCAAGGTCAAGGGCATAGGCATGAGTACGATCGAAAACAATCGCCAACGCATTCGTATCCATTAAGCACAGCTAGCAGTTACCTCTCGCAGGTTTAGGCGCCACTGCGCGCCTTGCCCGCGGGAGGTTATTGCCCTGTTTTGCGTGCTGCTTCAATTTGCGCAAGCAGCGCTTAAAAACCTGAACCAGCAAAATAATAAACGCCGGGTTTGACATGCCCGGGTACGCTGGTACGCTGCCAGCTTCGCATTAAGGGTGGTAGATAAAGAGCGCCTGCTGCGTAGTGATTTTGTTGGCAGGGCGGGGAAGCGTGCATGGCGGTTTACGATGTATTTAACGGGGATGCCGATGGTATCTGTGCATTAGTGCAGTTGCGCAACGTTGAGCCCCTCGAGTCGACTCTGGTTACGGGTGTAAAGCGTGATATCGCGCTGCTGGAGCGCGTACAAGTGGCACGGGGCGATCGCGTTAATGTGCTCGACATATCCATGGCAAAAAACAGTGAAGCGCTGGCGCGCTTGCTTGCTGATGGCGCGATTGTTTTTTATTGTGACCATCACCAGCCCGGAGATATTCCCAAGCATCCGGCGCTGGACGCGTTGATTAATGTCGAGCCCAACGTTTGCACGAGCCTGCTGGTCAACGGTCGACTGAATGGCGCGGTAGCGAATTGGGCGGTGGTTGGCGCCTATGGCGATAATTTACGCCAAAGTGCCGAGGCGCTGGCGCGCTACCGCGATTTGAATACCAAAGAGTGCGGCCTGCTCGAAAACCTCGGCATCTACCTTAACTACAACGGTTACGGCGCATCGCTGGATGACCTGCATTTTGCGCCAGACGAATTGTATCTTCGCGCAGTTCGCTATATCGACCCGCTGGCTTTTATAAGCGATGACAGTGAAACATTCGGTAAATTGGAAAGCGGCTATCACGATGATATGCGGCGCGCACGCGAGGCAACTATGCTGCGCGAAACTACTGTATCGGCGGCCGTATTATTGCCCAACGAAAAATGGGCGCGCAGGGTAAGTGGCGTTTATGGCAATGCGCTGGCCAACGACGCGCCGCAGCGCGCGCATGCCGTACTGACCGAGCGCGCCGACAATACCTACCTGGTCAGCGTACGCGCGCCGCTGGAAAATAAAACTGCAGCCGACCAGCTGTGTAGCGAGTTTCCTACCGGTGGCGGGCGCAAGGCGGCCGCGGGCATTAACGCCTTACCAGCCGAAATGCTTGAGCGGTTTCTCGACCGGCTTGATGCTACTTATAGCCAGTCGTAAGTAAGCCAAGCCCTGCTATGAACTTCTCCATTTACTTACAAGAATATTATCCGCTGATTGCGATTGGCGTGGTGCTGCTGTGCTTTGTCGGCCTGATGCGTTCCCGCTTGCCGCCGGATGCGGTATTAATGGCCGGTGTTGCTATCTTGCTGCTGGTTGGCGTGCTCGAGCCCTTCGAAGCGTTTGCCGGTTTTGCCAATGAGGGCACCATTACGGTGGCGCTGTTATTTGTGGTGGCGCGTGGTCTTACCAAAACCGGCGCCGCGTCCTGGGTAGCTGGTAGCTTGCTGGGCAAGCCCAGTAGCTTGCCCAAGGCACAATTTCGGCTTATGGCGCCAGTAGCCGTGCTTAGTTCGGTGGTGAACAACACGCCGGTCGTAGCCATGATGATTCCCGCGGTGATCGACTGGGCCAAACGTTTCAAGTTCGCGCCGTCACAATTACTGATTCCGCTGAGTTATGCCGCCATTATGGGCGGCGCCTGCACATTGATTGGCACCAGCACCAACCTGGTAGTCGACGGTTTGTTAAAAACGCACTACCTAAACACCACCGGCGATGGCGATCACGGCTTGGCCCTGTTCGAGCTGGCCTGGGTCGGGCTGCCCTGTGTGCTGGTTACCTTGCTCTATTTGCTGCTATTCGGGCGCAAGCTGTTGCCGGTGCGCGGGGGGGCCGCTAACGGCCAGTTTGGTGATACCCGCCAGTACACGGTAGAAATGTTAATCGAAGACGACAGCCCGCTAATCGGTGCAACGGTAGAAGCGGCTGGCTTGCGTAACCTGCCTGGCATGTATTTGATTGAAATTCAGCGCGAAGGGCATTTGATTACCGCGGTTGGCCCGGCACAGGAGCTGAAAGCGAGTGACCGGCTTGTGTTCGTTGGCAACGTAGAGTCGGTGGTCGACCTGCAAAAAATTCGCGGCCTGCGCCCCGCCGAAGACCAGATATTCAAGCTCGATTCGGAGCGCTCGCAACGCCATTTGGTTGAGGTTGTGCTGTCGAACAGTTTCCCGGGCCTGTTCAAAACCGTGAAAGAAGGGCAGTTTCGTTCCACTTATGGCGCGGCCATTATTGCCATCGCCAGGCAGGGCCAGCGGTTGAAAGGGCGCGTGGGCGATGTGGTATTGAAGCCTGGCGATACATTGTTGATTGAAGCGGGCCGGTCATTCGAGCGCCAGCAACGCTATGTGCGAGATTTTTTACTGGTGCGCAAGATCGACGAATACACGCCGGTTTCGTACCAGCATATGAAAACGTCGCTGTTGGTGTTCGGTTTCATGATTGTATTGGCCGCTACCGGTGCGCTGTCGATGGTTAAGGCCGCATTGTTGGCAGTGGGTGCGCTATTGGTTTTGGGCTGTTTGCGGGTGGAAGAGGCGCGCCGCAGTGTGGACTGGCAAATTCTAATTGTGATCGGCGCCAGTATCGCGCTGGGCACTGCGCTTGAAAAAACCGGGGCAGCGCAATCTATTGCGCATAATTTTGTCGCGCTGGTGGGCGATTCGCCGCACGCTTTGCTGGCGGCGCTGTTCATACTGACCGCCGGCTTCTCTGCAATGATTTCCAATGTATCGGCCGCAGTGTTGATTTTTCCGGTGGCCTCTGCAGCAAGCCAACAGCTGGGCGTGGATTTAACGCCGTTCGCGGTAACACTAATGATTGCCGCATCGGCCAGTTTTGCCACGCCCATTGGCTACCAGACCAACCTGATGGTCTACGGGCCCGGCGAGTACCGCTTTATGGATTTCGTCAAAATCGGCACACCGCTCACCCTGCTGGTGGGTATCACCACCGTGCTAATGGTGCCAATGATCTGGCCATTCTGAATCCGGGAATAACAGCCCACGGGAAGCGCTTACTTTTTTGGGTAATACCTGAAAAAAGTAAGCTGTCCCCGTGGCTCGTCGCTTCACGCTCGTCGTGCAGACTTGTCGAATTTATATGCAGTTTTATTTTCGTACTGCAGCGTCTGCCAGTAATATCAACGACTTAGGTTCTGGCGTCATTCTTGCTTCATGAGCGATGTAACGCTGCATTACCGATTGCTCAAAATATAACCAAAAAGACCAATCAAGCGCTATACGACAACACAATAAACTGGTGGGCATCCGCAGCAGGTTTGGCTGGTCACCGTTAATAAAAAATTTCAGGGGAAGTTAAGGAAAGGCTATGAAAAACATATTCAAGCAAGCAGTTTTATTTATCGGTGCAGCAGTGGTGGCAATCTCATCTAACGCGAGCCTGATTGGCGATTCGATTACGGTGGCGTGGCAATTTCCGACGGTCGAACAGCAGGGCAACCTTGGTGGCCCTCACACCGTCACCGTAACCGAAGATGCCACCGATATTGTGGATTTTTATGGGCTCAGCGTTGATCCGGGTGCCGAATCATTCCTAATCAGCTATAGAGGGAATCCATTCCCCATCCAGAACGTTGATTTTAATGGTTTGCTTATTACGGGATTGGATTGGGTTGGCCAGGAAGGCCGAATTACTAATGTTGACTACAAGCTAGACGGCACGCTGAACGGCCTGGGCGTGGAATGGACTGATGATAGTGTGATGATAAATTTCGCGCTGTTGGATCAGATCAATTTGGAGCCATTCAAAATGATGGTTGTAATGGAAACCACACATGCTTCGGTACCAGAACCCGGCGTTGGCACCCTGTTGCTGCTTGGCCTCGCAGGCCTCGGCGCTAGCCGCAAACTGGCCAGCTAGTTTTATCTCCAACTTTGAAAGCCTCGCTTAGCGGGGCTTTTTTTTGACTAAAATAAATGCTGATCGCGCCGATGGTTACTATTGGTGCGAAAATGGCGGTACAAAACACGCGGAAAACCGGCTTGCTTGGGCCAAAATGGAAGTGGTAATTTCTAACCCTGCGAAGCGGGAAACCGTTGAGCGAAAGGATGGGCAGGTGCAACAAGCGCAAGAAAAATACGACCTGATTGGCGATATCCATGGCGAAATAAGCACGCTGCGTGTATTGCTCGATACATTGGGTTATCGTGAGTCGCAGGGTCGCTACCAACACCCTGGGCGACGGGTTGTGTTTTTGGGGGATTTTGTCGATCGCGGCGCGGGCCAGCGAGAAGTGGTTGAATTAGCGCGCGACATGGTAACCAAGGGCGACGCGCTGGCGGTAATGGGCAACCACGAATTTAATGCCATCGCCTACTACACACCGCGCGACAAAAAAAATACTGCTGCCGGTTATCTGCGTGAACACTCTTCTGGCAACCAGCGTCAACACCGTGCATTCCTGGAAGCCTACCAGCATTCGCCAAAAGACTATGCCGATGTTATTGACTGGTTTAAAACCCTGCCGATGTGGCTGGACCTGCCCGGTTTGCGTGCCGTGCACGCCTGTTGGGACCCGGTGGCTATTGCCCGGCTTGAAGAAAACTACGCGGGCACGCCCTGCCTGAACGATGCGCTTTTGCGTGCGGCCAGCGATAAGGAAACCTGGGAATTTGATGCGGTTGAGAATTTGCTGAAGGGTAAAGAGGTGCCGTTGCCCAAGGGCCTGAAGTTTACCGATGCCGGCGGCAAGGTTAGGCATCGCATGCGCATCAAATGGTGGAGCGATGCAACTACCTATGCCAGTGCCTTTATGGGCCCCGAAGAGGCCGAAACGGATATTCCCGACGATGAGATCGAGGGCGATCACCTGGTGGAGTACAGCCATACGCAAAAACCGGTTTTTTTGGGCCACTATTGGTTAAAAGGTGAGCCGTCACCGTTGGCACCCAATATCGCCTGCCTGGATTACAGTGTCGCCAAGCCGGGCGGCAAGCTGGTAGCCTATCGCTGGGATGGTGAAGGCATATTAAGCAAGGACAAGTTCGTGGCGGTGGATCGTCAAGCATAATGCAATTGCAATTATGCGTTCTTTAAATGATCATAAACGACCTTGAGTGCTTTAACCAAAGATAATTGGCGCACAGCTGGCTAATCGAATAATCCGGGAGAAATCATGTTCCTAAAAAATTGCATTGCGGCGACTGCGGCGCTGGTACTGGCAAACGGGGTGGCGCTAGCACAAGACGAAGCGCAGAACCTCGACGACGTTTTGGACCAGGCCGAAAAGAGCGCCGAGCAAGCATTGCAGGAAGGCGAAGAAGCGGTAGAAGACATGGCTGAAAACATGGATGCGGCCGCCGATGAAATGGCGGGTGATGCTGAGGGTGCGGCTGCAGAGGCGGGCCAGGCGGCAGAAGCAGCGGATGAAGCTGCAGAAGGCGAGGCAGGGGCAGCAGTCGCGCAAGCGGGTGACGGGTCCGGCCAAGCAATTGCGATTGCCGAGTCGCCGTTTTCCTATACCTATTTCGGTGCAGGCTATGTGATTGGCGATATTAACGGCGAAGACGATTCTGGCTACCAAGTCTACGGAAGTTATGCTGTTACCAATAGTGTTTTCATACAAGCCAGGTTTACTTCGCTTGAAAGCGATGACAAGTTAACCATCGGCTCGGTAAGCGATGAGCGTTCTATCGATGAGTATCGGGTTGGCGTGGGTGTGAATGTACCGGTGCGCGATTCGGTTGATGCGATTGCCAGCGTTGCTTACTTCGATGCGGAAACCGAGTATGGTGCCAGCGAAACGGATACCGACGGTTACGGTATCTCGGCCGGCCTGCGCGCCATGCGCGGTGACAAGCTTGAACTAAATGCCAGCCTTACGCATATTGATACCGAAGCCGACAACGATACCGAGCTGTTGCTTGGCGGCAGGTATTACCAAACGCCGAAGTTATCTTTTGGTATTAGCTATGATCGCTCAGACGATGATGGTGTTGATCGATACTTGCTGGACGCGAGGATGAACTTCTAGCCCAGCCGTTGTAATGGCGGGTAGTAGGCAGCATAACAACCACAGTGAGATAAAGCCGCTAAAACTGGCGCTGGGTCTCAAAGGTGATGGCCCGGATCCCGTACCATTCGCATCGACGCTGGGTGAGCTTGTTGTTGGCCCAAAGGGTTTTCTTTCGCTGCTGGAAACGCAGCTCGGTGTTGCCCCGAATGAGGTTCCCTTTACACGCCGCCTGATCCAGTATCTTGCCTGCATCGAAGAGGTAAATCACGCCGGCGCTTTTTACTTTGATTCTTACCAGGCAGACCCGTTTTCGGTAGCGCGTAAACTACTGCAGTGGCGTGATCAATGGTATGAAGCGGGCTGGCGGGGCAGTTTTACCGGCGCTGTACCAGCGCGGCTTGCAGACATGGCAGCCATCGAAACGCTCGCTGCAACACAAGTGGCTAGTAACATCGGCCAGCGCATGCAATGTGTGCTGGGCTTGCTTGAGCAACATTGCACCAGCATCGAATCAATTACTTTTCTCGATGCGTTGCAACATTTTCCGCCTTTCTGGCAAAAACTTATCAGCGCTGTTGACGCACAGTTGCTCGCGCCTGCGGATCTTGCGCCGCTCGCTAAACCAGGTAGTGATTTACACGCACTGCAACATTACCTCATTAACAACGAAACCGGCGCGCTGGATTTGCGTGGCGACAACAGTATTGTTGCCCTGCAAAGTGGCATCGCTGGCGACAGCGCCATACCAATCGCCGCACATAGCAACGCACTGCTTGCGCAGGGCAAACAGGTTGCACTGTTGGCTGAAGTGCGTGCCGAGCTTATTGATGAGGCAAATACCACCTTATACTCGCCGCGCATTGGTTTAAGTGCCAGGTCTTCGTCGCGGCCGCTATTCCAGGTTTTGCCGCTTGCGCTTGAACTACTTTGGTCGCCGCTCGATGTGCGTAGCTTAATGCAGTTTTTATCGCACCCCTATGGGCCACTGCCGCAGCGCGTGCGGCGCGTGCTGGCGCAAAGCGTAGCTACCGCGCCAGGTATTGGCGGTGAGCCATGGAACCAGGCTATTGCCGAGTTGCTTGAACACAGCGAAGGCAATGCGCGCGACAAGTTGGCCGCATCTATTAAGTACTGGTTGCAAGCAGGGCGTTTCAATCCAGAGCAGGGCGCCCCCTGCGAAGTGCTCGTCGAGCGCGGCAAGCGTGTGCTCGACTGGCTGCTGGGCAGGCGCGAGGCCGAATCCGATAACGATATGCGCAACTATTACGCGGTTGCTATTAACCAGGTGCAGGAGTTTTTGCTGGCAATAGAGCGCTTGGCTGAGTCGGGCCGCACACTATTATCGCGCGATAACGTTATGCGCCTGGTCGACGATGTGCGCGGTTCAGGTGCTGCGGTGTCCGACCGCAATGCGCAGTTGCTGCCGGGCCAGGCTCCGCTGTTGGTGGCAAAACATAGTGGCGCGTTTCATTGCCCGCTGCAAGAAATTATCTGGTGGGATTGCCAGGCCAGTGATCGTGTTGCGCGCTGGCCGTGGCCAGCGCCCGAGCAGGCAGCGCTGCAAAATGCCGGTGTAATGCTACAAAGCGAAGCGGCGCAGCTCGATTGGTTGGCGCAAGCCTGGTTGCGGCCCATCCTGTTCGCCAGCGAACGTTGCACGCTGGTATTGCACGACGATACCGATCGGCATCATCCCGTCTGGGACCGCTTAACCGCAAATATCAAAGGTCTTGCGTTGCACAATATCAATAGTGATGCGGCGCAGCAATTTTTGCAGCTGCCGCTTCAAGCATTGCCAGCGCGCGATTTGCCAGCAATGAAGCGCTGGTGGCAAATGCCGGCAAGTACGCCAATAGAGGCGCGTAAGCAGGAATCTTATTCCAGTTTGCAAAACTATATTTATAGCCCCTACCAGTGGCTGTTGAAATACGCCGCACGCATTCGCCCTGGTTTTATCGAGCCATTAAATGACGGCGGCCGCTTGCGCGGCAATTTGGCGCATCATTTGGTAGAGCAATTTTTTGCCGGGCACAGCGACATCGCGGTGATTGATATTACTAGCGTTGCAGCGTGGGTCGACAAACACTTGCCGGTATTAATCGAGCAGGAGGGCGCAACGCTGCTTACCGCCGGTAGGCAAGCGGAGTGCGCAGAGTTTGTGGCGGGAATGCGCCGGGCATTGCCGGCACTAGTGCAGCACCTGCACGATGCAGGCGTGCAGCGGGTTGAAACCGAGCGTCTTGAAACGGCCGATTTTTTTGGCGGCGAGTTACAAGGCTATATCGACTTGCTGGCGCATGCCGCTTCGGGGCAAGAAATTATTGTCGACCTAAAATGGGGTGGGCGAAATTACCAGCGCAAAAACCTGCGCGAAGGCAGCTATCTGCAATTAGCAGTTTATGCACAGCTACGAGAGTCCCAGGCCGTAAGTAAGAGCGGCAACGCGCAATTAAGTTATTTTATCTTGCGCGATGCACAGATGCTCAGCCTGTCGCACAAGTTGTTTCCCAATGCAGAAATTATTGATCCGGATGATGGCGGCGACTGGCAAAGCCTGTGGCGAAGCTTTGAATCGAGCTGGCGCTGGCGAAAATTGCAGATCGATAAGGGCTTGTTTGAGGTCACCGCAAAAGGCACGATCGACGACCAGCGATTTCCGCTACCCGCCGATGCCCTAGACCTGCAAGGCTATCACGATACATTTAGTGACTACGGCAGCTTAACCGGCTGGTACGAGCAAGCTGCGGAGCCTGGCGATGACTAGCAATATTCATTTCGTTAGCGCTGGCGCAGGTAGCGGTAAAACCTATTCGCTAACCGAAACACTGGAGAAAATGTTGGTTTCGGGTGATGTCCTGCCGCACCAGGTGATGGCCACTACGTTTACCCGCCTGGCCGCGGGTGAGTTGCAGGAGCGCGTGCGCAGCAAACTTATTGCATCCGGGCAGCTCGATTTGGCCAACCAGGTTGAGCAGTCGTTGGTGGGCACAGTTAACAGCGTTTGCGGTGAGCTACTCAAGCGTTTTGCGTTCGAAGCCGGTTTGCCGCCCGACCTGAAAGTAATCGAAGAAGACGATAATGCGCTGCTACTTAACCGCGCAATGGAAGCCGCACTCGCGCAGTCACCGGGTTTGATCGACGCGATGAACGCGGCAGCAACGCGGCTTGATGTTGCAGACCATTTAAATGGCCTGCAGTGGCGCAAGCAGGTGCGCGATATCGTAAAAGAAGCCCGTGCGAATAACCAGGGCACTGACGAGGTGCGCGCCCAGGGCGTCGCCAGTGCAAATTCATTGCTTGCGCATTTTAGAAAGCCCAGCACGCGCGACCTCGATGCGCAGTTACTCGATGCGGTTAAGCAGGCCTATGTGGCTATCCAGGCTACGCGCGAGGAGCTGGGTGACAAAACCAAAGTAACTACCGAATATATCGATAAATTGCGTGAGGCCATAGCGGCGCTGGGCAATGGCCGTATGAAGTGGCGCGAATGGTATGCGCTGGTGGACAAGGGGCCGGGTAAAAAATCGCGCGAACATGCCGAGGCGGTGCAGCTCGCTGCTGCCGAGGTCGATGTGCACCCTGGTCTTCGCGAAGACATTGAATGGTTTACCACACAGCTGTTCGAAATTGCCGCCCAAACTATGCATACCTATCAAACGCTGAAAGCTGGCAAGGGGCTAATCGATTTTGTCGACCAGGAACAGCGCGTACACGCATTGCTTGATATCAGCGCGGTAGCCAATACTTTGCGCGAGGAATTCAAAGTATTGCTGGTGGATGAGTTCCAGGACACCAGCCCAATTCAGCTGGCGCTTTTTTTAAAGCTTTCACGCCTGATCGATCGCGTTATCTGGGTGGGCGATATCAAGCAGTCGATCTACGGTTTTCGCGGTTCCGACCCCACGCTGATGAATACAGTGGTCAAGCAAGTATTGCGTGATGGCAATGTCCCCGAAATTCTCGAGTACTCGTGGCGCTCAACGCCTGCATTGGTAAGCTATGCCAATGCGCTATTCGAGCCGGCATTCGCCAATTCACTGCAGCGCGACCAGGTGGTATTAAAAGCCAAGCGCGAGCGCAGCGCGCCGCCGGAAAACGACCAGCAAACAATTATTGAAGTGTGGCAACTGGCCGGCGGTCGCAGCCTTGCGCTGCAGGCCAGCGCGCTGGCAGCAGGCATTGCCCAGTGCGTTGCCAGCGACAGGCAGGTATTCGACAAAAACTTGCAACAGTGGCGCCCCATACGCTTTGGCGATATCGCCATTTTGTGCGCCAAACACAGCCGGCTGCGCGCCATCGCGCACCAACTGGCCGATTTGCAACTACCGTTGCGCTACAAGCGCGAGGGCCTGCTGCAAACGCCCGAAGGTGTGCTTGCCATGGCCTGTTTGCGCCGCATGCTCGACCCTGGCGACACGCTGGCCAGTGCCGAAATTCACAGCCTGTGGAGCTGCGAAGAACCCGAGGCATGGATTGCACAGCGCATGGATTTTTTACACGGTGATGCGCCCGCTGCGGCGTGGCTGGAGCAGCAGCCGTCGCACCCGGTGGCCAGCATAAAAGCCGAGCGCGAGCGACTGCCACTGTTGACACCGGTGGAAGCGATACGCGCTGCTATCGATGCGGGGCAAGTGCGCCAAGCGGTGTATCGATGGGGTCCAGACGAATCGCAAGCGCAGCATCGATTGAATAACCTGTCGGCACTTATCGCGCATGCCGAGGACTACGAGGCACGCGCTGCCACGTTTAATGAGCCAGTGTCCGCGTTAGGTTTAGTATTGTGGTTGCAGCAATTGGCCGAGGATGAGGACGATACCCAAGCCGATAGCGGCAGTGAAAATGCAGTGCACCTGGTTACGCATCATGGCGCCAAAGGCCTGGAGTGGCCGTTGGTAATTGCCGCCGATTTGGAGGCTGCGCTTAAGCCGCGTGTGTGGGGCTTGCGTGTGGTGCCAGAGCAAGGCGAGATGGACCTTAACGACCCGCTGGCCGGGCGACGCCTGGAATACTGGTGCGATTTTAGTAACGAGCGCAGCGACTCCACGCCGCTGCTAGCGCAAATCATGCAAAGCGAACGCGCACAGCGCGCCAACCAAGCTGAGCGCGAAGAGAAAAAGCGCCTGTTGTATGTGTCGATTACGCGCGCCCGCGATGCGCTGGTCTATCCGCTACCTGTTAATTATAAAATAAAAGCCGATAGCTGGATGTCTTGCGTAGATGCCGATCTGTTACTACCCACATCCAAACAGCTGGCGCTGCCTTGTGGCACCGCGATACCTACGGCTGTGCGGGACTTCGACAAAGACAGCGAGGTGAATTACGCGAGTGATATTTTCGAGCCACAATGGATTCGCGTGCCCGATAGTGCACCGGAATTCTTGCCGCTACGCGTTTCACCCTCATCGCTAAATGTATTGGGAGATAATAAGGACGATTTAGACACGCGCGCCAGGCAGGTAAGCACTGGCGAAGTGGTTGAGCTTGGCGCGCCGATTGCTGTGCAGGGTAGCGGCGCGGCCGACGTGCTGGGTTCCGCTTTGCACGCAGTTATCGCTAATAGCATTGCCACCACATTAGCCGGCGAGCAGCCGGCTGCGGAAAGAATCCTCGGCCAGTACGGTGTGCTGGAGCGTGTGGAAGTTGCCGCGGCTGAGGCCTGCGCTGCACGGTTTTCCGATCATATTCACCAGCGTTTCGCGCCGCTGTCAATCGCCGCGGAGTATCCGTTGCAATTTGTAAATGCGCAGGGCCAACAGGTCCAGGGCTGGATCGATTGCCTGCTGGAAACCGAAGACGGCTGGGTGCTGATTGACCACAAAACTACACAAGTGGGCGAGAGCGGCTGGCAAGCAATGGCATTGCACTATGCAGCGCAGCTGGCCTGCTACGCGCAAGGTATTGAGCAGGCCAGTGGTAAACCGGTGCAATCAAGCTGGGTGCATTTTGCACTGGCCGGCGCAATGGTAGAGCTAGTAATATAGACGAATGAGCTCAACATCGACATCACCGTTAAAAACAAGCAATTCGGTTGCGTACAAGCAGGCGGCTAAACGCGCCATTGCTAATTGGCGTGAGCAGGGCGAATTCCTGCAATTGGGCGCACATAAAATTTTTGTGCGCGATGATGCCGGTGGCGAGCGCGAAAACAGCGACGGCAACCCAGCGCAAAATAGTAAGCCGGTGCTGCTGCTTATCCACGGGTTTCCTACTTCAAGCTGGGATTGGCATGCTTTATGGGATGAGCTGCGTTTAAACTACCGGCTAGTTGCATTGGATATGCTCGGCTTTGGCTTTTCAGATAAACCCAACCATCGCGACTACAGTATTCACTTGCAAGCCGACATTGTTGAACAGTTAGTTGCGCACAAATCGCTGGGCAGCTTTCATGTGTTGGCGCACGACTACGGTGACACGGTTGCGCAAGAGCTATTGGCCAGGCAAATTGATGGTAACGGTGCGGGGCAATGGCTGTCATGTTGTTTCCTGAATGGTGGCCTGTTTCCTGAAACCCATCGCGCGCTGCTTACGCAAAAATTATTGCTCAGCCCGTTCGGCCCACTGGTAAACAAGCTCGGCGGCTATAAAAGTTTCAAGCGCAGCTTTTGCAAAGTGTTCGGCCCGAATACCCAGCCTGCCGACGCGGAGCTGGAAACCTTTTGGGCGATTATCGGCGAGAACGATGGCAGGCATATATTCCATAACCTGATCACCTATATGAACGATCGCATTGAGCATCGCGAGCGCTGGGTCGCCGCTTTGCAAAACACCCAGGTTCCCATTGCGTTAATTAACGGTTCGGAAGACCCGGTGTCGGGCGAGCATATGGTGGCGAGGTACCAGCAGCTGAATGGACGGCTGGATTATTTGGGCAGGTTACCCGAGATTGGGCATTACCCGCAGGTGGAAGACCCGCAAAGCGTCCTGCAGCACTACCGGGCCTTTATATCGGGCTTATAGGTTACTGGCTTTTATAAACTTAAAAATTATCGTTTTAGATCTTTATTTTTCGGCAGTTTGCGCGAGTGCTAGCAACAATAATTTTTTGTTTATTTTTTCTTCGCGCGTTTCTGCAGCGTGCAGATCCATCAATTCCAAAAGCGGTTTTTGTTCGGGTGTTTCCTCTACACGCAGCGACTTCAGCACCAGCTTGAGCTTGTTGATTTTAGAGTTTGCATTTTTCTTTAGCCAGCCCAGCGCTTTAACGAGCTGCAATTCCTGTGCATTAAAATCGCAGCCGTAAGGGTAGTCCGGAAATCTTCCCGCCTGTTGGTGGTTTGCCAGTGCGCGCTTGAGCGCATCCGGGTAGTTATTGCAAAAAGCCTCAGGTATTTGCCAGGCAGGATCCAGCTTGTTGTATTTTTTAGCTTGGGCCAGCAAATTTTGCTGGAAGCGGCTGTCTGCAATACAAAGCATTGCCTTGATGCATTCTTCGTCATTCTTGCTGCGCAGGTCGGCAATACCATACTCTGAAATAACAATATCGCGCAGGTGTCGCGGAATGGTTTCGTAAGGGTACTGCCAAACGATATTGCTAATTGCACCGCTTGCCGTTTCACGCGTGGCGCGTAGCATAATAATCGAGCGGCTTGCCCATAGTGCGTGCGCCATAGCTACAAAGTTGTACTGGCCGCCTACGCCGCTTATCACCTGGTTGTTCTCAAGCGCATCGGAGCAGGCCGCGCCCAGCAAGCTGACTTTAATGGTAGTGTTGATGAAGCGGGCATTCAGGCGCTGCGCCCGGTCGCGCGCCTCACCGTTGTAGAGCTCGTTAATCTGCCCTACACCGGTCATTTGGAATAATTCGCGCTCCTGGCCGTGCAGTGCGTGTAACCAGGTATAGAAATCTTTCGAGCCCAGAAAAAACGCCGCATGCAAGATGGCCGGGTTTTTTAGTTTGTCGCCCAGGAAGTGCTTGCTTAGGGTGCCGTGGTTATCTTTGTCGGCCAGGTTGTTGGATATTGTTATCCCATCGGGTGCGACTAGTTGTTCGACATTATTTTTTGTTTCGCCCTGCGCGTCATCGTTTGATGCGTTTTTTAAATGGACGCCTGCTTTGAATACGCCGGTTTCAACCAGCCAATCCAGTTCGGTTTGATCGAGCTGTGTGGTGATCGCACGCGCATCGCGCAATGTATCCAGTGTTTGCAGCGATATATTTTCGTTAATTTTATCTTCGTTTAACAATGTTTGTATGGTTACGTCCGGGTAGACCTTGCGCTTGAGTACACCGGCTTCATACAAATGCATAAAGCCTTCGGCAAACATTTCGGTGGCCGCATACAGGCCCTTTTCAAAATGACCCAACTGCTCGATAGGCGCAGCCACCTGCTCAATTAGCTTGGCGAAGCGGCCAACACCAGCGTCGCGTAGCACCTGCTGGTAGAGCGCAGGGTCCTGGTGGCGCATTTCAGTGGCATATACCAGCGCATCACCGAGCGACCCAATACCCACCTGTAAAGTACCGCCATCGGCAACCAGCGCGCTGGCGTACAGGCCAATCAGGTAATCATTACGCGAAATTGGTTGGCGTGGTGTGGCAAACAGCGGGTGCTCGTACTGTGGGTTATCTATCAGCGCGTCGAAAAAATTTGCATCAACCTCGGCCTCGCCGGTCATATACGGCATATGGCGGTTGACTACGCCTACCACATAAAAAGGTGCTGGCGTTTTGCCTTCAGATAATGCGCGGGCGCGCCGGCGCTCCATGCGGCGAGTCAGGTCAACGGTGAGGTCGGGGTTGGATCCCATGCTGTAACGTTTATTGCCAGCATTGGCTTCGCTATCATTGCAGCCCACCATAACCACCAGCACGTTAACGCCACGATTGGCAATGTCACGCGAGGCGTGCGTGTAATTACTGCTGGTGTACCAGCGCTGCGCTAGCGGGGCGCTCAAGAACTTACCCGACTGCATATAAAATTCGGTGACTTTCATGTTTTCTGGCACATTGCCACGTTGGATGTCGCCAATGTATTCAAGCTCGGGGTAGTCGCCAAAGTGGCGCCGGGTAAAGCATTGCAAGAAGCGCCGCTCGAGCAGTGAACTACCGCGCGGAATCGACAGCGACAGGGCGGTAAAAATTTCCAGCGTGATTGATTTATCTTGCTTCGCGTGAGTCCACAATGCATTTAAAAGGTGGTTGGGTTTGCCAATGCCCAGCGGTGTTGCAACCACCAGCGCTTTGCCCACCTTGCTGGTGATTAAGCCTATACAATCATCCACGTTGGCCGGGTATTCCGGCGGACCAGGGGCGTGTGGTGGTGGCGTGGGCGGCGGGTTTTGCTGAGATGTAGCGTTCAATGGTTTTTCCGCGTGTGGCAAGTGCTGGCGAGCAGGCTGTAAATGCGCGCCCAGTTTACTCGAATAAGCGCTGGCCAGATATGTTATCGGTTATCATTCTTTTCACTTCAGTGGTGCATAAAAGCGTGGAGCGAATGGTGCTTGGACAAATAACAACGGTGGCGAGTGTCTTGCTTGCGTTCGCCGGCGGTTTTTGTAGCCAGCTGTGCTTTGCCCAAGCGCCACTTTGGGGCGGTGCGTTGTCCAGCAGCTATCACTATGAACGCTACGACGAAAGTGAAGGGCTGGACGGCGAGGCCTTCACGCTGGATGTTTCGGGCTATGTCGCTGGCACGCATTGGAGCGCAGGCGTCTATTTGCCGTGGCAGTCCGGCGATGGTGTGGCAACAATTCGCCAGAGCACGCTGCAGCTGTTTGCGCAGTGCAGGAAACTCGTTGAGCTTGCCAAACGCGATGGGGTTACATTGCTTGCGCTGGCTACGCGGGTCGATACCGTGCGGCAGCTAATCGTGCAGTGCCAACGCTTGCGGCAGCGAGATTTCTTCGAACAGGAAAAGATAAGCGGCCTGAATGATGTGTCGTTAGATATTGGCTACGGTCTGTCGCTTGGCGAGCGGGTGCCGCAGTTCTTCAGCGTAACTGCCGTGCTAACCGCCGATAATGGTGACGTCGATCGTGGCCTAGGTAGCGGTACCGTCGATAGTGCGCTGGACCTGCTGTATGTGTGGGACTGGGGCAAATATGAGGCGTCAGTTGGCGCCGGTTACAACTTCATCCTGGGCGGGCGGCTGGCCGATTTATACGAAAACTACGGCTACGGCTCGCTGGATGTGGAGCGCAGTGTTGGCAACGGCCGCAGCAATGTGTTTTCAATCGGGCTTGGCGGCAATTGGTCGCAAGCGTCGCTGCCCGGAGCCGATGACTCACGCTCGTTAAATATGAAGGTGCGCTACCGTTTCGCCGATGGCTGGCAATTAAAAACCGCCTACACCAACTATCTCAACCTCGACGGCTATCCCCAACACGAATACTCGCTCGGCCTCAGCTTCAGCTTCAGCTACTAAAAACCACGGGGACAGTTTACTTTTTTGGCGCATGCGCCAAAAAAGTAAACTG
>JABDNS010000105.1 GCA_013043705.1 Pseudomonadales bacterium
CAGTCTAAAGAGCGGCATCTTCGGGTGCCGTTTTTTGTTGTTGCTCATAAAGCGGGTGAGGTTTTTCGTTATGGCCGTTCCTAGGCGTTAGCCGCCATACAAACCAATTCCAAATAGCTTTCCCAACAATAATATTTATCCCCCATTTTTTGCCCAAGCCCTGCAATTCGTAGGGCCTTTTTTTAGTGCCCGCATAAAAATACCGCCACCCTGGTAGGGGCAGCGGCCTTTGTCTTGATAAAACTATTGGTTGTATCTTAGACAGAAATGGGAACTAAATTTCCTATCACTACACCCCCCGGCAATGGGGGCAGTTTGTAACCCTTCGCGGCAGCCTACGTTGCCGTTTGCGGGAAACAGCTTGCCGCTGAATTTGCTCTAGGCGTGTTTTTTACGCGTCAAAATAAGTTAACTTGTTGATAAATATGCCTATTTACGAGCTGGCACGCGGGTTGCTCTATTCCGCTCAAGACCATCAGTAGTGGAGCGAGTTAATGGCCGCAATCAGTTTTTCCAACGCGCTAGGTGTACACGAGTACGCGCTAAACCTGCGCGTTGCTCGCGCCGAAGTGCTGGCTAACAACCTGGCCAACGTCGATACGCCCGGGTTCAAAGCCAGGGACGTGGATTTTCGTGAGCTGATGCGCCAGGCCAAAGCCGACGGTGAACTGGTGGGCATGCGCAGAACCGACGAAGCGCATTTGTCGGCGAATGGTTTGCGCAACGACCAGCGCGGCGAGATGCCCATGCTGTATCGCAAGCCGCTGCAAACCGGTATTGATGGCAACACGGTAGACGCGCAGTACGAAGCGGCCGAGTTCGCCAAGAACGCGATGGATTTTTCGGCCAGCTTTCGCTTACTCAACGGCAAGTTCACATCAATGAGCAAGGCGATGGGCAGCAACCGCTAACAGTAAGTAGTTAATAGTAAGCAGTTAGTAACAGATGACGAGAATTACCAAAGAGGATCTGCGGCAATGAGTTTGGGTAACGTATTTGATATCGCTGGCATGGGTATGGGTGTGCAAACCGTGCGCCTGAATACCATTGCCAGCAATATCGCCAACGCGGAAACGGTTGCCGGGTCTGCGCAGGCGGCTTATCGCGCACGCCATCCGGTTTTTGTAGCGCAGCCCCCAGGCGCTGCGGGCAACACGCCGGGCATCGAATTTCGCGGCCAGCAGGATTCGCCGGGCGCAAGCTTTGGTGTGATGGTGGCAGAAATTATGCAAAGCGATCGTGCACCGCAACGTCGCCACCAGCCTGGTCATCCATTGGCGGATGAGCAGGGCTACGTGTATGCGTCGAATGTAAATCCGGTTGAAGAGATGGCCGACATGATTGCCGCTTCGCGCTCGTTTCAATTGAACGCGGAAATGGCGAATACCGCCAAGTCGATGATGCAGCGCCTGCTCACGCTTGGCCAGTAAGCTTAACAACACAATTAATATTTTCTTTTGACTATAGACCCAGCGCATAGAGCCTAACGCGCGGCGGGTCAAAAACAAAAAGTAAGCAGACTATGAGCGACATCAACAATATAAGCGGCGGCATACTCAGTGAGCTCGGTGTATCCGCTCAGCAGCAAGACAAAGAAAAATCAGAAGAGCTGGGGCAGGACGCGTTCCTGCAGCTGATGATTGCGCAATTACAAAACCAGGACCCGTTGAGCCCGCAGGAAAACGGCGAATTCATTGCCCAACTTGCGCAGTTCAGTTCGGTAGAGGGTATAACCAACCTGGGCGCCTCGGTAAATAACCTGGTTAACGAATTTCGATCCAGCCGCGCGCTCGAGGCATCTGCACTGGTGGGTAAATCAGTGGAGGTGGGTAGCAACCAGGCGCCGCTGGTGCAGGGCAGTAACCTGAACGGCACCATCGTGCTGCCTGCTAGCACAGAGCAGTTGCAAATAACCGTTACCACGCCGCTGGGCGAGGTGGTGCGCGTAGAGCAGTTGGGTGCGCAGCCGGCCGGCGAGTTGGCTTTTGCCTGGGATGGGCGCAACAGCGCTGGCGAGGCGATGCCGCCGGGCAATTATCGGGTTAATGCCAATGCGTTTCTTGATGGCGAAAGCACCGAGGTACCGGTGCGGCTAGCGGCCAACGTCAACAGTGTATCGCTGGGCAGCAACGGTGCGATCACCTTGAATGTTGATGGCATCGGCGAAATTGATATCGATGATGTAAGAAAATTTTTATAGCTTAACAAGCTGGCTTCGCAAAATTTTAAGTGAAGTTTAGAACAGCCAAAAATTAAATTGCCATATAGAGGAACACCATAATGACATTTAACGCTGCATTAACCGGACTGCGTGCCGCAAACAAAGACCTTGAGGTCTCAGGCAACAATATTGCCAACGCGAGCACCGTAGGTTTTAAGGAATCGCGCGCTGAATTCGCCGACGTATACGCAAGCACAGCGGTGGGCGGTGGCTCTAACGCGGTGGGCAATGGTGTGCGGGTTGCCAATATTGCGCAACAATTCTCGCAGGGCAGTATTAGCTTTACCGATAAGCCGCTGGACCTGGCGGTTAACGGCGGCGGGTTTTTTGTGCTCAGCGATGCGGGCACGCAGGTCTTTTCGCGCGCAGGCCAGTTTGGCGTTGACGACCAGGGTTTTATCGTTGCCAATGGCGGCGCGCGACTGCAGGGTTTTGATGCAAATGATTCGGGTGTTGTTGGCGGGGTTTTAAACGAACTGCAAATTAGTACCAATAACATCGACCCAAGGCAAACATCGCTGGTGGATGTTGGTTTTAACCTTGATGCAGACAGCCTGGTACTTGCTGTTCGGGGCAATTCTACAACTTCTGATGGTACTGACATTGGTGTGCTGCAAGTGGGCGGCACTAACCAGCCCAATGGTTACCAGGCCGACACCGTCGATATAAACGGCAATACCCTGTCTATTCCCTCTGTCGCCAATTTGTCTGCCAGCGATATAGCCGCTGAGCTAACTTCAGTGGCTGGCGTTACCGCGGCGGCCACCACCGTTGCCAATTTCACCTACGCGCCGGGCGGGGGCGGTACGGTTATCAATCCGGGAGAGTTGAGCATTAATGGCCGCTCGATTACTGGCACCACGGTTACCGAAGTGGCACAGAGTATAAATTCGCAAGTGGGCCTTACCGCATCGGTGGCCGCGGGCATAATCTCAGTTACGGCTACCGATGGTGCCGACCTTGTGTTTAGTGTTGCTGGCGGTGGCTCAGGTCTTTCCCTGGACGTGGATAGCGGCACTACTATCACAGAGGGAACCGCGGCTGAATTCTTAACCAAGGGCGGGGAGATAAGCGTAAACCTCGACGAGGGCGTTACCTTCACCGGCGGTACGGGTGCTGTGAACAGTATCTTTTCGCCGCTGCCCGCGCTGTTCCCGTTTGAAGAAAACACCTTTGATCCTTCTGATCAAAATACCTATAACGCGTCGACCTCGGCCACCATTTATGACTCGCTAGGCTCGGCCCACGTGCTGTCGATGTTCTTCGTGAAAGAAACGATTAGTGCCAACCCGCCCAATACCTGGACCTTGTACGTACAGGTTGATGGCCAGGAAGTGGGCGATCCGGATTCACTGGCGGTAGACCCATTGGCGCCGACTCGCGCAAGTTACACGGTCAGGTTTAATGCTGACGGCTCGCTGGACACCGTTAATTCCGATCCCATCCTGGTATCGAACTGGCAGCCATTGGATGCATCCGGCGTGCTTAACGGGTCTCTTGGGCCCGCACCGGTTGCCAGCGGCGGGGCGCTTCCCATACCAGTACCGGCCACAAGTTCCAACTTCCAGATTGATATCGACCAGGCCACGCAGTACAGCGGTGTGTTCTCGGTTAATTCGCTAGACCAAACAGGCTTTGCCACGGGTCAGTTGTCGGGTCTTGATATTAGCGAAAGCGGCGCCATTTTCGCTCGCTATAGCAACGGTGAGGCGCTGATACTTGGCCAGGTCGCATTGGCAGATTTTGCCAACCAGCAGGGCCTTACGCCAATTGGCGATACCTCGTGGGTTGAATCGTTCGAGTCTGGCCAGCCGGTAATCGGTTCGCCACTTTCTGCTTCGCTAGGCGCTATACAGTCTGGCGCCTTGGAAGAATCCAACGTTGAGCTTGCCGAAGAGCTGGTTTCACTGATTATTTCGCAGCGTAATTTCCAGGCCAATGCCCGAACCATTGAAACGGCCAACGAAATTACCCAGACCATTATTAACTTGAGATAAACGCGGCTAAATTTTAGCGCGACGTAATAGAGCGATTGAAAACGCGATAGTGTATTAGAGCGATAGAGGTGGGTGGCAGTGGATAGAGGCTTGTTTGTTTCGATGACCGGCGCCGTGCATAACATGCACGCGCAAACGGTGCATTCGAACAATCTCGCGAATGCGGCCACTACGGGTTTTCGCGCCGATTTTGTCGATGCCGTATCGCTGGCGGTAAAGGATGGCGAAGGCCACAAGAGCCGGGTTTACGCGGTGGCCCATTCGCCAGCCACCGATTTTCGTAAAGGCTCAATGCAAGCAACCGGTCGCGATCTCGATATAGCGATTAATGGCGAAGGTTGGCTTGCGGTTATTGGCCCGAATGGTGAAGAAGCTTTCACGCGCGCAGGTAGTTTGCACACTGACGCATTTGGTGCGCTGCGCAACGAGCGGGGTGACCAGGTACTCGGCAACGGTGGGCCGGTTGTTATTCCTGAAGCTGAATCGATAGAAATTGCCACTGACGGTACGATTTCAGTGCGCGCGCTGGGGCAGGGCCCCGAAGCACTGGTTGAAGTTGACCGGCTTAAGTTGGTAGCGGCCGCGCCTGGCGATTTAAACAAAGGTGTAGACGGGCGATTTTATGCAGCCGGTGCGCCACCATCACTAGACGCAAACATTAGGGTCAGCAAGGGCTTTGTTGAATCGAGCAATGTTAACCCGGTGAACGAACTCACTCAGGTTATGTCGCTAGCGCGCCAGTTCGAGATGCAAATGAAGATGATGCAAACCATGAGTGATACGGGCGATGCATCGGTACGGCTGTTGCAGGTACAAGCTTAAGCCACACACAAGCGCAATAAAAACGGCATACCGTTTTTCAACGAACGCAGAGGTATAGTTAGCATGCACGCAGCGTTATGGGTAAGCAAAACCGGTCTTACCGCACAGGACAAACAGCTCACTACAATTTCGAACAACTTGGCCAATGCCTCCACGGTTGGCTTTAAGCGCGATCGCGTAGTGTTTGAAGATTTGCTTTATCAAGTTAATCGCCAGCCTGGTGCAAGCTCATCACAAAACACCCAGCTGCCATCGGGTTTGCAGCTCGGTACGGGTGTAAAAGTGGTTAGCACGCAAAAACAACATACCAACGGTAACTTGCAGGTAACCGACCAGCCGTTGGATATGGCCATAGACGGACGTGGATTTTTTGAAATACTGCTGCCCAACGGTAACGTAGCCTACACACGCAATGGTGAGTTTCACCTCAGTGCAGACGGTGAGGTGGTAAACGGTGAGGGCCTGATACTACAACCTTCGATTACGGTGCCACAGAATACTTTACGCGTAACCATCGGCCGCGATGGTGTAGCAACAGCGGTGGTGGCGGGAGACACACAGCCCACGCAAATAGGCTCAATTACGCTTACCGACTTTATTAATCCGGCTGGTTTACAGGCAATTGGCTCCAACCTTTTTCTTGAAACCGCATCCAGTGGCTCTCCGCAGCAGGGCACGCCGGGAGATAACGGCTTTGGTGGCATAGAGCAGGGCAGCGTTGAAAACTCCAACGTTAATATCGTAGAGGAGCTGGTGAATATGATTACCACGCAGCGCACCTACGAAATGAATTCAAAAGTCATTCAAACCGCTGACCAGATGTTGCAGTTCGTATCGCAAAATATTTAATGACTTAATCGTTGGCCACCAGGCGGCGCAATTTGGTTAGCCAGAACACTGGAAGCAATTGCAAACAGGTTAGCCCAGGCAAGGTTCAAAATGGTAAGTGAAATTAAAAACTCAAGTAGCTCAGTGTGCATTCAATTGTTATGCATTGTGATGCTGGTACTGCAGGGTTGCGCGTCCTACCCGATGCATGATGTTGAGCCCGATAGCCCCGAGTACGCACCGGTTTTGGTGCCTAGCGAGGTGCCGCAGAGAATTAGCCAGGGCAGTTTGTATCGCACTATCGCAGGCCTGTCTTTATATGAAGATAGACGCGCCTACCGCGAGGGCGACATTATTACCGTGCTGCTTACCGAGCGCACTGTTTCCAGTAAATCGACCGAAACCAGCGTGGGCAAAAACAGCGGTATCTCGATTGGAAACGATACGGTGCTGGGTCGCGACATTGATTTCAAGGGTCACTCGATGGAAACCAGTGTTGGGCAAGACCGAAGCTTCGACGGCTCGGGTGAAACCGACCAGGAGAACAGCCTAACCGGCAGCATTGCGGTAACCGTGTCTGGCGTGTTGCCAAATGGCTTGCTGGTTATTCGCGGTGAGAAATGGATGACGCTAACAACGGGCGAAGAGTTTATCCGGGTCAAAGGTTTGATTCGTCCTGAAGATATCTCTTCGGATAATACCGTGTCCTCAACCAAGGTTGCCGACGCGCGCATTACCTACAGTGGCACCGGCGAATTAGCCGACGCCAGCAGGCAGGGTTGGGGTTCCAGGTTTTTCAATTCCCGCTACTGGCCGTTTTAGTTTTTACTTAACGCTTATCGATTGCTCGTAACGCGTGTAAAGAGATATACAAGCTATGTATCAACCCATGAAATCATTTTTTCTTCGGCAGCTGTTGCTAGTTCCGTTACTATTGGCGGTGCTAGCGTCGCTAATGCCAAACAACGTGTTGGCAGACCGGCTAAAAGATATCGCCTCTATTGCCGGTGTGCGCAGCAACGCATTACTTGGTTATGGGCTGGTTGTCGGCCTTGATGGCACCGGCGACCAAACCTCGCAAACGCCGTTCACTACGCAGTCATTTACCAATATGCTCGAGCAGTTTGGCGTTACATTGCCACCAGGGCTTCGGTTCCAGTTAAAAAATGTCGCCGCCGTGGCAGTGCACGCGGAGCTACCGGCTTTCGCCAAGCCTGGGCAGCCGGTTGATGTAACGGTGTCTTCTATAGGCAACGCAAAAAGTTTACGTGGCGGCAGCTTGCTGCTTACTTCGCTGAAAGGCGCAGACGGCCAAATTTACGCATTGGCACAGGGCAACCTGGTAGTGGGTGGTTTTGGTGCCGAAGGCGCAGATGGTTCCAGCATTACGGTTAATATCCCGAGCGTTGGGCGCATACCTAATGGCGCTACCGTAGAGCGCATGGTCGATACAGGGTTCGATTCGGCAACCAACCTTATATTTAACCTGCATCGCAGCGACTTCACCACCGCCAAGCGCGTAGCCGACCAGATTAATAATATGTTTGGCCCACAGGTGGCGCGGGCGCTGGACGCGTCATCAATTATGGTAACCGCACCAAAAACATCTGACGAGCGGGTCACCTATGTTTCTGTGCTGGAAAACCTGGAGGTTCAACAGGGTCTTGAATCGGCAAAAGTTATTATTAATTCGCGCACCGGCACCATTGTTGTGGGCCAGGCCGTGAAAGTCTCGCCCGTTGCCGTTACGCACGGCAGCCTTACGGTTACGGTTACTGAAGACCCCGGCGTATCACAGCCCAATGCCTTGGCAGGGGGTGAGACTGCTATTGTTCCCGACACTACGATTTCGATAGAGCAAGAAGACGGGCGTATGTTTATGTTCAACGCCGGTACCCGTTTGGACGCAATCGTGCGTGCGGTCAACCAGGTTGGCGCGGCGCCCGGTGATTTAATGGCGATTCTTGAAGCAATGAAACAGGCCGGCGCGTTGCGCGCGGAACTTGTGGTGATTTGATGCTGGGCCAAGCTGCTGCACCGGTTTCTGCGGCCAACTATAACGACCTGTCGGGACTGGCCCAAATTAAACAGTTGGCGGGAGTTAATGAAGGCGCGGCCTACGAAGAAATTGGTAAACAATTCGAATCGCTGTTGCTACATGTAATGCTCAAGGGCATGCGCAGTGCCAATCGCGTCTTTTCTGAAGGGGGCTTGCTCAGCTCCAACAGCGTTGAATTTTACGAAAACATGCTCGATGACCAGCTCAGCCTGGCGTTGGCAGGCAACGGTGGCATGGGCATCGCTAAAGAATTTTCGATGCAAACCCGTTCGGTTTACGGCCAGGGTGCGGTGCAAACCGCACAACGAGAAGCGCAGTTAAATTCACTCCCCACCCGGCGTGTAGAAAAAGCCCTATCCACGCTACAAGTGTCCTTGGTTTCGCAAGCACCACAGGCATCGCCGCCATCAATCGTTACCGCTGTGCCGGGCCTGCAATCCGATGCGCCGCTCGCAACACTTAATCGTGAAAATTTTGTCGAGCGCCTGATGCCGCTAGCTACGCGCGCCGCTGCGAAGCTCGATGTTGAGCCGGAGTTGCTGCTCGCTCAAGCGGCGCTGGAAACCGGCTGGGGCGAGCAGGTGATTGCGCACAGCAACGGCAACAGTAGCCACAATTTGTTTGGCATAAAAGCCGGTGGCGCCTGGCAAGGACAAACCGCTGAAGTGAAAACGCATGAATACATACAGTCGCGCAAAGTTAACGTGGTGGCGTCTTTTCGCGCCTACGATACCTTGCAGCAAAGCTTCGAAGATTATGTCGCGTTTATCCAAAATAATCCGCGCTATAAAAATGCCTTGGCGCATCGCAACTTGGATGCAACTTATCCTCAACTAATCCAGCGCGCCGGATACGCCACCGACCCGGATTACGCTACCAAAATTCACGCTATTGCCAGCAGGATTGCAGAGCGCAAGCCGGTGCAGCTTACAGTGGCTAGCAATACGCCCGCAGCCGCAAATGAAATACCCGGTGCCCAGCTATGACGCGCTTACTGGATATTGGCATTAGTGGCTTAACCAGCCACCAGACTGCGCTCGCCACCACCGGGCACAATATTGCCAACGCGGGTGTTGAAGGCTACAGCCGGCAAGAGACGGTATTTAGTTCGCGCGACGCGCAATTTGTGGGCGGCGGCTTCGTTGGCAGTGGCGTCAGTGTCGAAACAATTCGCCGCGTTACCGATCGTTTCGTGGTTAGCCAGGTTATTAGCGACACCACGCGCGCCAACGAGCTTGGTGTGGTAGCAGACGGGCTTGAGCAGCTCGATCAATTGCTTGCCGAAGATAACACCGGCTTGTCCAGTGTGCTCACTAGCTTGTTTAACGCGTTGCAAAGTGCGTCTGAATCGCCCACTTCCATACCACTAAGGCAGCAAGTGCTTAGCGAAGCAGAGCGCTTGGTCGATCGTTACCAGAGTGTTCAGGGGCAGCTGGAATCATTGTCGGCATTGTCTGGCGAAGTTATTGGTGGCGTGGTTGGAGAAATCAACGCGCTGGCCAGCGGTATAGCAAACGTTAACCAGCGCATTATTGACGCCAAGACATTCTCTACCACAGACGAAGTTAACGACCTGCTCGACCAGCGCGACAATTTGCTTCGCAAGCTCGCCGAGAAAGTTTCTTTCTCTACCATCGAGCAAGACGGCGATAGCATCAATGTTTTTATTGGCAGCGGGCAGCCGCTGGTGCTTGGTGTTAACAGCAACCAGCTAATCGTTTCAGATACACAGGCCAGTAGCTTTGAAGTGGGTTTGTCGATGAACATCAGCGGCAGGCTGCGAGATATTAGCGGTTCCGTTGCCGGCGGCGAACTGGGTGGGCACCTGAAGCTTCGTGAGCAGGGGCTGGCCGAAGTGGCCGACAAGCTTGGCCTTGTGCAAACACTGGTGGTGCACAATTTCAATAACATCCATAGCCAGGGCATTGACCTGAACGGCGTGCAGGGTGGCGATTTATTTACCTCGCTGAATGACCCAAGCTTGCAGCGCTCGCGCGTGGTCTACGCGCCGGGCAATGCCAGCGACAACACCGTGGTGTCGGTGTCGGTCGACGACCCGTCGGCATTGGTGGGCAGCAGCTATGTTTTTGCGCTTAACGGGGTGGGCGTATTTAACTACTCGTTAACGCGCGCCTCCGACGGTGTGGTTGTGAAAGAAGGCATCCTGCCCAATGTGTTTCCACAAACTATTGAAACCCAGGACGGCTTTTCTTTTACCTTGGAGTCGGGGGATTTTGCCAACGGCGATCAATTTACCCTGCTGCCCACGCGCCTGCCGGCAGATAATCTGCAGGTACTGGTTTCGGATCCGGCATCGCTGGCGTTTGGCTTACCGGTTACTTCATTGGCATCGCCTGGCAATATAGGTACCGGCGTGTTGTCGCAACTGGCTTCTGCACAGGAGTCGTCGCTTACCAATGCCGAGTTGCAGGCAGTGTTGGCGGCCAGGGAAAACACGCCGCCGCTGTTGCTGCGTTTCACCAGCGATACAAGCTACGACGTACTGGACAACAGTGATCCGCTGGCGCCGGTTGACCTGGTGCCGCCTTTAAACAACCTGTCTTTCTTGCCGGGTCGCGCTAACCCGGTTTTATCTGCGCCGGCAGACAGCCAGGTGCTGGCCTCGAGCGCCGCATTTTCACAAGCGCCGGTGCTCGGCGCTGTTGGCAGCACCAGCAACGGCAACCCGGGTGAAACGGTTTCTATTACGACAACTGACCCGCTTACATCCACCGTTAGCTCCGAAATAGTAAACCTGTTGGGCAGCGAGTCGGCGGCAACGGCTGCGCTGCGACTTGGCGCGGTAGCAGGTGTTGAGGCCACCGCTAACAATGAGATTGTGGTTTCAGTATTGGATGATGGCGTTGGGCCGCCGTTACAAGTTGGCTTGAACGGTATTGACCTAACTTCGGCTACGTCAGGGCCCGTGCCGATACCCGTTACCGCCGATTTTTTAGCTGGGCGCATTAATAATTTGCTTGGCGCATCGGGTGTGGTTGCCTCCGCGCAGGGCAGCACGCTCAATGTTCGCTCGGTTCGCGGCGATGACATTGTGCTGCAAAATATCAGCGCGGGCGCAGATACACTGTTGATTTCTTCGGCCAATGGTGCAGCAGCCACTACGCTAATCAATGGTGGGCAGGAAGCAACCACCGCTGGCACTGTAAGCTTGTTTATGCCGGCGAATATTTCAGTTGCATCAAGCGCGGGTTTCTTCGCGAATTCATCAGCGCAATCCAACCCTGCTTTTCTCGGTTACGACATGACCATTAGCGGGGCACCGCAGGCGGGCGACCGCTTTAGCGTTACCCCGGGAAGTTTTGGTGTAGGCGACAATCGCAACGTGCTGGCGCTTGCGCAGTTACAAACCGCCAGTATTCAAAAAAGTGGCAACGCTTCAATTTCCGACATTTACAATCGTTTAATTGGTGAAGTGGGCTCAAGTACTTCTGCGGCGCGCATCGATAGGGAGGCGGCAGATTCCTTGTTATTACAATCGCAGCAGCGCGCAAGCAGTATCTCAGGGGTAAATCTCGATGAAGAGGCGGCGCGACTGCTACAATACGAGCAGGTTTACAACGCGTCGGCGCGCATTATTTCTATTGCACGCTCTACTTTCGATACATTGATCGCGGCGTTTAGCTAGAAAGTGGCCATAACAATGCGTTTTGTTCACAACGCGGTTCCGGTATTTCGCTATGCGACTATCTACAGAACAATTTTTTAGCCAGGGCATCACCGCGCTGGGCGATCTCTCCAAGCGAGCCAAGGATACGCAGCAGCAAATCTCATCCGGGGAGCGACTGCTAAGTACCTCCGACGACCCGGTTGCGGCTACGCGCATACAGCAACTCGAAACACAGCTTGCGGTGTCCGGGCAATTCCAGCGCAATATCGATTTGGCAGAAAATCGGCTCTCGCAAATTGAGCAGGCAATTAGTTCGGTTGAAGATGTGGTAACGCGCGTGCGCGAGCTGGTTATCCAGTCGGGCAATGGTGCGCTCACCAATAACGAGCGCCGGCTCATTGCCATTGAAATCGAAACGCGCCAGGCGGAGCTGGAAGACCTGGTTAACTCTCGCGATGCCGATGGCAATTATATTTTTGCCGGCTTCAGGGTTGACCAGCAGCCTTTTGAGCGGGTTGATGGCGCTTACCAATACAACGGCGATGCCGGCCAGCAAGTGATTCAGATTGCCGATGACGCCTCGATTGCCATTTCTCTGCCAGGCGTGGGTCTGTTTACCGACATTCCGCTGCAAAACAACAGCGTGCGTGCGCAAACGTTTAGCCCCGCGAGCAGCAGCTTGCAGGTAAGCGCTGCCGAGGTAAGCGACCAGGCGCTGTTCGATGCCAATTTCCCCGAAGATTACATTATTCAGTTTAACGACATTAATGCGGTTGTGCCGCCGGCGCAGAATTACAGTATCCGCCGCCGCTCCGATGGTGGCGAGCTGTTGGCGAACGCGCTGTACGACCCGGTTGCCGGCATTAGCTTCAACGGTTTTACCGTGCAGGCAGTGGGCAGCCCGCTGCCGGGTGACCAGCTGCTGATTGAAGGGGTTAATAAAGGTAGCGTGTTAAACACCATAGAGCGCATTGCCAGGGATATGCCTGTGCAGCCAGATGGCGCCAGCCGCGAAGCCTTTGTAAACGACGCGCTGGAAAACCTGGATGCCATACAAGACAAGCTGTTGTCTGCCAGGGCGCAGGCTGGTGCCAGGTTGAACACGCTCGAAACCACGCGCTCGGCGGAGCTCGACCGCGAGCTGGGCTACCAGGAAATCCTTAGTGATATTCGCGACCTCGACTACGCCGAGGCCATTAGCAACCTCAGCTTCCTTACTTTCACGCTCGAAG
>JABDNS010000108.1 GCA_013043705.1 Pseudomonadales bacterium
GGTGAGCCACCAGCCCGATAAGGGCAGCAAGATGAGCAACAAATAGAGCACGCCGTGCCCTATTGAAGCTGCGCGCTGCGAAGTGGCTGACAAACCCGAAGCCACAGGCGCCGCCTTGGTGGTGAAACGCCAGGTAATTCGCAAAAGCACAAGCAGCAGAACACTAAGCCCTACCGATTTGTGGCTGCCAAACAGCTTCACTTGCGCAGGGCCTGTAGGCAAATCATTTGCCCAAAATCCCAAGGTGGCTGCAACAATAAGCAGAATCAGCGTTAGCCAATGCATAACGCGAACACCGCGGTTCCATGTTTGCGCGCGCTCAATCTTCATGCAGTGAGCAAGCCTACAATAGCACTAGCGGTAAATGCTTCAAGGGCTTGCATTCGCGCCGCTTGAGGGCTGGCCATGTAATACTGAAACGGCCGCCAGCTTAATATCTTTGGCTATGGTGAGCATCACCGGCACCAGGATCAATGTAATGCCGGTAGCGAAGAGAATACCAAAGCCCAGCGAAATCGACATAGGCACCAGAAACAGCGACTGTGTACTGGTGGCGAACATCATCGGCAACAGCCCGAAAAAGGTCGTCAGTGAGGTAAGCATGACTGCGCGAAAGCGCTTTACACCCGCGTGTCGAACTGCCTCTTCATAGCTTTCGCCTTCGCTCCTCGCCAGGTTGAAAAAATCGACCAGCACCAGACTGTCGTTTACCACCACACCCACCAGCGCAAGCAATCCCATATAACTGAGCATGGTCATATCGTGACCCATAATGACATGCCCCAGCACTGCGCCAACCAATGCGAACGGAATGACCGACATCACGACAACGGGTAAAAAGTAGGAACGCAAGGGCAGTGCCAGCATACAATAAATAAAGAACAGCAGCGCCACCAGCGATACACCCAGCGATGAGGTTGTGTCACGCTGCTCCCTTGCCTCGCCCTCTAGCGTGTAGGTAATGTCGGGATAGTTGGCCAATACGTTTTGCACATAAGCTTCAATGTCGGCGGTAAGCGCCACTGCATTAGTTTCACCTTTATCAAAGTCAGCGGTTACATCGACCACACGGTAGCGATCAATACGTGTAATTTGTGCAGGCCCGGTCGCTGGCTTCAAGGCCGCCAAATGAGACAGTGGTGCCTGTTGACCGCTGGGCAAATTAATCAGCATGCTATCCAGCGTTGCCAACGTACCTCGCTCCGAGCGTGGCAACCTTACCAGCACACGCACATCATCGCGGCCACGCTGAATCCTTTGTGCTTCAAAGCCCTGGAAGGCCTGCGAGATTTGCGACAGCAATCCAGCGCGGGTGAGCCCAAGCACGCGCCCCTCATCCGACAACTCTACGTTGAGCTCCTGCTTGCCCTGGAAATAGCTGTCGCGAATGTCAAATACAGTAGGGTAAGTACGCAGGCGGTCTTTAATCTGGCTTGCTACGTCAGACAGCCTCTCGAAAGAATTACCGCGCAACTGTACGTGTACCGGGCTGCCTGTGCTAAAAATTTCAGAGCGAAACGCCAGCTCCTCGGCGCCAGGAATAACACCGATTAATTTGCGCATCTCCTTACTTAAGTCGTGGCTCTCTAGCGCAACCGGCCGCTTCTCCAGCGGGTACATTTCGATTGCTACCTGGCCCAGGTGCGGCCCCGTATTTCCACTGCGCTGCGAACCGGTTACCGCGAGAATATGCTTGATTGCGCTTTCGCCGCGACCGTTGGTGTAGCGCTCCTGAAGAGCCCTGGCATGCTCGGCAATCTTTGTGATGTGACGGTCGGTTACTTCGAACGGCGTGCCCACCGGCATAGTGACCGAAGCGACCACCGTCTCGGCCGGAACGCGAGGCATAAACGTGAAACGAATCCAGCCACTGGAAAGCAGCGCTACGATGACGGCAAATACGCCTAAAAACCCTGCCAGCACAGCGTAGCGATTACGTAGCGCACCCAACAATATTGGCCCGTAATGCGTCAGGATTGCGCCTTCAAATCCATTTGAAATTTTGTACTGCCAACGTCGCCAGCCCTTATTGGCTTTATTAGGGTCCAGGGGTTTTAGATGTTTTAGGTGCGCGGGCAATATAAACTTGGTTTCGATGAGGGAAATAAATAAAACAGAAGCCACCACAACCGGCAATGGCGCAATCACACGACCTAAAAACCCTTCCATAAATGCCAGCGGCGAAAAAGCCGCTATGGTGGTTAAAACACCGAAAGTAACGGGTATAGCCACGCGCTGCGCACCGCGCGTGGCAGCCTCCACTCCGCTTTCACCGGTTTCCAGGCGAGCATAAATACTTTCACCGGTAACAATAGCATCGTCGACAACCAGGCCAAGCACCAGGATGAAACCAAATACGCTCATCATATTAATGGTGATGCCAACTGCTCCCAGCACCATAAAACAGCCGATAAAACTAATTGGAATGCCGATTACAACCCAAAACGCCACCGCCGGCCGGAGAAAAACTGCCAGCAAAATGACAACCAGTACGCCGCCTTGCAGCATATTGCGCACCAGCGTTTCGATACGATTTTTTAAATAGGCGGAGTCGTCATCCCAATAACTTAGCGATATACCCCTGGGTAATAGCGCCTGCTGCTCTTCAATATAGTTTTTTACTTTCTTTGCAATCTGGATAACGCTTTGCGAACCAACACGCGACACGCTCACGAAAGCGCTGGACTTACCATCGAAATCGCTTTCAAGGCCGCTTTCACTAAACCCGTCATCAATATGCGCCACCTCGCCCAAGGTGATGACCGAGCCGTCGGCATTGGATCCAACAACGATCGTTGCGAAGTCATCCCGATGGTAAGCCTGGCCTTTGGAGCGGATCAGGATATCGCCACCCTCTGTGCGCACGTTGCCGGCCGACACATCCAGCGAGGCCTCCTGCACAGACCTGGCTACCCGCTCAAGCGTGAGACCATAATTGCGCAGCGTATCCTGCGCAATCTCGATGCTGACCTCGTATTCCCTAACCAAGCGCAGCTCTACCTGGCTAACATCACCAAGGCGCAAAATGTCCTCGCGCACCTGCTCGGCGTAAAACTGTATTTCGTCTTCTCCTGCATCGCCGGACACAACCACGTCGATAACCGGGAAATTAAATTGCTGCAAACTAATGACAGGCTTTTCTGCGTCAGCAGGAAACGTGTTGATAGCATCGATGCGCGATTTGATATCCGAGAGCATTTCCCGGGCATCGTAGCCGCGCTCGATTTCAATAATGGTTGAGGTAGCGCCTTCACGAGAATGGCTGGTGAGTTTCTCAATACCTTCAAGATCGTGAATCGCCTCTTCGATGCGCACTGCAACGCCTAATTCAATATCTTCAGGCGTTGCGCCGCGCAGCGCCACACTTATCGTTACTGTTTCGGGCTCGCTGGTGGGAAATAATTCAACGCTTACTGTTTGATAGAAAGCAAGGATCCCACCCATGATGATCGTAAACATGAGCAGGTTAGCGGCAACGCTATTTCTGGTGAACCATGCAATCATGGCGTTACCAGGCTATTTTGTTGTTGCGCAGCGCTAGCTGGCAAGTCTTCGACAACTTTTACTGGTGTTCCCGAAACAACTTGCCCGATGGGTGTAACCACAAGTTGCTCGCCACCTTGCAGCCCTGCTTTAATCAACGCGTCCTGCTGGTTTTGCCAGGCGATCTCTATTCCACGCCGGTACACATGTCCATCTTCAACCAGGTAAACGAAACTTCCCTGGTAAACGCTCTGCAGCGGTACCACGATTGCTTGCCCTAATTGCGTGCCCAGAATGTGCGCAGTGACGTACTGCCCTATGCGCGGCAAACTGGGGTGCTTTTCAAGCGAAGCATTGCCAAGCGTTTGTGCAGATTCGCTATCCGGCTTTTTGCCGTTAGCTTCGGTAACGTTTTGTTCGGCGCCAGTAACAGCAGGGCGCAATTCTGCTACGACATGCAGCTGCCGGGATGCATCGTCAATGGCAGCTTCAGTGCGGGTAAGATGCGCTGGCCATGCGGCGGATTCTCCGATACTGGATAGCAGCCGCACATCGGGCTCGTGTTCAGCGCTCGGCGCAACGCCATTCTCTAGCTTTACGTAAGCCAGGTCGCGGTTGCGTAGCGGCAGCCTTACTTGCAACGCGTGGCTGGAATAAATTTCACCAAGCCGCTCATTCACGCTCACCACCTGGCCAAGGTCGACACTGCGCGCTAGTACGCGGCCACTGTAAGGCGCGCGCAGCACCGTTCGCGACAGATCCAGCTTGGCCTTGTCGAGGCTGGCTTCGGCCGACAGCACACCGGCCTTGGCCGCCAGCAACTGTGGCTCGCGAAGTACCAGCGAATCGGGCTCTCCAGATTTGCCGGAACGACGCCAGTCGTCCTTCGCCAGTCGGCCCCTGGCCTGCTCTTCAATCAGCACGCGCTTGGCATCAAGCAAATTGGCTTCGGCAACCTTCAAGTTCGCGCGGTAATCGCGATTGTCGATACGCAGCAGTGCATCGCCTTTGTCAAAAGTCCTGCCATTCTCGAACTGCTGGCTAACGTTTACGATTTGTCCGCCTACCTGGGCCACCAGGAAGCTTTTGGTAACCGGCTCAATACGCCCGTAACTTTCCACCACAACCTGGTACTTTGCAGGCGTGACTGCCATGGTACTGACCGCCATTTGTAATCGCCGGTCGGCCGCATCACTGGGTTGCTTTGGCGGGTTTTTCACGATGAGTACTGCCACCAGAATTAGAATGCCGATGATTAACGCGGGTACAACAAAGCGGCGCTTTAACATAGTAGATAACAAGCCGGGTGAAGGTCGGGGATACAGCCCGATGGGAGTAATTGCTAGCCAAACACAATCGCCAAAGGGCTTCAGCGATGACTGCGCGCACTATTGTAGCGCCGGCGCAGCATAATGGAAGTTCCAGCCGATTACAGATCAGCTAACATAGCGCCGGGATTTGGATTTACTTGTAGGCGCCTGTACTTGTAGCCGACTGCAGTAGAATTAGCGAAGGTAACGCAAACGTCAGTGAAGCAAGCGACGCACAAAAACAGCGCGCTTTGCACCGGGCAATTTTTGCAATGAAACGAACGGCTTGCTTCGCATCCGCGATGGGAAAGAATGGAGGTCGAGGAGCAATAAATGGCGGACCGGACGGGACTCGAACCCGCGACCTCCGGCGTGACAGGCCGGCATTCTAACCAGCTGAACTACCGGTCCGATGTGCTTGAAAAAACAAAGCGTTGGTGGGTGGTACAGGGATCGAACCTGTGACCCTCGCCTTGTAAGGGCGATGCTCTCCCAGCTGAGCTAACCACCCCCGTTGAGAGCAGCGCATTCTACCGAAAACGCCCTTCTTGTCAAACCTTTAGAGCTGCTCTCAAGCACGATTTAATAGGCAAAAATTGCCTATGTTTGCGGGCTGCGCCCGGTAATTTCTGCTCGCGCCTCAAGCCCCCGCAAGCGTTCACACAGGTATACTGCCCGCCCGGCCCAGCCGCCAAAAAAACACTCGAAACAAATGACGAGATAATTGCAAGATGATACGACTATACAAAGAGTTCGGCTTTGAAGCCGCACACCGCCTGCCCAATGTGCCGGAAGGACATAAATGCCAGCGCCTGCACGGCCACTCGTTTAAAGTGCGCATCGATGTGCAGGGCGATGTGGATCCGGCGCTGGGCTGGCTTGTGGATTACGCCGAACTCAAAGAGGCCTTTGACCCGCTGCATGAGCAACTAGACCATCATTACCTGAACGATGTGCCGGGGCTTGAAAACCCGACCAGCGAGAATCTCGCCGTTTGGATATGGAACCGGCTGCAGCCTGACCTGCCGGGCCTGGTAAGCGTAGAAGTGAAAGAAACCTGCACTACGGGCTGTATATATACCGGTGGATAAAATGTGTGTAAATGTGCCTCTACTGGCGCAGTGCCTAATAGTGCAAGGCTACCCAACATAAAGACCCCGCACTTTCGCCCTTGCAACTAAATCCATATGGTTGAAGCGCCCGCTTACCATTCAGCAGATATGTTATCCACAGGCTTTGCCTATATCATTGTGGATGATTAGCGTTGGCGACCCACATCTACCGCCGCAAACCCCTCGCGATGCCAGCCCGCGCTTACGTCCAGTTTAAAAAATAATCACTGCTGTGGTGCACTGGTGGCTGCTTGCGCGCCGCTGGCGCCGAGCCCAAATAAATAAACCCCACGATATGCTGGTTTTGCTCAAGGCCGATGTCGGTCATAAAGCTTCTATCAAAACTTAAGGCACCGGTTCGCCACATTGCGCCATAACCAAGCGCATGCGCGGCCAAAAGCATGTTATTTACCGCCGCACCCGCCGATAACCATTGCTCAATTTCGGGAACTTTTGGATGCTCTCGAACGAGCACCGTGGCGATGACAAGCAGCGGCGCCCGCAGCGGTGACTTGAGCCGCTTACTGCGCGCGGCGTCTGGCATATCCGGGTCACGCCGCAATGCGGCCGCTAACATTTTTTTACCCAGCTTCGCGCGCGCGGAACCCTCTACACAATAAAATCGCCAGCCGCGCATCGCTGCGTGATCAGGCGCGCGCAACGCCGCCTGGAAAATGGCCTCCCGGTGCACTCCGGTCGGTGCGGGCTCAGCGAGACGAGGGTGGGATACCCTGCTATGAAGTGCGGTAATGGCGTCCATTAGAAAAAGAACCGGCAGCAAAAAATGCCAGTCTAACAGAAGCTAATTTAGTGGGAAAAAGAATAAATAAAGACGGCTTATAGAGGAAGCTGGCTAAGCGCTGTTTTCCAGCTCGGCAATATGGTCGGCGCTAAACCCACGATACTGCAGAAATCGTGCGCGGGCTGCCCTGCTTTTAGCATCGCAGGCGGGCAATGCGCCAAACTTTTTATTGCGTGCGGCTAGCGCGTTGTCTTGCCAATTGCAACGGGACCCGTTTATTGCCGCTTTGGCCAACTCGTCGCGCACCCCGCGTTCACGCAATTCGAGTAATATCCTTTGCGGCCCAAAACCGGCACTGCTGCGATGCCGGACATAAGACTCGGCAAAACGCTCATCACTGAGCAAACCTTCGTCAGCAAGTTTTTCCAATGCCTCGTCGATCAGTACATCATCGGCAAACTTAAGCATTAGGCGACGACGCAGTTCAAGCCTGGCATATTCCCTGCGGGCCAACAAATCCATTGCGCCGCGACGAATCACCGCTGATTGCGTTTTCACGCTTTCTTGTGGGTTGCTTTGCTGGTGCATAACGAGGGCTGAGATATTCAATAGATCCGGCAATTAAGTTGCGCGCTGCAGCACGAGGCCGCAGCGCGCGGCCATGGCAATGGCTTAATCGATCGCTTCGAGCTCGCCAACCTCTTCTTTTTTCGCCTGAGGACTCGGGATCAATAGCTGATCGCGAATTAACTGCTCGATTTCATCAGAAATCTCAGGGTGCTCGACCAGGAATTTAGCCGCGTTCGCTTTACCCTGGCCGATACGATCTGTTTTATAGCTGTACCAGGCACCGGCTTTTTCAACCAGGCCTTGCTTCACACCCAAATCAATAATTTCGGCCTTCTGGTAAATACCTTTTCCATACAGAATCTGGAATTCGGTTTGCCTGAAAGGCGGTGCAACTTTGTTTTTCACCACTTTGACGCGGGTTTCATTACCAATCACTTCGTCGCCGTCTTTAACCGCGCCAATGCGTCGAATATCCATGCGAACAGACGAATAGAATTTCAACGCGTTGCCACCAGTGGTGGTTTCCGGGTTACCAAACATAACGCCGATTTTCATGCGAATCTGGTTAATAAAGATGACCATGCAGTTAGAGCGCTTTATGTTGCCCGTAATTTTACGCAGCGCCTGCGACATTAACCTGGCTTGCAAGCCCACGTGATGGTCGCCCATTTCGCCTTCAATTTCCGCTTTCGGCGTTAACGCCGCCACTGAGTCGATGACGATGACATCGACCGCACCGGAGCGAACCAGCATGTCGGTGACTTCAAGCGCCTGCTCTCCAGTGTCGGGCTGTGAGACCATCAGAGCATCTACGTCGACGCCCAGCTTTTCAGCATAACTTGGATCCAGTGCGTGCTCGGCATCGATAAACGCAGCCGTGCCGCCGGCTTTCTGGCACTCGGCAACCACCTGCAATGTTAATGTAGTTTTACCTGATGATTCCGGCCCGTAGATTTCTACCACGCGCCCCTTCGGCAGGCCGCCTATGCCCAGCGCGATATCAAGCCCTAAAGAGCCGGTGGAAATGGCGGGCATGGCTTCGCGCTGGCCGTCACCCATGCGCATGATGGTGCCCTTGCCGAACTGGCGCTCAATTTGAGAAACAGCGGCGTCGAGTGCTTTTTTACGGTTATCGTCCATTTTTGACCTCTATTCTGCCACGCGGGCAGTGAGTTGAGCCTATGAGTAGGGTTATTTGCACGGCTGGCAGGGCGGAGCGGCGTATTGGCTGAAAGCGGCGCGTTTTATTACGCCTGCAACAACTGCAATACAACATATCCTGCGGCTCCCTGGGCTTATCCCTGGCCCGGCAGGTATGCGCGACTCACTATAACGACTCACTATAACGACTCACTATGGGAGTTGCGCGGCGCCCTGATTGCTGAGTTGCTAGGCAAATCAGCCATACTGGCAATCGTAAACGGCGTGTGCGCTGTTCAACATATGGCCAGCTGCCGCACCGATCACTTACTGTATATTTAACCAGTAGTTTTGCGCTTTGGCAAGTCGCCAGGGAAATTTTGTGAAAAATGGCAGGCGAGCATACCGCCGCTATTTGCAAACACCCGGTCGCGCTAGCGCTCGCCACCCAGTTGAAAGCGAAGCTCACCAAACTCGCTCTGCAGGTAATCGAGTAGTGCGTAACAAAATAATGCGATGCCGATCATTTCGCAAAGTTCTTCGAGGGTATAAAGCACGTAGTAGCCAATAGTATCGAAGCCTTCAATATCAGCTTGCCTGGCACTGAAAATTTCAAAGCCAAACGCGCCCGATAAAAACAACGTGCCTGATACGATGAATAGCAACATGGTTTTGCGCGGCAATGCAAAAACAAAGCGCATATAAGAGAGGGCGAAAAGCAGCATTAATATGGCGTACGGCACCACCCAGGCAAAAAACAGAAAGCCCTCCGCCTTAACCAACTCGTAGTCTTCTACCAGGTCGCCCACCTCTTCATGCAAGGCCAGCGCTTCGTCACAACCCAGGTAGACAAAAATAATGGCGAGGAAAAACCAATGGTTTTTGAACGGCGCATCTTCGCGACGCTTGAATACCGAAATACAGCTGAGGATCATCGCGCAAAATAGTATGGCCAAGGCTGAATATAAAGACGGGAAATTCTTTTCGTAGTCGAAGTCGAACATACGCACGCCTTCGAATACATCGAAATCATTAATAATAAAAATTAGCGAAAACTGCGCAATATGCAAAACCGCCAGGACAAAAATGATCCATAGCAGGGTTTTTAATACGGCTTTGGGGGCAAGCGTAAAGTGCACGCGCCAGATCCTTTGATTGGGCAATTAGCCGCGCGGGAGATGTGCTAAAGGTATGCGTGATTGCGGCCAAGCGCAAGTGCTGTACGAAGCAGGATTTTCGTGGTTGCGCCGCCGGCTAAGGGGCATCGGATTTACAAGTGGCAGTGCAGGCATTTTGCAGCAAGCGTTGCGCGATCCAATCACCCACCATGTTGGCTTGCACCAGGTGTGCAGCGTAAAAGGCGTGTAGGCATTTTATCCGCGAGAAATTTGCTACGCCGCCAATGCCACGCGCCAGCAAGCCCTCCAGGTAACCGTGTTGTTCAAGCACTAATCGCTCGGCCGGCAGCAGTAACGACTCGCGCAATGCAGCGTGAGCCAGGTGATCTGCCGCCAACGCCTCGCGATCATTTTTGCCGGCGTACACCCGCGCCTGAAACTCGTCAATCACAGCGGCCGCCTCCAGCCGGTCGATGGCCAGGCGTAGATCGGGAGATACCAGCCAGAAAGTTGTCGGGAATGGCGCGGCGTCAACCACACTAGCCACGCGAATAACCGCCGGTCGGCCAGTTTCATCGCGCGCCGCCACCCCCTGCAGCCCTCGCGGCGTGCGGCCCAGCCACTTAGCTACCAGCGCCTGCTCGTCGGCACTGGCGGGTGTTTCGCTGTAATGATCACCCATGCAAAACCACAATCACTGACAGGCAGGCATAAAAAAGCCCGGCGTTTCGCCGGGCTCTCCTATAATCGGCATAAGCTAGCTGCAATGCCACGCCACCCCTGGCCTATAATTTTTCGGCTAATTCGGGCAAGACATTAAACAAGTCGGCCACCAAACCGTAATCCGCTACCTGGAATATTGGCGCCTCTTCATCTTTATTAATTGCGACAATGACTTTCGAGTCTTTCATGCCGGCAAGATGCTGGATGGCGCCAGAAATTCCCACTGCAATATAAAGATCTGGCGCGACGATTTTACCAGTCTGGCCCACTTGCATGTCGTTAGGCACGAAGCCTGCATCGACGGCAGCGCGCGATGCACCCATTGCGGCGTTAAGTTTGTCGGCTACCGCTTCAATCAATTTAAAATTTTCGCCATTTTGCATGCCGCGGCCACCTGATACCACCACTTTCGCTGCAGTAAGCTCAGGGCGGTCAGACTTGACGATTTCCTCGCCAACAAATTCGGAAATACCTGCATCATGCACCGCGGCAATATTGTCAACCGCCGCTGAACCACCGCTTGATGCAACCGCATCGAACGCTGTTCCGCGCACCGTGAGAACCTTTTTCGCATCGGACGACTGCACCGTTGCAATAACGTTGCCCGCATAAATAGGCCGCTCGAATGTGTCGCTACTTACAACGCCCGAAATTTCTGAAATCATTTGCACGTCGAGCAGCGCAGCCGCGCGCGGCAAATAGTTTTTACCAGCGGTAGTAGCCGGCGCCAGAATGTGCTCGTAATCGACGGCTACCTCCGCAACCAGCGCACCTATATTTTCGGCAAGCTGGTGCGCATAGGCGGCGTTGTCGGCGCACAGCACCTTGCTAACACCCTCTGCCGCAGCGGCCTGCTGGGCGACGTCGCCACAAGCTTCGCCCGCAACCAGTACATGAATATCACCACCAATCGCCTTCGCAGCGGCAATCGTATTTAGCGTGGCTTCCTTTAACTGGGTATTGTCGTGTTCGGCTACAACCAGGATACTCATCAAATCACCTTCGCTTCGTTTTTGAGTTTATCGATCAGCTCATCTAAGCTCTCGACTTTCACACCCGCTTCGCGCTCCGCAGGCGGCGCCACTTTTACCAGCTTCAAACGCGCGCCCAGATCTACGCCCAGGTCGCCCGGTGACATAGTATCGAGCGGCTTTTTCTTGGCTTTCATTATGTTCGGCAACGACGCGTAGCGGGGCTCGTTGAGGCGCAAGTCGGTGGTAACAATGGCCGGCAGCTTAAGCTTGACGGTTTGCAGGCCACCATCGATTTCACGCGTAACGCTTACGCTGTCGCCGTCAATTTCTACTTTCGATGCAAACGTGCCCTGCGGCATATTGGCCAATGCGCCGAGCATTTGACCTGTCTGGTTATTGTCGCCATCGATGGCCTGCTTGCCCAGAATCACCAGGTCGGGGCTTTCCTTATCGATAACTGCCTTTATGGCCTTGGCCACTCCCAGCGGCTCTGGGAATTCGTCGGTTTCGACCAGGATGGCTCTATCGGCACCCAGCGCTAGCGCTGTGCGCAATTGCTCCTGGCAAACCTTGGGGCCTACAGAAACCGCGATGATTTCGGTTGCCTTGCCCGCTTCTTTCAAGCGCACCGCCTCCTCTATCGCGATTTCGCAAAACGGGTTAACCGCCATCTTGACGTTGGCCAGATCGACATCGCTGCCGTCTGATTTGGGTCGCACCTTGACGTTGTAGTCAATGACGCGCTTGACTGCTACCAGAACTTTCATAGAGTCTCCGCAGGGATAAACGAGGTGGATAAAATGCGGCTGGCGGAGTGGCATCGAGCTCGATGCATGCCAGCGCGGGGCAAAAACAGCGCAGTATAATGTCGGCAAAGTGCGATCAGGTCAAGCACTCCTATCGTGGAAATTTCGGTCATTTTGACGCGCCGCCAGCGCGCGCTCGCCGAACCGGGGGCAACCGCCGAAATCGGCGCGACTGCTCGCCCCCACATCGACGCTTGCCTGCTGGTCGCCCCGAGGTAGTTTGCATATAATCGGCGCCGCTTCTGGCCGTTGCAGTTATTGAAACCGCAATTGCCAGCACCCGCTGCGGCTTTGTTCCCGCCGGCTCGATCCGGCGATCTATCGCGCCCGACACAGGCGCCTGCGTTACACAGGCTTGGGCTGGCGCCTGCTCCGACCTTTAATACGGCACGGAGCGAGCAACCGATCATCGAGGTGCATTGCCAAGATCGCAATTTGCATAAAGTTCACGAGGAAAGAAATTGTGGAAAGAGAATCAATGGAGTTCGACGTTGTCGTTATTGGCGCAGGCCCGGCGGGGTTATCCACCGCCTGCAAGCTCGCTCAGCTTGCCCAGGCTGCAGAGCGCGAACTAAGCATTTGCGTAGTCGAAAAGGGCTCTGAGGTTGGCGCACATATTTTGTCTGGGGCGGTCCTCGACCCCAAAGCGATGCAGGAGCTGTTTCCCAACTGGCAGGAATTGGGTGCGCCGCTGAACGTACCGGTGAGCGAAGACCGGGTTATGTTTCTTACCGGAGATTCAGGCGCGCTACCTGTTCCAACCGTTTTCGCACCGGGCCTTAAAAACCACGGCAACTACGTAATTAGCCTGGGCAACGTTTGCCGCTGGCTGGCCGAGCAGGCCGAGGGCATGGGCGTAGAAATTTATCCAGGATTTGCCGCCGCCGAAGTGCTCTATCACGAAGACGGCCGCGTTAAGGGTGTCGCAACGGGCGATATGGGCATTAGCGAAAACGGCGAGAAAAAGGACAGCTACATGCCAGGCATGGAGCTACATGCAAAATACACAGTGTTTGCCGAAGGCTGCCGGGGGCACCTTGGCAAACAATTGATTGCTAAGTACGAGCTCGACAAGAACAGCGAGCCACAGCACTACGGCATTGGCTTCAAAGAAGTCTGGGAAATCGATCCCGCGCTGCACAAGCCCGGGCTGGTGATTCACACCATGGGATGGCCTGCGGCGAAAAACACCGTGTCCGGCTCCTACCTGTACCACGCCGAGGACAACCAGGTTGCGCTGGGCTATGTAGTGCCGCTGAGCTACGAGAACCCACACCTGTCGCCGTTCGACGAATTCCAGCAGTGGAAGCAACACGACAAAATAAAAGCCTACCTGAAGGGTGGCAAGCGCCTGACCTATGGGGCACGCGCGCTGATAAAAGGCGGCCCGCAGGCGCGGCCAAAAATGTCTTTTCCGGGCGGCTTGCTGATCGGTGACGATGCCGGCACGCTGAACTTCGCGCGCATCAAAGGCAGCCACACCGCCATGAAGTCGGGCATTATCGCCGCCGAAACCTTGTTCGACACCTTGGCCGCCGAGTCGCCCGCCGCGGAGCCCGCCAACTACGCGGAGAATTTTGACAAATCCTGGCTAAATGAAGAGCTCACCAAGTGGCGCAACTTCGGCCCGATGGTGCATAAATTTGGCGGCATTATTGGCGGCGCACTGTCTTTTATCGACCAGGGAATTTTGCAAGGCAAGCTGCCAATCACACTAGCGGATAAAACCCCGGACCACGCTACACTCAAGCCTGCTGCGGATATGCCAAAGATCGCCTACCCCAAACCCGACAACGTAATTAGCTTCGACAAACTGTCGTCAGTGTTTTTATCCAACACCAACCACGAAGAAGACCAGCCCTGCCACCTGCACTTAATAGATCCGAGTATTCCGCTGGATAAAAACCTGCCACTCTACGATGAACCGGCGCAGCGCTACTGCCCTGCGGGCGTTTATGAAATTGTTGAGAAAGAGGGCAAAAAGGAATTTCAAATTAATGCGCAGAACTGCGTGCACTGCAAAACCTGCGACATTAAAGACCCGGCACAGAACATTGTTTGGGTTACGCCTGAAGGCAGCGGCGGCCCCAATTACCCCAACATGTAGGCTAGCACTGGCCAAGTGGAAATTTAATTCCGCAGGAGCGCACAAAAAGCTGGGCTTCATCGCCAGGGCTTGTTGCAGGCTCGGCGCGCTCGATGAGCTGGTAGTAGGTGTTACGGCTAAAGCGTGCGTAGAGCCCATCCCTAACCAGCACCGCGGGCAAAGCCTGGCTTGCACCTGCAGCATTCTCAAACTCGGCTGACGCTTTTGGCAACAGCACTAAAGGATGCGCCTCGCCTACACAAAGCTTGTCACCGCAATTGGTAACAATGCTTAATTCCTGTTGCTCTGGGCGCTGCTGCTCACCGTCGCCATCGATATCCAGCTGAACTACCAGAAACGGCAGGTCTTCAACACGAATACGCAGCAATTGCTCGGGCGCACGTAAATAATAGTGCCCACCATCACAAATCAGCTGGCTTGCAAATAGCTTAACCATTTCAGGTCGTTCGATTGGCGTTCCGCGATAACTCCAGGCACCACTGCTGTGGATTGTGATATCAATGCGGCCTTTACGGGTGTTTGCAGAAGATTCGCCAGGCACCGCATTAAAAATTTTATCCAGCTCGTCGTGCATAAAAAAACTTTCTCGGGCGCGGGTTAACTTTCTCCGGCCAGCAGCGCCGCCGCGCGTGACAATGCCGCATTGAGACGTCGTTTTTCTTCCGCCTCGCTCGCGCCATCTTCCACCACAATGTTGAGCGTGTCAAAAACCTGCCGATCGCTAGTATCCGCCAACGTGAGGATAATATTTTTATTGGTCGACGTGGTGCGCGAAGCAAATTTCAGAATAAAACCGGGTCGCAGTGTGGCCGTGTCGCTGATTGCTTCAACCGAAAGAAAGTAAACACTAAGCTGGCCGGCCAGCGCGCTAACTTTTTCACGGTCATCGCCAGCAACAAACAATGGCGTAGCTTTAGAAATAGGATAGTCCTGCTTGCGCTCTATACGATAGCCGCGAAATACCGGCAAGTCAGGCTGTATGTGGCTAACAAGCCTGTGCGCCGCGGCACGGGTATCGGTTAGGCTGCAAGCCGAGCACAGCGCTGATACTACCACTGCAACCGCTAGCTTGATGCTGCGTTTAACACTGCAACGGACAAAAGATTTAAAGCGTAAGCAACCTGCATGTGCGCTCACTACGGGCGTAAATGGGGGAACTGGCATAATCAGGCAAAACCATGGCTACGCGGCAATACAAAAAACGCAAAGGGCTATTGGCCCGGCAATGCGTAGTGAGCACGCGGCGTGTGAACGATAGTTTAAAGCCTAGTTGCTTGTGGCAGGCAAAAAGCGCTTTGCAGGCACAAGCGAGAATGTGCAAACGGCGGGCAGGGCTCAAAATGCGAAGCAGGTCTCATTGCGAGGCCTGCGCTGGGGATAGTAGCGTTAGCTACTGCGGCTTACCATTGCAATTTGTTATCGCAACAAGCCATCGCGATACACCAAATAAAAGTGACTACAACAGTCGCACCACAATCACGCCATCGATGGCCTCCAGCTCCTTGACCACCGCGCCAGAAGGTTTCTTTTCCACATCAATAATATTGTAGGCAATGTCATCACGACTCTTGTTCAACAGGTCGATAACGTTGATCTCGTGCTCGGCGAGTATTGAGGTAATACTACCCAACATATTCGGCACATTGCGGTTACAAATGCTAAGCCGGAATCCAGATGTTCGCTCCAGCGTCAGCGGCGGGAAGTTCACCGAGTTAACCACATTGCCATCGCGCAAATAACTATGCAGCTGCCGGGCGGCCATTACCGCACAATTAACCTCCGCTTCTTCAGTGCTCGCGCCAATATGCGGCATTAGAATCACGTCGTCGCGGCCAATCATGCCAGGCTTGGGGAAGTCCGCAATGTAGCCTGCCAATTTACCTGCATCCAGCGCCGCAATAACCGCATCGCCATCAACAATTTCTGAGCGCGCAAAATTCAGTATCTTGCAGGTTGGCCGCGCCATGGCCAACAGTTTTTCATTGACCAGGTCGCGCGTTGCATCGAGCACTGGAAGATGCAGGGTAATAAAATCGGCCCGACCAAACAGCGCCTCGATCGAATCCATTTTTTCGACCTCGCTGGAAAGCCGCCACGCAGCTTCAATAGATATTGCAGGGTCGTAGCCAATAACATTCATGCCCATGCCTAGCGCCATATTGGCAACCTGGGAGCCTATTGCACCCAGCCCGACTACGCCCAGCGTCTTGCCCTGGATTTCGCCGCCTTTAAAGCGCTTCTTTTCTTTTTCGAGCAATTTGTTCATGGCATCCGCATCTTCCAGCGAAGCCAGCTCGCCCACATACTTAATGCCCGGCACAATGCCACGCGAACCCAACAACAGGCCCGCCATCACCAGCTCTTTTACTGCATTGGCATTCGCGCCAGGTGCATTAAATACCGCCACGCCGCGCTCTGTACAAATATCTACGGGCACATTATTAACGCCCGCACCGGCGCGCCCGATCGCCTTCACCGACGCTTCAATCTCATCTGGCTGCAGCTTGTGACTGCGCAGCAATATGGCATCTGGCTCGCTTAGCTCTGCACTGACCTCACAATCGAGCTCCTCAAGCGTGGCGATACCCTTGGCGGCAATATTGTTGAACGTTTTAACCTTGAACACTGCTAAGACAACTCCCGATTAGCTTTAAAAAATTTGAAAACCTAGAATCGTTTTACTTCGGCCGATTCACGCAGGCTTTCGAGATAGGCGAAAATTTCCTGGTTCGCGGTCATCGCGGCCATTTGCTGGGCGAAGAAAGCTTGTTGCTGTTCATCCATAACATCGGCCTCTTCCACGACCTCGTTAATGCGATACACGTATTTTTTACCGGCTTCGCCATCAACCACGTAGGCAGCAGCACCCGCTGCGCTCTTGGCGCGCTGAAAAATAGCATCGCGAACCGCTTGTGGAACATCGCTAGACTGCCTGGTTAACTCCAGGTCCTCGCGCACATCAAGGCCCTTGTCTTTTGCGACACTGGCAAGCTCGCCGGCTGCACTGGCAGCAGCGCGAACTTCCTCTGCGAGGCGCTCTAGCTCGGTGGCAATTTTTTGCTCGCGAAGTCGCGCTACAACCCGCTCGCGCACTTCATCCAGGCTTTGCTGGCGCGGCTCATTTTCCCGGGTAACCCTAAGCACAACGGCCTGGGTGTCGCTCAGCTCAATTAGTTCGCTGTTCAGCCTATCTTGCAAAACCTCAGCTTCAAACAGCGCAGCTAGAACGCGTGGATTGTTAAATACAATATTCTCATTTATAGAAGCAGCTTCGCCTTGCAGGCCACTCTGCGCAATGCCCTCAACCGCTTTTGGCTCGGTGCCGGCAACCTCGGCAGGCTCCTTCAAATCTATTGCATTAAACGCCACGTCGGCTACGCGCTCGAGTAGCGTCGCGAATTGCCGCGATGCTTTACGCTGCTGGATCTGGTCAACAATGGAAGCACGCAGCTCTTCAAAACCAGGCGGATCGACTTCTTCAATTTCTGTAACAGTAATCACGTGGACGCCTGCGTCGGTTACAACCGGGCCGGAAACCTCACCTTCCGCCAACTCATACACCGTGTTTTCAAACGCTTCAGGGAAGGTACCATCGCGCGCGGTAAAACCAAGGTCACCGCCATCTTCGGCTGATACCGTATCGGCGGAATATTGCTTGGCCAAATCGGCAAAGCGCTCGCCAGCTTTAATCCTGGCAGATAGCTCAAGCGCACGCGCCTCGGCTGCTTGCTGATCCTGCTCCCCATCCTCTCCCACAGCCAAAAGAATATGCGCAACACGACGACGCTCGCTGGCTTCGAACTGTTCCATTTGCAGCTCATATTCAGCGCGCACCTCGGCGTCTTCAACCGACTCTACCAAATCCTGTTGATCCAGCAGCAAGTACTCCGCATCTACCGTGCGCTGCGTGACAAACTCCGACTCATGCGTCTGGTAAAACTGTTCAATACTGGCTTCGTCAATTTCGCCGATCTGCACCTGCTCCGGACCGAGCTCGATTAATTCGGCGCGTCGCTTTTCATTGAGTATTTTAATTAGCAGTGCGGTGTTTTCGTCTGTAACAAAGCTGCTCTGGCCAATGGCACTGCGCAACTGGCCTATACGCAGCTCTTCCGCAAGACGCTGCTTGAGGATATTGAGGTTGAAGCCATTGTCAGCTAGCACTCGCGACATCTGCTGGTTGGAAAACTTGCCATCGACCTGGAAGTCAGGCGTTCGCACGATGGATTGCTGAATCATACGCTCTGGCGTACTGAGCGCCATTTTTTCAAAGGCCTGCTCGACGACAGCCGCCTGGATCAAAAAGTCTATCGCCTGCGGGCGCAATCTTTCCTCGCTTAGCGCTGCATAGTCGATGTTCTCACCCATATTCGCCGCGGTCTGGTTGCGCAGCATTAACATTTGTTGCGCCAGTTGCGCGCCATCAACTTCCTTGCCGTTTACTTCCAGCACTGCGGCGGGGCCGCCGCCACCGGTGAGCAGAGATTCAGCACCAAACAATACGAATGGCACAATAATGATTGCAAGCAGCACCTTGCCGGCGCGGCCTTTAATGCCGTCTCTAAACTTTCTTAACATGCGAAACTAGATTACCTGTAAATAATTAACTTGATGCACCTGGCCCCGGGCAAGCCGTCCGACTGGATTTACGCTTAAGTATTTACCGCGTCTTTCAACGCTTTGCCGGGTTTGAAGCCTGGTACACGCGAAGCCTTGATCTGGATTGCCTCACCGGTTTGCGGATTCCGACCCGTGCGCGCGCTGCGCTCCTTAACCTGGAACGAGCCAAAACCCACTAAATTAATTTGGGCGCCATCGCGCAGGGATTCTGCAATAGACTCCAGCGTTGCATCGAGCGCCCTGCCCGCAGCTGCTTTGGATAGATCTGCAGAAAGTGCAATCGCATCAATTAACTCGGATTTATTCATCAGGTTTTTTCTCCCGGGAAATTTGTTCACCGCGCGGTGGCGGCGTTATCGAAAGCGCACCGATCACTAAACCGAAAATGCAGGGGTTTCGAGCTACGGCTAGCGCGACATTTGAGAAGAGGACTGCCACAGGGGCAATTCAGCCGCGCGACTTTATAACAAAGGCAAGAACAGGGTCAAGGGAAAGCCGGCGCGCAAATGACGCTTCTAGCGAGCAGCGCACATATGCGGGCAGTGCGAGGCTTTTGCGGTTCCCATTTACTTGCTTTTATGTTTACAAATGGGCTAAAAACCCACCTTTTAGTGGGTTTTAACGCGCGAATCGTCCCCATCCTGCTCTGGCCTGCTGCGATCCGGCGCCGAACTACTTACGCTGAATTCTTCGTCGCTTAGCGGATCGGGCATTTTCTCGAGCGCCAGTTGCAGCACTTCATCTATCCAGCGCACTGGCCTAATGTCGAGCGCCTCTTTGATATTGTCGGGAATCTCTTTCAAATCGCGTTCGTTTTCATCAGGAATTACCACCATTTTGATGCCACCGCGATGCGCTGCCAGCAATTTCTCTTTCAAGCCACCAATGGGTAGCAGCTGCCCGCGCAAAGTAATCTCACCGGTCATCGCCACATCGGCGCGTACCGGAATTTGTGTCAGCGAAGAAACCAGCGCGGTGCACATCGCGATACCTGCACTGGGCCCGTCTTTGGGCGTTGCCCCTTCCGGCACGTGGAAGTGAATATCGAACTTTTCATTAAAGTTACCAGGAATACCCAGCACCTGGGCACGCGAGCGAACCACTGTTGTTGCCGCCAGAATGGACTCCTGCATAATGTCGCCAAGCGAGCCGGTTTTGACCTGCCTGCCTTTACCCGGCACCGTAGCCACCTCAATGGTGAGCAGCTCGCCACCCACCTGCGTCCACGCCAAACCAGTAACGTGACCAATGCGGTTTTCGCGGTCCGCTTCACCGTATTTGAATTTACGCACGCCGCAGATATCGACCAGGTTTTCGGGCTTCACCGAAACCGGTGTTTCCATCTCGCCTGTGGTAATGCCTTTCACAACCTTGCGCACAACTTTCGATATGTTGCGCTCCAGCGAACGCACACCCGCTTCGCGGGTGTAGTAGCGAATCAGGTCGAGCATGGCCTCGGTTTCGAGCACCATCTCTTTGTCTTTCACGCCATTGGTCTCGATTTGCTTCGGCAGCAAGTAGCGCTCGGCGATGTTAAGTTTTTCATCCTCGGTGTAACCGGGAATGCGGATCACTTCCATACGGTCGAGCAGCGGCGCAGGAATATTCATTGAGTTGGAGGTACAAACAAACATCACGTCAGACAGGTCGTAATCGACCTCAAGGTAGTGATCGTTGAAGGTATGGTTCTGCTCCGGGTCCAGTACTTCCAAAAGTGCCGAGGCCGGGTCGCCGCGATGATCCATGCCCATCTTGTCGATTTCATCGAGCAGGAATAGCGGGTTACGCACACCGACCTTGGATAGCTTCTGCAAGACTTTGCCCGGCATAGAACCGATATAGGTTCTGCGGTGGCCGCGAATTTCTGCTTCATCGCGCACGCCACCCAGCGCCATACGAACAAACTTCCTATTCGTAGCACGCGCAATCGACTCACCCAGTGAGGTCTTACCCACCCCGGGTGGGCCTACCAGGCAAAGCACCGGCCCCTTAAGTTTTTTAACCCTTCGCTGCACTGCAAGGTATTCAATAATGCGATCTTTAACTTCCTCAAGACCATAATGATCCTTGTCGAGGATTTTCTGTGCCTTGTCCAGGTCGTAGCGCACCTTGCTCTTTTTCTTCCAGGGTATGCTTACCATCCAGTCGATGTAACTGCGCACCACCGATGCTTCGGCTGACATCGGCGACATCATTTTAAGTTTGTTCATCTCGCCGGAAATTTTCTTTTTGGCCTCTTCAGGCATGCCCGCCTTGGCAATTTTTTCCTCCAGCTCATCGAACTCGCTACCGGTCTCGTCAAGGTCTCCGAGTTCTTTCTGGATGGCTTTCATCTGCTCGTTCAGGTAGTACTCGCGCTGCGACTTTTCCATCTGCTTTTTCACGCGGCCACGAATCTTTTTCTCAACGCGCGAAAGCTCAAGCTCTGCATCCATAAAGCCCATTAGCAATTCAGCGCGCTCGGCCACCGCGGGTTGCTCCAGCACTTGCTGCTTCTGCTTAACCTCAAGCGCCAGGTGCGTGGCCACAGTATCAACCAGCCGGGTAACCGACTCGATGCCCGCAAGCGAGCCCAGCACTTCGGCAGGCACCTTCTTGCTGGCTTTCACATATTGTTCAAACTGTGCGGTGAGCAATGCCGACAACTCGGTTGCCTCGGCCTCGTCAACCAGGGTCTCTTCGCACAACTCGTACGCCACGCTCATAAACGCCGGCTCTTCGCTATCGTCGACCGCTTCGGCCGGGCCAAGCACTTGTGCACGCGCACCGCCTTCCACCAACACTTTAACCGTGCCATCGGGCAGGCGCAGCAATTGCAGCACGGTTGCCACCGTGCCCACTGAGTAGAGTGCGTCGATATCGGGGTCGTTGGTATCGGGCTGGGTCTGGGCCACTAGCAGGATTTGCTTGTCCTGCTCCATAGCCGCTTCAAGCGCCTCGATGGACTTTTCGCGACCCACAAACAGCGGCACAACCATTTGCGGATAAACCACCACATCGCGCAACGGCAAAACTGGCAATGAAAGACTCATCAGGCGAAACCTCGGTGCCCATTTAAGGGCGTTAACAGCGCTTGCGCGCTTCGCACGGCAACATTTTACCCCCAATGGCAGCGCTGCCGGCGGTATTCGTGCGCAGACGGGGAATTCGAGTTTGATATTTCTATAAAGAATATGGGGGCGAAGCCTGGGATATCAAGCTTGCACCCCCACAGCTGCAGATCTGGGCTGCTAGGACTCGTCGGAGGCGGTTTTTGGTTCGGCGCTCTTTTCGTAGACGATCAGCGGCTCTGAATCGCCGGCGATGACGGAGGCGTCGATAACCACTTTGGACACATTCTCCTGGGAGGGAATATTATACATGGTATCGAGTAAAACCGACTCCAGGATTGAGCGCAGTCCGCGCGCGCCGGTTTTGCGCTCCATAGCTTTGCGAGCTATCGCCTGCAGTGCATCCCGGCGGAAGTCGATTTCAACGCCTTCCATGTCAAACAGCTTGCTATATTGTTTGGTCAGCGCGTTGCGCGGTTCGGTAAGAATGCGCACCAGCGCTACTTCGTCCAGCTCTTCGAGCGTGGCAATAACCGGTAGGCGTCCAACGAATTCAGGAATCAGGCCGTAGCGAACCAGGTCTTCCGGCTCGAGGTCATGCAACGTTTCGCCGAAGTTCTTCGACTCGTCCTTGCTTTTAACTTCGGCGTTAAAGCCAATGCCACTTTTCTCGGAGCGATCGCGAATAACCTTGTCGAGCCCGGCAAAAGCACCACCACAAATAAACAGGATATTGGAGGTATCGACCTGCAGGAACTCCTGCTGCGGATGCTTGCGACCACCCTGCGGCGGCACCGACGCAACCGTGCCTTCTATTAATTTCAACAGTGCTTGCTGCACGCCCTCGCCTGATACATCGCGGGTAATCGAGGGGTTGTCGGACTTGCGGGAAATCTTGTCAATTTCGTCGATGTAAACGATACCGACTTGCGCTTTGTCGACATCGTAGTCGCACTTTTGCAACAACTTCTGGATAATGTTTTCTACATCTTCACCGACGTAACCCGCTTCGGTAAGGGTTGTCGCATCGGCAATAGTGAAAGGCACGTCGAGCAAACGGGCCAATGTTTCGGCAAGCAGGGTTTTGCCGCTGCCGGTTGGTCCAACCAGCAGGATATTACTTTTGCCTAGCTCAACAGCATCGCGCGGCTGTTCGCCCTGGCGTAAACGCTTGTAGTGGTTGTACACCGCCACCGAGAGTACTTTCTTGGCACGCGCCTGCCCGATAACGTATTCATCGAGGGTCGCATTGAGCTCTGCAGGCGTGGGTAACTTGTCGGTCTGGCCGTCAGCACTACTCTCCTGCACTTCCTCGCGGATAATATCGTTGCACAGGTCGACGCATTCATCACAAATAAACACAGACGGGCCCGCAATGAGCTTGCGCACCTCATGCTGGCTCTTACCGCAAAAAGAGCAGTAGAGCAGCTTACCGTTGTCGCCGTCTTTGCTATTATCGCTCATTCAACTACTTCCTCACCCTGAATACGGTCATTGCGCGGCTTTGGCTCAATTCCAACTACCTGCTCATTAAGGCCAGGCCGGAACTGGTTTTATACGCAAATTAGACCTGAATTAAAAGCCTTGCAAAATAAGACAACGTTGGCAGCCGGTATGCTTTCCGGACGAGATGCCCCGCTTGGCTAAAGATCATTTTTTAAGCAGCTTAACGCGTTACCCGTTACCGTGTGGTCGCTGTGCAAGCACCTCGTCTACCAAGCCATAAGCTTTCGCTTGCTCTGCATTCATAAAATTGTCGCGCTCGGTGTCTCTCTCGATGCACTCATAATCCTGGCCGGTGTGCTCTGCCATCAAGCGGTTCAACTTTTCGCGAATAATCAGGATCTCTTTGGCTTGAATATCAATATCCGTGGCCTGGCCCTGGGCACCACCGCTGGGTTGGTGAATCATGACCCTGCTATTGGCTAGACAGTAGCGTTTGCCTTTAGCTCCACCACCCAGCAAAAAAGCACCCATGCTGGCGGCCTGCCCCAGGCAAATCGTGCTCACGTCCGGTTTAATGAACTGAATGGTGTCGTAGATCGCCAAACCGGCTGTAACCGCGCCGCCAGGAGAGTTGATGTACAGGCTGATATCTTTGTCAGGGTTTTCAGACTCGAGGAATAGCAGCTGGGCAACGATAAGATTTGCCATGTTGTCCTCTACCGTACCCACCGCAAAAATTACCCGCTCCTTTAGCAGCCGTGAATAAATATCAAACGAGCGCTCGCCGCGCGAGGTCTGCTCCACCACCATCGGCACCAGGCCAAGGGCTTCGATAGGATCATGCGAAGGTGTATATGAAGTCAATGTACTGTACTCCGGGGTCTGGCGTTATGGATTCAGGCGCGACCGTACGCCGCCGATACGACGATATACGCGCCCATTCTGAATCAGTTTAGCTGCGCGCAAAAATAATTGCGCGATCCAGAGGGCTTTTTTCGCAAATTTGGATGATTGCTGGCGGAATTGGCGCGGATATGCTGCTCGCCAGCACTCAGGCCAGCGCAGGGAGCGCTAAACGCGAAGGCTAAGCCTTTGGGATGCGGAACTTCCAGCTACCGCGATCAGGGCTGTGAAGCAGCCTGGTTGGCCGCCATCACCTCATCGTAGCTGCCGGTTTTTTCACCAGGCTCAGCCATTTCGGTAATTTTTTCCACTACCAGCTTTTCAACCACCATCATGTTGACTTGCTGCAGCCTGGACTCGTCGCTCATATACAAGTTGCGCACTTCGTCAGGGTTTTCGTAGGACTGGGCGATGTCATCGATAAACTCGATGATCTGTTCACGCTCCGGGCGAATTTCATACTGCTTAACCAAGTGGTTTAGAATAACGCCCAGCGCAACGCGTTTGTGCGCCTGTTCAGTAAACATTTCGTCGGGCAATAAGCTACGATCGAAGTCTTCTGCGTTGCCACCAAAACGTGAGATGGTTTGCTCGCGCAACGCCTCGATCTCTTGCTCGATCATTACGCCGGGTAGCTCAACCTCATTTTGTTCTACCAGGCCATCCATCACTTGCTGCTTGAGATGACTTTCGATTGCATCTGCAAGCTGGGTGTGCATATTTTCACTAACCTTATCGCGAAACTCATCGTAGCCACCGTCAACTTCAAAGGCCGCAAAAAAGGTTGCGTCGAGCTCCGGCTTGCTCATTTCTTTCACCGCGTTCACCGTCACGGCAAATTCTACGTTGGCACCCGCCAACTCTTCGGCGTGGTAATCGCTGGGGAAGGTTAGCTTGAGATTGCGCTCATCGCCCGCCTTGGCACCTTCCAGCCCGCTTTCAAAACCGGTAATCATTTTGCCTTCACCCAGCGTCAGGTCGAAGGCATCGGCTGAACCGCCATCAAAGGGTTCGCCATCGCGGGTGCCAAGAAAATCAATATTCACCTGGTCGCCGTCTTTCGCCGCGCGATCGACTTCATTCCACTCGCCGCGCTGCGCGCGCAACTTTTCAATCATCGCGTCGACGTCGGTATCGGTGACGCTGGCATTGAATTTTTCAACTTTCAAATTCGAAGGATCGGCAAGCTCGATTTCAGGGAACACTTCAAAAGTTGCCACCACTTCCAGGTCTGCACCGGTTTCGTTTCGAGTAAAGTCTATTTTTGGCGTGCCCACCGGAGTTAGCGATTCCTGCGTAACCGCTTGCTGGAAAGACTGGTTGGCCACTTCACCAACAACTTCGGCGCGCAGCGCATCACCGAAACGTTGCTGCACAACTTTACGCGGCACCTTGCCAGGGCGAAAACCATCCAGGCGAACTTTCTTGGCGGTGTCTATGACGCGCTTTTGAACTTCCGAATCTATTTCATCGGCCGGAATTGCCAACGTGAGCTTGCGCTCCAGACTGGAAAGCGTTTCAACAGAAACTTGCATTTGCCACCACCTCGAATGGTTTGTTTGATGTTTTGGTGCGGACGGAGAGACTCGAACTCTCACGGGTCGCCCCACTGGAACCTAAATCCAGCGCGTATACCAATTTCGCCACGTCCGCCAATTCTGCCACTACCCTCTACTCTAGTCTCTTCTCTAAAGAATCCAGTTCAAAAGAATCTAATCTGGACCAGCAGGCACTCCCGCTAGCTTGTGGCGTGCAAAAAAGGGTGCGGATTTTCCCACGAATACCACGGCAGAAGCAACCTTCTACCGCGCTAGCGTTCCGGCCACCCGGTATAATAGGATTCCTGGCAAATATCGCAGCAGGAGCAGCGCGTGGCGACCATAAAAATTAGCAAACAACACAATAAGCCAACCGAGGAAATCGAGGAATTGGTTGATGATTTGCGCAATGTGCTCGAGGGCAAATACGGCTGCAGCTGTTCGCGCAACGGCGATGAACTGGTCATTGAGCGGCGCGGTGTCAACGGGCTGGTGAAACTTGGCGATGAAAAGGTCGATGTCGACATCAAACTGGGGCCGATGATGGGCATGTTTGCCAACCAGCTGAAACCTTTTATTGAAGATCAACTGGACGCTCACCTGAACGAAGATTAACGCGGCAGGTCATGCGGTGAGACACTCAGGGTCAAAGGCGTATTCGCCGTTCAGCCAGGCCATAACTTCCAGTGCCTCGGCATTGTCGAAGCCACTGTAAAGCCCCAGTAATTGATCCTTCTCCCGCGGCCGTATCGCATCCAGACCCAAGTCGCTAAACGTGCCGGCATCCTTTGCCAGCTGCAATGCCAGCGCCTCAGGCAAGCTTTCAACGGCGCTGCCCCAAGCCGCTGGCAGCTCGCTGGTGCTGCCAGCCGCGTAACAGCGCGCCAGCGTTGCCAGTGGCAGCAGCGATAGCCTGGCCTGGTTCATCGGGTTAGCCATATGCGCCGCGGTGTAGTCAGCCAGCCACGGTTCACGACCGCTAAATGCTTGCAAACGCAGATACTTGCACAGCTTGGCGCTGTCGTTCACCGGGTAGTTGTCCCACAGCACCGGCGTGCGTCGATACGCCGCGGCAATAAAGGCCAGGTTATGTTTGCTGTAGTGCTCACTACAAACCGCTTCACCCGTCCAGCACAGGCCTATCGAAGCATCGAGGCCGCTGCCCCACTCCTGCCAATAGTTTTTCGGGCGGGGGCCAAAGACCTTTTCCAGCACCGGATCGGTGCTGTAGTAACTCGGGCACACCACCACCGAATCAACACCACAGTGCGAAACCAGCAGCTCCACAATGCGCAGCTGCTCTAATGCCATGCTGTTGCCAGTGGAGGGCAGGTCGTCAAACAGGATATACAGCTCATCCAGATGCAACGCCGCAATCTGCCTGGCTTTGCGCAACAGCGCCTCCCGCTCACTGACATCGTCCAGCGAGCCCAGGCCATGCGGCGTGAAACCCAGCCCGGCCCTAACCCCGGATGCTCGGCAGCAGGAAAACAGGCTACCCAGCGAATCCAGCTGCTGCGTGGTAAACGGCACTCGCCACTCGCGCCGCAAGCTGGCATCGCCCTTTGGCGCGTATACGTAGACTGTAAGGCCCAACGCTGGCAGCGCGGGAATAACCTGCAAGCGCTCCTCGTGGGTCCACTGCCTGCCATAGTAGGCTTCGACGACGCCCAGCGTGTTCATACGGGCGCCCCAAGGCCACACGAGTAAATTTTGTTCAATTTTTTATGCTCTTAAGCTACTGGTTTTTATCAATAAATCAAAATAATTGGTTATTTATTGGACAATTCTAGAAAGCGGTCTTTACTAAAAGTTAAGGATGTCGCTTCCCCCGGCGACCTCCGGAGACGAGAGTCTCACATGTTTCACTCCTATGGTCTTAAGCCCCTGCTTGCAGGGGCTTTTTTTATGCATAGTGAAAAGTTACCCAACGCTGGCAAAGCAACGGGCTGGAAACCAAAAACGCCCGGCAACAGGCCAGGCGTTTGGGGCAAGCTGGGCGTTGCAGGCCTTGGCTACAAAGTATGCGTGGGTCGATCTGATTCAATGATCCCGGCAAGATAGTTTTCAATCTTTTTGGCTGCGGTGTCATCCTGGGCGCTGAACTGCACGCCGATGCCTGCAGCCCGGTTTGATTGCGCGCCTTTAGGCGTTACCCAAACCACCTGCCCGGCTACCGGAATCTTCTCGACTTCATCCATCAAGTTCAGCAGCATGAACACTTCATCACCGATCGCGTACTGCTTGTTGGTGGGAATAAACAGCCCGCCGTTTTCAAGGAAAGGCATAAACGCGGCATACAGAACCGCCTTGTCTTTAATTGTCAGCGACAAGATGCCGCTCTTGGCGCTGTTTTGCAATGACTCACCCATACCCGGACCACATCTGTTTAAACGAGCGACTCGTGATGCGGCCAATGCTGCCGAACGAATCGAGGCAACGCAAATTTTAATTAATTCACGCTGTAAATCTCTTGTAAATATAGTCGCTGCCCGGCGTTCTGTCAGATCAAGCACAGTTACTTGTTTACCACTTTTTAAAAAATGTTCATAATTTAATCAGTGCGTTGCCGAATATTGCGCCTCAGCGCGAATCGATGCGAGCCGATCGCCCAGCTCGGCGGCGCAAAGCCTGGTGTTTGGCGATCGGGACAGGCTTCGCTTGGCCTCAAGCACGGTGTCGAGCAAGGTTTGCAGCGTCTGGCTGGTCATTGCCGGGTTACCGCCCTTCTCTATACCAGACAACTGCTCGCGGAGCATACCGAGCAGCCGCAACATCAACGTATCGAGAAATGCGCCCAAGCTGGACTGGTCGATTTTCTCCGCCAACGCATGGCTGGACAGTTCCCCGCCAAGCAACGCGTCTGCGATTGCAGCGTGTTCGCTGTGCAACGAATCGTCGCCCAATAATTCCAGCGCGAGCTCCGGGTAAACACGCGCACGCTGCACCGCATTCGCCACTGCCGCTTTAGAGCTGCCTTCAACCGAGCGCGCCAGCCAGGTCGCCAGGCTGGCCTGGCTTGGCAGCCCAAGCACAATGCGCTGGCTACGCGAGGCAATGGTGGGCAATACGGCGCGCGCGGTTTGCGAGAGCAGCATAAAGTAAGTGTCGGAACCAGGCTCTTCCAGTGCCTTCAAAAGTGCGTTTGCTGCATTTTCGGTTAACGATTCGGCCGGCCCAATCACGGCAACCCGTGCCCCGCCAATCTGCGCGGCCAACTGCAATGACTGCAACAGTGCACGAACATCGTCGACGCCAATCGTCTTGCGATCTGCTGCCACGGCCAAGCGATAATAATCGGGATGCGTTGCAGCCTGGAACAATTCACAGCCACGACATTCACCGCAGGGCTGTGCCGGCTCAATGGATGTATTTAATTGCTGGCACAGCAATCGAGCCGCAAGTGCTTTGGCAAATCGCTGCTTGCCGGCGTACTCGGGCGCAACAATTAATAGCGAAGGGTGCAGCGCTGCACGCGAACGCTGGTCTAGCAGCTCGGCCAACATTGGATTGTGCCATGGCAGGCAATCGATATCGTTATCAGTAGACATTAAGCTTGCTTGGTATTTTTCATTAACTCGCCGGCTGCTTTGGCAATTTCGCTTTGCACGATGGATAGCTCTCGACTGGCGTCTATGTGAATGAAGCGTTCCGGGTCTGCCTCTATGCGGGCCAGGTAGGCGGCGCGCACGCGCTGGAAAAATTCGCTTTGCTCGCGCTCGAAACGATCCAGCTCGCCGCGCTTCGCCACTCGCTGCATACCAATGTCCAGCGGCACATCAAGAAACAAGGTAAGGTCGGGCCGCAGCTCGCCCTGCACAAACTGCTCAAGCTCATTAACCCGCGCGGTGCCGAGTTCGCGCCCGGCACCCTGGTAGGCAAACGTGGCGTCGGTGAAACGATCGCTAATAACCCACTCGCCGCGCTTTAGCGCGGGCAGGATCACCGCCTCTATGTGCTGCGCGCGCGCCGCAAAAACCAACAGCAACTCGCAAAGTGGCACCATCTTTTCTTCGCGCGGCGCAAGCAAAAGGCGCCGGATTTCTTCGGCGAGTGGCGTACCGCCGGGCTCACGTGTAACCGTATAAACCAGCCCTTGCGCGTCGAGCATGCTGCACAGGTATGCAAGGTTAGTAGACTTGCCTGCGCCCTCCATACCTTCAAGCGTAATAAATTTACCAAGTGGCATTGGCTTTTCCGTTAGTGCTATGCAATTGCAACGTGTTTATTACCCTGCTCCATTGCGCGCGTTAGCTGCAGCCGGAGTGGACTTGGGTGGCGGTGCCGAGCGATAGTTGGAGCGGCGCTGAAGCACCTGGTATTTACGCACCGCGCGCTGGTGCTCTTCCAGCGTTTTGGAAAAGTAATGACTACCGTCGCCTTTGGCAACAAAATAAAAAGTATCGCCCTGAGCCGGATTGAGTGCCGCGCGAATAGCGCCGCGACCGGGCAACGCGATCGGCGTTGGCGGCAGCCCACCTCGTGTATAGGTATTGTAAGGCGTATCGCGACGCAGGTGCACGCGCGTTAAGTTGCCGCTATAGCTATCGCGCACCCCGTAAATAACCGTGGGGTCAGTTTGCAAGCGCATACCCTTTCGCAAGCGCCGCGTGAAAACGCCGGCTATTTGCTCGCGCTCTTCGATTTTGCCGGTTTCTTTCTCCACGATTGAGGCCATGATCAGTGCCTCATAGGGCCTACTAAAGGGCAAGTCCGGCTGGCGCTTCGGCCACTCCTCTTGCAGCACAACCAGCATGCGCTGGTGTGCGCGCTGCAATATATCTGTTGCCGACTCGCCGCGTACAAAGTGATAAGTATCGGGGAAAAACCAGCCTTCAGGATTGCTTTGCCCAGCCATCATTTCCCGCGCAGGCGCTAGCAGTAAATTGCCGAGTAAGTTATCGGCTTGCGCCAGTAGCGCTGGTGCAGGCGCTGGCGGTGATTCGGGCAGCGCAGCGAGCACGATTTGCAACGCCTCCCTGGCGGTTAAACCTTCCACCAAAGTCACGCTGTAATGCACCGACACGCCCGAAGCCAACAGCTCAAAAATGGCCGCGCGCGATGCGCGCCCAGGCAGTCGATATTCGCCGGCTTTCACCGTTAATGAAGGCTGGAACAATCGCAGCGCGAGCTTGGCTACGCGCGGCTCGGCAAGCACCTCGCGGCGATGCAAATCACCAATAACCCTGCCCAGGCTGGCGCCTGCCGGCACGTTAAGAACCTGCTCGGTATCGACCAGCGAAAACTCTTCGTACCAATAGTTGTGTAAAAGTTTGCCGGCAAAAAACAAGCCGATGACTAATACAACAGCCGCTGTCAAAGCCAACATCAGCAATTGCTTTATGCGCTTTGATACAGCAGCCATCAGCACGCTCCGCCTGCATCACTTGCTATGCACATACGCGCTCGTACTTTTTCCTGTATCGCTTTAATCGCTGTGTTGCCTGGAAACTTTATTCGCTGGCCGCTACGTGTTGTAACCGACGCCACCGCGGCAGGGCCGCGCACCGCATTACAAACAAACATCGCATCGCACGCTTGCAGGCCCGCCAGTGAAACATTTTCTATACGGCAATCGAGCCCGATACCAGGCAACACTTCGCGCAACAAAAATTCTCGCATAACACCCGCAACGCCCGCCCTGTTTACCGGGGGCGTTACCAGGTAGCCGTCTTGCAAGAGGAAAATATTGCCCTGGATAGCTTCAACAACGTTACCCTCCAAATCCAGCATCAAGCCTTCGTCGAATTCAGCGGCTGGCAACTCCATGCGCGCCAGCACCTGCTCAAGCCGGTTGCAATGCTTAAGCCCAGCTAACCGGGGCTGGATTGCCAAACGGGTCTCGCATTCCATAATGCGCAAGGCTTTTGGTTCAACGTCGGGTGGCGCTATGGCAGAGGCAACCAGCAGGCTATTCAAAACCGCGCCTTCTGTGCTATAGCCAGGCTTGCTAGCGTGGCGGCTAAGCAACCACTTAATACGCTGGAAATCATTATCCTGCGCCACGGCCTGCAAAAAAGTATCGAGCTCGGCTTCGAGCACTGCAAAGTCGGCATCGAAGCGCAATGCCGCCAATCCGTGCCGAAGCCGTTGCAAATGGTAGCGCTGCAATGGAATATTGCCGCGCTCGCACAACATGGTTTCAAACAAACCATCGCCATAGTGCGACACACGATCGAGAGAGGGAGATTGGTTTAATGTTGCGTCCGGGGCTAACCAAACGCCATTGTGCATTGCACGCATAGGCGAATCAGGCAAGCTCGCGAAACACCAGCGTGCCGTTGGTACCACCAAAACCAAACGAATTCGACATGCTACAGCGAATGTCGCGCTGCTGCGCGGTGTGCGCAACAAAGTCAAGGTCGCAATCTTCATCCGGATCATCGAGATTGATGGTCGGCGGCGCGATGTTGTCGCGAATTGCAAGCACCGAAAATATCGCCTCCACTGCACCCGCAGCGCCAAGCAAGTGACCAATCATGGATTTGGTGCTGCTAACCGCAGCCTTGCTTGCATGATCGCCTAGCACCGACTTAACCGCCAGGCACTCCGCAACATCGCCGGCGGGAGTGGAGGTGCCGTGCGCATTGATGTAATCAATTTCCGACGCAGGGATGCCGGCATCTTGCAGCGCATTGCGCATGGCGCTGGCAGCGCCTTGCCCTTCGGGTGGTGGCGAGGTCATATGATACGCATCGCCACTCATACCAAAACCAACCAGCTCACAATAAATGTTTGCTCCGCGCGCTTTCGCAAACTCGTACTCTTCCAGCACTAGCATGCCTGCGCCATCCGACAGCACAAATCCGTCACGTGCTTTATCCCATGGGCGGCTCGCCGCTTGTGGATCGTCATTGCGGGTCGACAGCGCGCGCGCTGCGGCGAAACCACCCAGCGCTACCGGTGTAGTAGCCATCTCCGACCCACCTACCACCATCGCATCGGCATCGTTCATCGCTATAAGCCGCGCCGCCAGCCCTATGTTGTGAGTACCCGTTGTGCAAGCGGTTACCACAGCAAGATTGGGACCCTTAAAGCCGTATTTAATCGACACATTGCCGGCAATCATATTGATGATTGAGCCGGGCACAAAAAACGGCGAAACCCGTTTCGGTCCGCGCTCTTTAATAATGTCGCGGGTTGCCTCGATAGAACCAACGCCACCGATACCGGAGCCAATCGCTGCGCCAACACGTGGCGCGTTGTTTTCATTAATTTCCAGCCCCGCGTCTTCAATCGCCTCAATCGCTGCGTACATGCCGTACTGGATAAACAGATCCATCTTGCGCGCATCTTTCGCAGGCAGCCGCTGGGTTACGTCAAAATCGTGCACGCCGCCACCAAAGCGCGTGGTAAAGGCAGAGGCATCAAATGCTGTTATCGGGCCAATGCCGCTTGTGCCAGCCACAATACCCGACCAACTGTCGGCAACACTATTACCCAGCGGGCTGACCATGCCGAGACCGGTAACCACCACTCTTCTGGAACCCATACTTCTCTCCTCTTGCGGCCTGCTGCTCAACTGGTCATCGCGTCGAAAATTAGCTTGCTATTTTCACGCGGTTTATTAAAACAAAAAAGCCGCTGCAGGAAACAGGCGGCTTTAATATCGCATTTAAATTATTTGCTGGGCCCACAGTAAGCCGGCCATAAAACTTTTTGTGCGGCTGCTGAAACACGCTTTCTTCGTGCGTGTTTTTTTGAGCAGCTAAGCTATGATGCTCAACGGCTGCACAGCGAAAATTACAAATTCAACCTGTCGCTAGTTGAGATTTTTCTCAACGTAATCGATAGCGAGCTGGACCGTGGTAATTGCCTCAGCTTCTTCATCGGGGATTTCGGTTTCGAATTCCTCTTCCAACGCCATAACTAACTCTACGGTATCGAGTGAGTCTGCGCCCAGATCTTCAACAAAAGACGCTGAATTCTGGATTTCATCTTCTTTCACGCCGAGTTGTTCGGCGACAATTTTCTTCACTCGCTCTTCAATGCTGCTCATTATTCCGCGGTTCTCCCGTAGCTGTTCCGGTTTTTGTTCAAATGCGCAACGCGCAATAAAAACCCTGGTGCCCGTTGGTTACTATTAATTGCTAATCATTGCTAATGTTTAGCAAACAAAGTTACCACTATCAAAAAATGGTAACGCCACAACTCAAGTTTCTGCAATTTGGGCTGCCCATTTTGCGGCGCCGCGAATTGTACATGGAAACACCTGAATTGTAAGTGGCTTAGTGCTGAACTATGGGCTCGAAGTTCCCGTCGTTCGTACGATTTTTAATCGGCAAAAAAACACGCTATCGGCCTTGCAAAACTGCAGTATTCCAGCCGCCCGGGCTTGCAAACTAGCCCATGTACATGCCGCCGTTAACGTGCAGCGTTTCACCAGAGATATAAGCGGCGCGGTCGCTGGCCAGGAAAGCGACCACGTCAGCGATTTCACTGGCCTGGCCTAGCCTCGCAAGCGGTATTTGTTCTGCCAACGCTTTTTTTTGATCCTCCGGCAACGCATCTGTCATATCGGTCTCAATGAGGCCGGGCGCAACAGTATTGACGGTAATTGCCCGCGAGCCCAGCTCCCGAGCGAGCGCTCGCCCGAAACCAGCGATACCCGCTTTTGTTGCTGCATAGTTCGCCTGCCCTGCATTACCCATCGACCCCACCACCGAACTGATATTAATGATACGCCCCCAGCGCGCGCGGGTCATACCTTTCAAACAGGCTTTCACTACGCGGTAGGCCGCGTTCAGGTTGGTGTCGACAACTGCATCCCACTCTTCCGGTTTCATGCGCAACATTAAATTATCGCGTGTAATACCCGCATTGTTAACCACCACTTGCGGCGCAGAAAATCGCTCGCCAATTTCTTTTACAACGGTTTGAACTTGTTCTGCATCGGTAACGTTTAACGCAAAGCCGCTGCCAGTAATACCGGCCTCGTCCAGATAAGTGGAAATAGCGTCTGCGCCGGCTTGCGACGTTGCCGTACCCGCAATGATAAACCCGTCCCTGCCAAGCGCGAGTGCAATCGCTTTGCCAATACCGCGGCTCGCGCCGGTTACCAACGCAACGCGTGCCTGTATATCTTCATTCATAATAGTTTCGCTCTGGCGCAAATTGCGTAGATGTGGGGTGCCCGGTCAGGCCTGCTGAACCAGCGCTTCGAATTTGTCGGCGTCATCCAGCGGGGTAACCACGAGTGAGCGCTGCACGCGACGAACCAGGCCGGCCAACACCTTACCAGGCCCACACTCATAGCCTTTTTCAATGCCCTGCTGCACCATGAATTGCACGCTTCGCGTCCATTGCACAGGGCTGGCAGTTTGTTCGATCATCAGTGCCTTGATGCGCGTCGGGTTGGTTTCCGGTTGCGCATTGACGTTGTGCACAATGGGCACGCGGGGCGCGCTGAACGCCAGCGCGTCGATATCAAGCGCTAGCGATTCCGCCGCCGGCCGCATAAGGCTGGTGTGGAAAGGTGCACTTACAGGCAGCTTTGCCACGCGCTTGGCGCCTGCATCGCTGAGCGCCGCAGAGGCTCGATCTACCGCTGCAGCACTACCGGCAATTACCACCTGGCCTGGCGAATTAAAGTTTACCGCCTCAACCACTTCGCTGCCTGTGCAGGCCGCCGCGCACGCAGCAACGATAACGTCGTCGTCCAGGCCAAGCACTGCGGCCATTGCACCGGCGCCAACCGGCACCGCGGTTTGCATGTATTGCCCACGCTTGCGCACCAGGTCAACAGCGTCTTCAAAACCTAACACCTCACTGCAAACCAATGCACTGTATTCGCCAAGGCTATGCCCGGCCATCATAGCTGGCAGCGGGCCACCGAGCTCGCGCCACAGGCGCCACATCGCCACGCTGCTGGTGAGCAGCAGCGGCTGCGTGCGTTCGGTAAGATTGAGTGTTTCCTGGGGACCCTGTTGGGCGAGCGCCCACAGGTCGTAACCGAGTACCGCGGAGGCATCGGCAAAAGTTTTCTTTAGTTGGGGAAATGCTTCTGCAAGCGCCGACAGCATGCCGACCGATTGCGATCCCTGACCTGGAAAGAAAAACGCCAGCGACACGTTATTCACCATGTCCGGTTAAAAAAAGTAGTGGGCTCTAATCGTCCAGACCGCTTTCTACAACTTTTTTACCGCGATAAAAACCCTCGGCGCTAACATTGTGACGCAGGTGCTTTTCGCCGCTGGTTTCGTCTACCGAAAGTGTCGGCTTACCCAAACTATCGTGCGAGCGTCGCTGGCCGCGTCGCGACCGCGTAACTTTACTCTTTTGAACTGCCATTTTGCCTGGCTCCTTTCTTGACTACTTTAAAAAACTTTACTGCATTAAACCTGCGTATATTTATAACAAAGCAAGCGCTTTAATCTTGTTTACCCGGCTTCAGTTCGCGCAGTACTGCGAACGGATTTTCGCGCTCGCCTGCCGACACCGCAGCCGAGTCGGCAGCTGCCTCATTACCCCGATTCGCTGGTTCTTGTGCGGCCGTGTTAAACCCGGCAATTTGCACTGTGCAATCTTCTTGCTCATGCAGCGCTACGATGGGCAATGCCATCAATAATTCGTCTTCAACCAGCGCGTAAACCTCCAGCTCGTCGCCCTCAACAATGAGCGGATCAACATCTCGCAAGCTGGCCTTTGCTTCGGCATCGTGTGCGACAACTGTGAGAATCGAATCTGCCTGCACCGCAATGGTCACCGGCTTCAGGCAACGTTGGCAAGCCAGCGCAACCGATCCATCAACCCGCGCCCTCAGTGTGCGCTTGCCGAACTCGTTCTCGGCGAACTCTATCTCTACCGCGAAAGGCCCTGCTGCCTGCAAGATCGCAGCGGCGACTCGCGGCAGCCTCGCCAATGGAATAGTTCCGCTCAGGCTGTGGCCGGCTGCCGCATATTTACGTACCGACACCGTTCGCGGCAGGGCTTGGCTGCTCATAATCGGGCGGTATTATAGGCAGGCAAAGTTTAGCGTCAACGCACGATCGGGTGTTTTTGACGCTATGCACGACCAGAAATGGCCAATTCGGCTGCCCGCAGCCAAAATAGCCTGGAATTTCGCATGCCAACTATCATACTCGCCTCCAGTTCGCCTTATCGGGCGCAATTGCTACACCGTATCGTTTCCAGGTTCGATACCGACAGCCCGGACATCGACGAGCGTGCCCGCGCCGATGAAAGCGGCAAGGCGCTGGCGGCGAGACTCGCGGCTGAAAAAGCGAGCGCGGTAGCGCGGCGCCACCGCGGCTCTGTGATCATTGCCGCCGACCAGGTGGCGCTGCTGCAAGCCGATACCGCGAAGGAACGCGTGCTTGGCAAACCGGGAGACTTCGCCCACGCACGCGAACAACTGTTAGCCTGCAGCGGCCAGCGGGTTGCGTTCCACAGTGCCTGCTGCGTGCTAAACGGGCATACAAACCGCATCGACCACTTTCACGACACGGTTACGGTGACCTACAAAACGCTGGCGCCTGAAACGGTGGAGTCCTACTTGCGCCAGGAACAGCCATTTGACTGCGCTGGCAGCATCAAAACCGAAGGGCTTGGTGTAGCGCTGTTGGCACATATCGACGGCGCCGACCCCGGTACTCTGCTCGGCCTACCATTGATCCCGCTGGTTCGGGCACTGGAGAACAATAACATTTCGATCATTTAATAAAATCAATAACTTGGAGCGCACTCATAACAGTTACTGTAGATTAATTGAACGCAAGCCTGCGAGCTTTACACAGCTTTACCCGGCAACCAACCTACTTAACCGCGCATTCCGGATAATCACTATCAAGTTTTAACGGCCCTGACATGTGCGCAGGCGACCCTCCAGGCGCCCGCACCTTCATCTCTTGTTAAAACCGATTTTCTTACTCCCAGACATCGCCCGCTTCCAGCGGGCTTTTTTTTGGCCGCAAACATGCCGTTGAACAAACTGGCAGCTGGCAACGCAAACCGCTGCGGCAATACATTGGCTGCATCACTTGGCGCAAAACTGTTACAAGTTGTGCAATAACACAGCGGTTACAATGCGCAACATCGGCGCAGCGCTTTGTTACACCAGCGCAATTTAGCCAGCGATATAAAATCATCATACAGCTGCCACGCAAGCGGCCGCGAAAAGGATAGGCAGGCAAAAAACATGACCCACCGCATTCTGCTGGTCGACGATGACATCGAGCTTTGTGAACTGCTGGAGGAATACCTGCAAAAGGAAGGCCTGGACATTAACGTAGCTCACGATGGCCTGGCGGCGGTCGAGCACCTGGCGCAAGTTAATGCCGCCAAACAGGATTACGATGCGATCGTGCTGGATTTTATGCTGCCTGGTATGCAGGGCCTGGATATCTTGCAGCGACTGCGCACGTTTTCAAACACGCCGGTGCTAATGCTTACCGCGCGCGGCGACGATATCGACCGCATCGTCGGGCTGGAAGCGGGCGCCGACGATTACCTACCCAAACCTTGTAACCCGCGCGAATTACTGGCCCGCCTTAGAGCGGTGCTCAGGCGCACCGAGAACCAGCCGACCAGCAGTAATAGCGGGGTGCTCAGTAGTCATGGCATAGAGCTGAACACCGGGCAGCGTACATCTACTATTAACGGCGAACACTTCGAGCTAACCTCGGCAGAGTTCAATGCCCTGGCAGCGTTGCTTGCCCACCAGGGCGCCATCGTCAGCAAGGAAGAACTCACCCAGCTTGCGCTTAATCGTGAATACACCCGCTACGACCGCAGCATCGATGTTCACATTAGTAGTATTCGAAAAAAACTCGCGCAGGCCTTGCCCAATGTTGAGTTAATTAAAACCGTGCGCGGTAGTGGTTACATTTTCGTAAACCAAGCGGATGCTTAACCTTTATTGGAAAATCTTCCTGGGATTTTGGTTAACCGGCCTGGCTCTGGGCGGCGGTGCATTCTTCGTTAGCCAGCAACTGCGAGAAGAACCTACTTCCGAAATTTACGGCCTATCGCCCGCTGAAATTGCACATCGCACTGCTTTTATTGTCAGGCGCTTACCCGCAGACATAGACGATTGGCGCGAGCGCCTTGCCGAGTATGACGTATTTTTTTACACGCAACAAAATCCGGCAAACTCGCTGGCCGCTACAGAATTGCCCGCCGACATTCAAAAGCTTTTTATACTATTGGAAGAGCAGCAAAGTATTGAAGCCAGCAGCTTTACAAGGCTTAAGTTGGGCAGGCGCGAAAAGACCCTGAACGGGCGCGAACGCGCCTACGTGCTGGATATGCCCAGTAATATGCTTTACAGCCTGCGGCGCTTTTCGGAGCGTATTGCCGTGCAGGTGTTGCTGGCTTTAGCAATAAGTGCGGCGGCCTGCTTTGTGCTGGCGCGCTACCTGACCCGCAATCTTGAACAAATTAGCCAGGCCAGCAAGGCCCTGGCCGGCGGCGACTTGAGTGCACGTGCGCACGTGACCAATCGCGCAATGAAAGACGAAATAAGCTTGCTGGCCGAGGAGTTCAACCACATGGCGGAATCAGTGGAACAGGGTATTGAAAACCAAAAGCGACTGGTAAGGGATATTTCACACGAGCTACGCTCGCCGCTGGCTCGGCTGCAAATTGCGCTTGAGCTAGCCCGCCAGAACAATAAGACCAAAGCTCCCGAAGTAATTAATCGCGACCAGCCATTGGATCGAATTGCCATTGAAGCGGAGCGTCTAAACGACATGATCGGGCAACTTTTGGCGATGCCAGAGCGCACCGGTCATTTGGAAGATACTATCGATCTTGGCGAAATGCTGCGCGCGATTGCCGATGACAACCGCATTGAGGCAGATAAAAAAAATGCCCGCCTGCAACTGCACATCAATGAAACGGACCCACTGGTGAAGGCCAATGCCAACCAGCTGCACTCGGCACTGGAAAATATTTTACGCAATGCCATTCACTACACCGACACCGCGACAAGCGTAGATATTAGCTTGAGCCGGCAAGATAAAAACACTTACCTGGTTGAAGTTCGCGATAAAGGCCCGGGCATACCCGAAGAGGATCTTGCGCGGGTATTTGAACCGTTTTATCGAGTGGACAAGGCGCGCAACCGAAAAACGGGCGGCTACGGCATCGGCCTGGCCATCGTACACCGCGTGGTGCAAAACCATGGCGGCACAGTGAGCGCGCGCAACCTGGCGCAGGGGCTGCTTATAAGTATTGAACTACCTGCGGCACACAACACTGGTAATGCAAGCTAGCTAACGGCCTTTCAAATAGCTAATGGCTTTCACGCAACTAAAGCAACTAAAGCAACTGCGGAACCGTACTGCCCATAATAAAAGTTCGAACACTGGCGCCAAATCGCCGCACAAATTCTTCCAGCGGGTTGGGCACCACCGTGTAATCGCGAATCGTTTCCTGGTCCAGTACGTCCCTGGCCACCTTACCCACGCTACCCAGGCCGTCCACCAGACCCTTGGCGACCGCTTGCTCGCCGGTCCATATCAAGCCGGAGAAAATTTCCGGGTCGTCGAGTAAACGATCGCCCCTGCCCTTTTTAACCACTTCGACAAACTGCTTGTGGGTTACCTTCAAAACACTGTTCCAGAATTCGCGATCGCGCGACTTTTCAGGCGAAAACGGGTCCAGGAAACTTTTACTTTGGCCCGCGGTATATACGCGCCGGTCAACGCCCGCCTTGTCCATCAGTTCGTGAAAGCCGAAGCCCGCGCTAATAACCCCAATCGATCCCACCAGGCTGGCTTTGTCGGCATAGATCTCATCGGCGGCCGAAGCAATGTAGTATCCGCCAGAAGCGCCGAGGTCAGAAATAACCGCGTAGATTTTTTTCTCCGGGTGCAGCACGCGCAAACGAAAAATTTCATCGTTGATCAAACCAGACTGCACCGGGCTGCCGCCTGGCGAATTGATCGACAAAATCACGCCAATGGATTTTTCTGCTTCAAAGGCATTGCGCAAGCCAGTAGCGACTGCATTGGCGTTGGCTGCCGTGTCGGCGGCGATAATGCCGTCTAGTGAAACCAGTGCAACGTGTTCTTTACCGCTGGGCGCAAGCGACCGCTGGCCTTGCGGGGCTAACATAACAAGGAAAAACAGCAGGTATAAAAATGTTAATGACTTGAAAAATACACCCCAACGCCGACTTTTGCGTTGTTCGGCAACCGAGGCGAGCGCAACCTTTTCAAGAATGCGCCACTCCGGACGATTAGCCGTATCCGGCGCCGCTGTGCTGGCGCGCTCTGTGTCACTTTCGTTGAACAAAATTTTTCTCCCCACTTATCGACCCGCCAGCGCAAAATGCGCGGGCGGCGACTGTCATATATCCCTTTGAAGGATAGACCAATTGCCCCAGCACACATCAACCAGCCTGATTATGAAGCGCGGGCCAGGCAAGCAACTGCGCAGGATTTTCAATTAGCCAATCCGGCGAGAATTGCTCGAGCTCAGACAATTCATGCACCCCATAAGTTGCAGCGACCCGCCGCATGCGCGCCGCTTGCGCCATTTTCATATCAAAACTTGTGTCGCCAATCATCACCGCAGCTTCCACACTGGTGCCGGTTTGTTCAAGTAATGCATGCAGCATCGCCGGGCTGGGCTTTGAGGCGGTTTCATCGGCGGTGGCGGTTGCGCAGAACATTGGTCTCAAACCCGATGTATCCAGTGCGCGATCCAGCCCGCGCCGACTCTTGCCGGTGGCAACAGCAAGGTGATGGCCCTGGTTTAGTAGCTTCTCAAGCACTTGCTCTGCGCCGTGGAACAACCGCAAGCGATGCCCCTCGTTTTCAAGCGCAATAAAACGCCGGCTATAGGTAGCGCAGAAGTTTTTGACCTGCGTAGCGTCCAGTTCAGGGTGCAAATGCCGTGCGGCGTCCGTCAGGCCCAGGCCAATCAAGCGCGCACAACTAGCGTGCGTGGGGGTATCCAGGCCCGACTCTGCGCTGGCTTGTTGTAATGCGCTAACGATATGCAACTCGCTGTCGGCGAGTGTGCCGTCCCAGTCGAATATCAACAGCATCGCGCACTAAGCCTCTTCATCGATCGACACCAACCCCGACCAGGCTGCCGGCAGCGGCGCATGCACCAACCTAAACGATTCGGTTTCGGGCAAGGTAATAGAGTGCGCATGCAAAAACAGGTGCTTGTAGCCTTCGGCTTTGAGTGGCTGGTCCAGTGTCGCGTCGCCATATTTTGCATCACCCACAATCGGGTGTCCGGCGGCCTGGCAATGCACGCGAATCTGGTGAGTGCGTCCGGTAACAGGCTGTACGCGCAGCAAGGTACAGCGCGCTATTTGTTGTTGCGGTTCAAACAATGTCTCGGAGGGCTTGCCTGCGGCATCAACGCGCACCATGCGCTCACCCGACTGCAAGACATTTTTCAAAAGCGGTGCATTAAGGCGCGTCAGCGAGGCCGGCCAACGACCATGCACCAACGCCAGGTAATTCTTTTGCAGCTGCTTTTCACGCAGCGCCTGGTGAAAGCGCTTCAACGCAGCACGCTTTTTAGCGAGCACAAGCGCACCCGAGGTATCCTTGTCGAGCCTGTGGCAGAGCTCGAGTCGCGCGAGGTCCTCGCGATCCGGCAATTGCCGCAACGCCTCAATCACGCCAAGCGATTCGCCGCTACCGCCGTGCACCGCAATTCCTGCCGGCTTGTTAATTACCATCCACTGCGCTGTCTCGTAAACAATGGCTCGCTCCAGCATCGCCAGTAATTGACTACCGGCGGGCGGTGCGCTGCCCTCGCTGGGCAATTGCACCGGCGGGATGCGCACGCTGTCGCCGGCAGCCACGCGGTACTCGGGTTTGACCCGGCGTTTGTTTACCCGCACCTCGCCCTTTCGCAGCAAGCGATACAAGCGGGTACGCGGCAGCCCTTTGAGCCGCGCGGCGAGGAAATTATCAATGCGCTGGCCCTGCTGCTCTTCATCGACCGTCACAAAACGGACCGGATGGTGGATGATGCTCATAAAAACGGCAATCGGGGCTCATAATGGTCATTGGCCGCATAATTGACCAATAAAGGAAGCCGCATTCTACAGGCTTCGCCGTTGTTCAGGGCGCGACATAGTGGTAACTTAGCGCCCGTTGCCGCCTAGTTTTAGGCCTTGCTTGCCAACGAGCACGCGCTTCGGCCTGCGGCACTACCAAGACCAAGCCTGTGTAGCCTCTTTGCGCATTTCCCTGCGTTAAATAAATTGCACTTTTTGTGAGCGACGCGATCAAATAAACGTCATTGCGCCAATGGGATAGGCACTTGTAACGAAACTGGCCGAGCTTTTGCGGCCACTCGTTTCTATACTGAAGCACTGAAAGCACGCGCTGGCAGCATTGAACGCGCGAAACAAATTTGGGTCGACCCTGAATCCATCAGGCGACAGCGGCAAAAAGCGAGCGAGATACCTGAGCGTATCCTGCGAGCACCGCACCATGACCGCAACCTTATTAAGAGAGGATTGCATAACCGGCGATCAACCTTGCTGGCGAACCATTCATTTTGGTAAACCACGGGCTTGAAGCGCCAACAATTGAACAGCACGTAACCGGACTATCCGGTGCGGCGAAAACCGTAGCGCCCAAACGAGCGGCGTCGAACAAGGCTTCGACCTCTGGACTCCAGCGCGATTATTAAACGCAACGGGATTGTGCCCAGGCAACTGGCCTGCTCACACCCAGCCAGCATCTCGATACCGCATCGTTTTGCGCACGGTTTTTACAGACAGGATCAAACACGACAGATGACAGGCAGCGTCGTCTACACCGCGAAGTCGGTTCGACGCCCGCGAGACGCGACAAACCATAGTCGGCAAGCAATAAAACGGGCCGCTGAAATCAACAAAATCGATTTCAATCCCGCACATAACGCGCTTCCTCGCTAGCTACTCATCTCCCCGGCCCTTTCTCGAAGTAGGGCCTGCAGGGCACAAGCCCTGGTGTTCACAGGCCTTAAAACGACTAAAAACGTTGTGAGGCCCTAAGTTTGCCGGATTGTTTGCCGGCAGCTGCAGTAATTCGCGCTAACCTGCCGAAACACTGCGCCCCGCCTGTCTCCGCCCTCTTCCCGGCCGTGCTTACTCGCGCAATATTTGCGCGTGCAGGAGACAACATGAAACGCATGCTAATTAACGCCACCCAACCCGAAGAGTTGCGCGTGGCTATGGTCGACGGCCAACGGCTTTACGACCTGGACATTGAAAACCGAAATCGCGTCCAGAAAAAATCCAGTATCTACAAAGGCAAGATCACCCGCGTAGAACCCAGCCTTGAGGCCGCTTTCGTCGATTTTGGCGCCGAGCGTCACGGCTTTTTGCCGATGAAGGAAATCGCCAGGCAGTACTTTCACAAGCAACCCGCAGGGGGCGGCGGCCGCGTCAAGATCAAGGACGTGGTGAAAGAAGGTACCGAAGTGATAGTGCAAGTAGAGAAAGAAGAGCGCGGCACCAAGGGTGCGGCGCTAACTACCTTCATCAGCCTCGCCGGCCGTTACATGGTGCTGATGCCGAATAATCCGCGCGCTGGTGGTATCTCCCGGCGCATCGAAGGCGAAGAGCGCGACCAGCTGCGCAAGACCATGGCCCAACTCGACATGCCACAGGGCGTTGGCGTTATCGTGCGCACCGCCGGCATCGGCAAAAGCGTTGAAGAACTGAGCTGGGATCTCGAATACCTGATGAGTATTTGGGAAGCGATCACCAATGCTGCGGAAGGCCAGAAGGCACCGTTTTTAATCTTCCAGGAAAGTAACATTATTGTGCGCGCAATTCGCGATTACGTGCGCAATGACATTGGCGAAGTGCTGATTGATGGCGCCGACGCCTATTTTGAGGCATCCCAGTTTGTTGAAATGGTAATGCCAAATTACGCCAGCAGGATCAAGCACTACCAGGATGAAATACCGCTATTCAATCGCTACCAGGTTGAGAGCCAAATCGAAACAGCCTTCCAGCGCGAAGTGCAGCTGCCCTCTGGCGGCTCTATTGTGATTGACCCAACCGAAGCCATGGTAGCCATTGATATTAACTCTGCGCGCGCCACCAAAGGCTCGGATATAGAAGATACCGCGCTGCAGACCAACCTTGAAGCGGCCGACGAAATAACCAGGCAGTTGCGCTTGCGCGATATTGGCGGCCTGATCGTTATCGACTTTATCGACATGAACCACCAGCGCAACCAGCGTGCGGTAGAAAATCGCATGCGTGCTGCGCTGGAAGCTGACCGTGCGCGCGTGCAGGTGGGCAAGATCTCACGCTTCGGTTTGCTTGAAATGTCGCGGCAACGCCTGCGGCCTTCGCTCGATGAAACCATTGCCTCTATCTGCCCGCGCTGCAGTGGCCAGGGTACCGTGCGCGACACCAAATCACTGGCACTGGTTATCTTGCGCCTGATCCAGGACGAATCTCAAAAAGAGCGCAGCGCAGAAATTCGTGCGGTGGTGCCGGTTGAAGTAGCCACCTACCTGCTTAATGAAAAGCGCGGCGCGATTCGCTCTATCGAAAAAGCCAACGACCTGCATGTGCTGGTGATCCCCAACCCCGCGATGGAGACGCCGCACTACGAAGTAACGCGACTGCGCGAAGGCGATAGCGAAGTTGGCGAGGCAGCGAGCTTCGACATAACCAATGAGTCTGAAATCGAAGAATCGATCCTCGATGCCCGCGCACAAGAGGTGGTTACCCATCCTGTAGCGGCTGTTAGCACCGCTTCGCTGTCACCGAACAAACCAAGGCCAGTAAGCACCGCTGAACCTGCCGCCGTACCGCAGCCGGCGACACAGCCTGCCGAATCCGGCGGTGGCTTCCTGAAAGGCCTGGTTACACGCCTGTTTGGCAGCGCAGCCAGCGCTGCATCAGCGGCCAGCACGCAAGCCAGTGAGCCACAGGCTCGCAAGAATACCAGTAGCACCCCGGCCAAACGCGGTAGCGCACAAGGCGCGCGCAACAGAAAACCGGGCGACGGACGCAGGAGCGACGGTCGCGGACGCAACGATTCGCAGCGTGGCCGCAAGCCGCGTGGTGAAGGGCGCGATGCCAACCGTGAAAAAAATCGCGGCAACCAGCGTGACAATCAACGAGCTAATCAACAAGATAATGCTCGCGACAATGTTCGCGAGAACGAAAAAGCGGCGAGCGACAATCAACGCGATAGTCAACGCAGCAACCGCAGTCGCGGTGGTCGCAATCGACGCAACGATAATCGCCAGGATAATAGGCAAGACAACAGACAAGACAATCGCGAAGTAAAGGTCGCACAAGACAATAACGCCGTTAGTGAGCGCGGCAATAGTGCGCGTAACGACAGCAGGCCACCTCACAGCGACTCGCGCAATGCATCACGCAACGAATCGCGCGGCGATGAAAGCCGCCGCAGCAATGCCAACACTCGCGACAACAAAAATCAGCAAAATACTGATGTAGCGGCAAATGACACGCAGGCGCCGCAAGCAAAAAGTGGCGGCGAAGCGGGTGCCGATGCGCTGCGCAAGCGCCCTGACAACCAAGGCGGCCGCACCGCACGCGGGCCAAGGCGCCGTGGCGGCAGGCGCAGTGAAGCAGCAACTGCTGCCAGCGCAGCGCCACTTGCTGGCGACCTGAGCAAAGCCGTAGACCAGGCTTCAGCAAGCGAGCAGCCCAAGCATGCTGCAAGCGCTAGCGCCGCGCCATCGACGGCGAACGAGCCGCCAGCCCAAACATCAAAGGTGGCAACAGCGGCGCAAACTACGCCCGCGCCCGCTGCCGAGCTTTCGCGCGCAGCAGAATCACAAGCGCCAGCAGAACGCAGTCAAACACCCGTGCAACAGGACTTGCTTGCAGGCCAGGCAGCGCCACGTGCCGAAGCGCCTAGCATGCCCACTGCAAAATCAACGAGTTCACCAGCACCCGCTTCCGCTTCCTCTTCCGCAAGCAGCAGTGGCGCGGCTGATAGTGACCGCAGCAGCGCAAGCGCAAAACCGTCGGGTGAACAACGCGCCAACAACGATCCGCGCGCCAAACGCCGCGAAGTGACCGAGCATCAAATCACAAGTGGAACGCTCGACGTAAAAATGAGCAAACCATTGGTGGCGGATGCCGCCTCAGTAGAAAAACAGGCAGGCCCACGCGCGTCTAACGACCCGCGCGCGCGCAAGCAACAAGACCACCCTGCAGAAAGCTCGGAGCGCGAGAACGCGTAGATCGTCTACGCTAAAGCCGCAAAGCGATATATTTGGCTTGTCTCGCGTGTAGCGGCCAGTATACTTCCGCGTTCTTATGGAGGGGTGGCTGAGTGGTCGAAAGCACTGGTCTTGAAAACCAGCGTACGGCGACGTACCCAGGGTTCAAATCCCTGCCCCTCCGCCAATTGGCTTACCAGCATCGCCAGCGCTGGCAAGCAAAAAAAAGCTCTCGATCTCGAGGGCTTTTTTTTCGCCCCTGTTGTCATACTTTGGCCTGCTTGTGGTCGGTCTGTCGTAATCCATTTATGGCTACCGCCGCAAGTGAATCTTGGTTAGCCTATAAGGGCTCAAACTGATTGGAGCCCGCCAGCCATGCAAAAAAACGAATCCCTGAACGCCGACATTATGGCGAAATTCGCGCCTAATCCGGGTGAACGGCCGCTATTGCCACCGCTTACCCCCAAAGCCCAGGTCGCACTGATGTGCCGGATGCTGTGCAATGAGGGCTGGGATGAGCACATCGCCGGGCACATTACTGTGCGCCAAGCGGATGGCAGCATCCTAACCAATCCCTGGGAGCTGGCCTGGGGAGAATTAAAGGCTAGCGATATAGTAACCATCGATGAAGCCGGCAAAGTACAAGACAGCCAGTGGAACGTTACACCGGCGATCGGTTTACACCTGCAAATTCACTCGCTTCGGCCAGAGATAAATGTTGTTGTGCACAACCACCCCAAATGGAGTGGCCGCTGGGCAAACCTGCAGGAAAGCCCACCTGTGTACGACCAGGCCGGCGCTTACTGCGGCGTTGCGCTGCCGGTTTACAACGAGTACGCCGGCACCTTTGAAAATGAATCCACCAGCCTTAGCGCCGCCGAAGCGCTGGGTGATTCCAAGTGGGCGCTGCTGGCCAACCACGGCGCATTGGTAGTTGCAGAAAACCTCAGGCAGGCACACTTGCGCGTGGCCACATTGGAATGGCGCAGCAAGCGCGCGTGGGAAGTGCGCATGGCTGGCGGTGCAGAACCGCTAGCGGATGAAGTAGTGGAAAATATCAGCTTGCCCGATAAAAACGGCTTTCCGTTTTTGTGGGAAGCCATGGCACGCCGCGAGTTAGATCGCGACTCATCCATTCTTGATTAACCATACTCAATAAAACAGGTGCGCACTATGACACTGCAAACCAAGCCCCTAGACAATGTTGGCGTTGAAGTACTGGGGTTCAACATTAACCAGCCCTACACCGACGCACTTAAAGAAGAACTGCGTACGCTATTCTACGAGCATGGCATCGTGGTCTTCAGAAACCAGGACATCACCCCGGAAAACCAGATTCGCTTCAGCGCAGTTTTCGGCCCACTGGAAATGCACCCGCTCAAGACAACCACCAACACAGAAAATCCCGAGCTGTTCGAACTGGAAAACGGTGGCGATAAGGACAAGCTGTATACGGCTTTTTATAAAGGCGAAGAAATTGTTGGTCGCCTGGATTGGCATATGGATTTACATTACACCGCCAAACCCAACCAGGGCGCGGTGCTCACAGCGGTGGAAGTGCCAGGCGAAGATGGCCTTACCGGCTTTGGCGATCTGGCCAAGGCTTATGATTCGCTAGACAATGAAACTAAAGCATTGCTGGAAAAAATTGAAGTGGCTTATGCGTTTTGCATGCAGCGCAGGCACATGCGTTACGTAGACCTCGAAGGCTACGAACCCGGCCCGCATAGCCCATTGAAACCCTCGGACGCAAACTTTCCCGATTTCGCCGATGCGGCCTATCCTGCGGTGGTTACCCACCCGATAAGCGGACGCAAAGTACTGGAAATTGTTGAGCAGTTCCTGGATCGCATTATTACGCCACACCAGGCCGCCCTTTCTAACGACGAAGCAATTGAATTACTGGAGCGCCTGGTTGCGCACACGCGCAAACCGGAGTTCCACTACTGGCATGAATGGCTGGAGGGTGACATGGTGCTTTGGGATAACTGGAGGGGCATGCACTGCACAACCGGCACCAAACCCGGCGTGCGCCGGCGTATCAACCGCACCACCATAATGGGCGATGTAATGTTGGGGCGCGTGATCACAAAAGAGTAGCGAGTTTACGCCCGCAGCTGCAGTGTGGACTCATAGGCTGCAGTTTTATTCCGCCGCTTGTTCCAGCTCGCCACTAGTAGGCGCAAGTGATGCGTATTGCACGCAATTACCGCCGCGGCGCTTGGCAGCTAACAAAGCCTGCTCTATCGCGTCGACAAATTCATGGCTGGCACAGCCTGCCAGATCGGTACGTAAGCCAGCACCCACACTAGCAAACAGCGACACTTCGGCATCTCCCAATGCGTACGGCTGTGCAATGCGTTGCGTAATTTGGTGAACCTTCTGCTGCAAAATATCCGTACTGCTAATCGATTCGAAAATAACCGCGAAGGTATTCCCGCCCACCCGCGCAACGGTATCTTGCTTGCGCACACAATCCACAATTCTATAGGCGGTTTCAAGTAATACGGCATTGCCGCTTGTGTATCTGTACTGATGGTTGATTGCCGCGAAGTCGTCGATATCCAGCAGCAGCAATGCAACGTCGCAGCCATGCCGATCATCCCGCGTTAGCGCCTGCCGCAGGCGATCGCCAAAAGTCGCGATGTTGGCCAGTGAAGTAACACCATCAATTGAACGATGATCGAATAATTCATCGCTTAACCTGGCAGGGTTCAATGCGCGGCGCAGGGCGCGCGTTAAGGTACGATGACTTAACTGGTCCTGGCGTAAATACTCGTGTGCACCGTTTTGCATAACCTCCAACGCAAACGAATAGCTGGTACCGATAGGCAATATTGCAATGATGGGTAAGTGGCGCTTGCTTTGTTTAACACGCTTCAGGCACTCCAGGCCGATTAACGGCGTGGGCCCAATATCGCAAACCAGAATATCGTACTGGCCACTTTCCATTTGTTTCACTGCATCTTCAGCACAGGTAACAACGGTGACATCAAAGCTGGCTTCGATAGCCGCATCCAGGTAGTTGCACATTGCATGACGCTGCAATGGAAATGCCTCGAAGTAAAGTACACCGAAGCGTGGCGCTTCCGGCAAAGCCAACTCACTACCCTGACCAAAATTCATCCCACACAACCCCCTGTTAAAACAACACCGCAGCATGCGGCGAGCGCCACTGCGACACTTGGTAGTGCACCGCTGGCATGCGCAGTAAAAAGCCGCTGCAATACTTTGTAAAAAATTAACGCTTTCTTAAGTATTAGAAGTGATCAATCGCATCGTCAATTGCGTGGCGAGCGCTTGTAGCCATGCATTCACACCATCTTTGAACATTAATAAAGCAATCCGCCAAGAGTCGAGCGAGAAATAAGCAAATAAGCGAATTTTAATAACACAAATAGCTTTCAAGAAAACCTAATAAAAGACAACGATATAAAGAAAACCGGAAGTGCCGCACTTTCCTGCCGATATAAAAATAAACACCAATAGCAGCCCATGCAAAGCGGGCGCAGGCGCACGCTGGCTACACACTATTTGGTCTAAGCTTCGAAAGATATTTCCCGCAGTAAGTTGGAAAAGCAGGCCGCCAAAATGCAACGCGGGCCAGGCGCACAAATAGTTTAAAACACAGGGTGGAAATATGGATTGGTTGCGCAGATTTATAGACGGCAGTTACATGCCGCATGGTCATTGCCTCGCGTGGCAACCCGACCTGTTATTTATGCACGTGGGCTCAGACATACTTATAGCGCTTGCCTACTTCAGCATCCCGGCCACTTTAACGATTCTTGCGCTGAAGCGCCCCGACCTGAACTTCAATCGTTTCTTTATTTTGTTCAGCCTGTTTATTTTCGGTTGCGGAACATCGCACATCATCGGCACGATTAATATTTGGAACGGCTACTACTACATTGAGGGAATGGTTAAAGCGCTTACCGCCGCAGTGTCCGTGCTCACTGCATTCGCCGTATGGCCGATGGTTCCCAAGCTACTGAACGTACCCTCCTTCGAGGCGCTGGAGAAGGCAAACAACGAGCTCAAACAGGAGGTTGCCAAACGAAAAGCAGCCGAGCAGGCGCTAAGTGAGATGAACAAGAGCCTGGAAGCAAAGGTAAAGCGCCGCACAAAAGATTTGGAACAATCGAATAAAGCTTTGAAAGAGTTTGTTCACGTGGCCTCTCATGATTTGAAGGCACCGTTAAGAGGCATCAATAACTATGCACAATTCCTACAGGAGGATTTTGCCGAAAACATTCCCGATGAAGGCAAGGAATACCTGGCCGGGATAAAAGACCTGGCCGCACGCATGGGCCGCTTACTGCAGTCATTGCTTGACTACGCGCGTGTCGACAGCAATACGCGGGACCTACAGCCGGCTAATCTAAAAGAAATTATGCAACGCGCTGCAAAGCGCTTCCACGGCGAGCCGCACGTTACGATAACACTGCCGGAAACGAGTGGAGAAATATACTGCCACCCAATTCAACTTACCGCTGTATTCGCAAATATTTTTGATAATGCAATTAAATATAACGATAAAGAAGAAAAGAAAATAGATGTTGATGCCGAACTAGTTGATGGCTTCTGGCATATCAACATTAGCGACAATGGCATTGGCATTGATAACAAACATCTTTTAAATATCTTTGATTTTTTCCAGCGACTGCACGGCCAGAATGAATACGGTGGCGGCAGTGGCGCCGGACTGGCCATCGTGAAAAAAATAGTCGAACAAGCGAAGGGCAACATATCGGTTGTTTCACAGTTGGGCGAAGGCAGCTGCTTCGCAATAAAGTTGCCGGCCATGTTACCCGGCCAACATCTCGAGCAGCCTGGCCCGCAGCAAAAACAAGTCGAAACACCATTTTCATTCAACGGCAACCCCGCGCTAACTTAATAGAAAGTTTTTTGCTGGTTTACTTCGAGAGAGTTTAAAAATGAAGCATGAGAAATATTTTTTACTAGTTGAAGATGACGAAATGGATATCCATATATTCAAGCGCGCACACAAAAAACTCGGGCTTCGACACCCAGTAGTGGTAAAAGATGATGCGGAGAGCGCGTTGCAGTTGTTGCTTAACCCGAATAGTTCGCGCGATGCGCTAGTGGTGCTTGATATCAATATGCCACGTATGAATGGCTTTGAGTTTCTACGTCGCTTGCGCAAAGAGCAAAAACACCGCAATCAATGTGTTTTTATTATGAGCTCTTCGGACAGCGATTCCGACATTGAAAGGGCTTATGACCTTGGCGCATCAGGTTATTTCGTAAAGCACCAAAAGTTTGAGCAAACCCTGGCCTCTGTAAAGGTCATGGATGATTTTATCGGCCTTGTAGAACTACCTGCGCCCAAGCCTGAGGCAGCTGTTAGCTGAGTGTGTATGGTTTTTAACCAGCCATGTCAAAAAAAGCAATGTAAAAGACATCGCATTGAATAACCTATACTGAAATAAGAGCTTTACGTGATTTTTCAAGCGGATACATGGATAACTTGCGGAATATATGGAAAAGCAAATAAACATTTTGCTGGTTGAAGACTTCGACGCAGATCGAATCAACATCGCTCGCCTGCTAGAACGCATTCCGCTAACCGTTAATTTGCAATCTGCCGTCGACGTCAAATCAGCGATGCTGTTGCTGGAACACCAGGCCTTCGACTGCGTGCTGCTGGATTATCACTTGCCATCTGGCACTGGTGACGAGTTACTCGAGTACATCCGTTATCACGACCTGCCAACGGCAATCATTATGCTCACCGGCAATGTCAACGACTCGATTGTGGATGAATGCCTACTCGGTGGCGCCCAGGATTTCCTGGATAAAGGCGAACTTAACGAAAAAAGTTTGTCACATGCGATAGCATTTGCGATCAAGCGATTTAGTATTGAAAAAGCCATTCGCTTCAGCGCGCTTCACGATCCGCTAACCAAACTCGCCAATCGAACCCTGTTCGAAGAGCACCTGGAGCAGGCCTTTTTGCGCGCACAGCGCAGTGGCAGGTTAATTGGACTGGTAATGCTGGATGTCGATGACTTTAAAAGGGTTAACGATACTTATGGGCACCCGGCAGGTGATGCGGCGCTGCTCGGCGTGGCGCAACGCTTAAAGAATGCCAGCCGCCGCAACGATACCGCGGCGCGAATTGGTGGCGATGAGTTTGTTTTGTTACTCGAAGGGCTTCGCGATGCCGCGGATGCGCAACGCATTGTCCAGAAAATTCTTAGCGCGGCGCAGCAACCGGTTAATTGCGACGGCAACGAAATCTTTATAGAACACAGTATTGGTATTGCGCTGTCGGAAGGTAATAGCGATGATGTCGACCAGCTAGTGCGCCAGGCCGACCAGGCGCTTTACGAAGCAAAGCGCGCCGGCAAAGGTTGCTTTCGCATTTTCTCTGGAACTACTACAAAAAAACAGCGCAAAAACTTAAACACTGCATCCAGTATTAGCTAAACCAGGTTACTATCGCGACCAAGCTCCTCTTAAGACCATGTTACTACTGGGCAGCGCTTGCGTGCTCGCTAATGAGCGAGGTAAAACGCGGTAACAATGGCGCCGGCAAGTCATGCCCCATGCCATCAAATAACTTCAATCGCGCACCGCTTATATGTCTTGCGGTATCAATACCGGCTTCAACCGGCACCAGAAGATCATGCTTACCGTGAATAACCAGCGTGGGCCTGCAGATTGATTGCAAAAGTTTGACCCTGCTGCCGCTTTCTACAATGGCAGCCATCTGCCGCAACGCTCCCTCCGGATAGTAGCTACGCCTGAAACTGCGCAGGATTTTTTCTTTCAGCTCTTCCGGGTGTGGCCTGAATGCCGGGCTGCCGATGAGCTCCGAAACCTTGAGACGGTGCTCAATGTAGGCCTGCTCGCCCAACCTGGGCCTGCGTAGCATGGCCGCGCTGACCTTCGCACTAGCGGCGGGCAACTTGCGATCGCCGCTACTCGACATAATGGACGTAAAGCTCTGGACCCGCTGCGGATACAACGCGGTAACCAGCTGGCCAATCATGCCACCCATCGAAACACCAACCACGTGCGCCTGCTCTATCGACAGCGCATCGAGCAAACCGAGCGTATCGTCGGCCATGTCCCTAAGCGTGTAGGGAACGCTTAGCGGCAAACCCATGCGCGCGCGCAGCAGGGCAAGTGGAATATTCGGCGGCCTGGCGTGATGGAATTTGTCGGACAAGCCATTGTCTCGATTGTCAAAGCGCACCACGCGAAAGCCTTCGTTGGCCAAACCCTCGCAAAAGCTCTCGGGCCAGGCAATCATCTGTGTGGCCAGGCCCATGATCAAAATTATCGCGGGGTCTTTGCTGCTGCCAAATTCCTCATACGCCAACTTCACGCCGTTGGCGTGCACAAATTGCTCTGTCATCAACTACCCCTGTATTTAATCCGGTTATCTATTCAATAATAGAATGAATAGCCAACTGAATAACTAATCTAATAAAAACAGCAACATAGCCCAACCTGGCACCACAACCTGCAGCTGTTGTCCCGCCTGTACCCGGCATTACTTGACTATTTTGCCCACCAATTCACTGACAAGCCAAAAATGTGACCTAGCGCACATGTGCGCTGCGTAAGCTGTCTACACTTTGTTCTAATCGATCGTTAAATGATCGTTATTTGTCGATTACTCGACATCGGGCTCGCCCGGCAAATCAGCGCTTTCGCTACCACCTACAGCATGCACAGTACTAAAAGGACATTGCAGATGAAAATTTTAGCCTCGATCACCGCCGCGCTGGGTCTTTGCGCCGCTTTTGCCAGCCAGGCCGCGGCACCATCCGCCAGTAGCGATTACCAACGGCTCGCTTCCAACGAAGCCTATGTGCTGGTGGGCGTGGATGCGCGAGGCGCACTCGGCCACTATGTCTCGTCGCTGAACTTTAGCGATAAACGCGCCGGTATTCGAATGACCATTCCGAAACAAAGTGGCATGCAACTGGTAAAGGTAAAGGCCGGCACCTACCAGCCCAAGGCACTGGCTTTAGCCAGTCGTGGTGACAAAACGAAAACCCGGGCGCTACCGCAAAAATATACCGGCGAAGGCATAGAAATCGAGGCCGGCACGATAACCTATATTGGCAACTGGAACCTGCGCTATGGCCAGCGCGTGCGCTGGATTGACAGCAGCCACCTGGTAGATGTTGCCGAGTACGGCGTGCATTTCGCGCCACGTGATGTCGAAAAATTCTACCATGCCAACCAGTGGGTTTCCGACTACCCGCTGCGTGTGGCGCATATGAACGGCAAACGCGTTGCTGCACCCTGGATCTTCAATGATAAGAAAGAAGGCGCCAACTCAAGGCCATTTGCCCAGCTGTCTAGATAGTACAGCGGCGCATGCTAACGCAATGCATCGAGCACGATGCTTTGCGTTAGTACTTGCGGCAACATTTGCGCGGCGCGGCCCGGCTTGTAAACGATGTACAGCGGCACGCCGTTACGTTTAAAGCTTTCCAGATAGCGGCTAATGGCAGGGTCGCTGTTAGTCCAGTCACCCACCAGGTATTCCACATCGGGGCGCGCAAGCGCCCTTTTTACTTCATCCCGCGACAAAGCCACCCGCTCATTGACCTTACAGGTTATGCACCAGTCGGCGGTCATATTGACCAACACCGTTTTACCCGCAGCCAGCGCTGCATCCAGGCGCGCTTGAGACCAAGCCTTTTTATCGCCTGCAGCAGCGTGTGTCTCGCTGTTTTGTGGTTCCAAGTCCACCGCTGCAGCACGGCCCAACTGCAGCGACCAGAGCAAGCTCATTATTGCCAGGCCACCGGCTATAAGTGCGGCAACAAGGCCAATGCGGGCACGCGGCCCGAACTGGCTGACGCGTCGGCACCAAAGCGCCAGCGCCAGGCAAACCATACCAACCAGTAGCGCGGCAGCGGCATCTACTCCCACCTGCCTGGCAAAAACCCACAGTAACCAAACTACCGTCAGGTAAATTGGGAAGGCCAGCAATTCCTTCAGACGAACCATCCAGTTACCCGGCGCCGGCAAGCTGTTTGCCAGCGCGGGTATAAACGCAATCAACAAAAACGGCAGCGCCAGGCCAAGGCCTAGCACGGCAAAAGTCAACAATGCCACCCACAACGGTTGGGTTAGCGCGAAGCCCATGGCAGTGCCCATAAACGGCGCGGTGCAAGGTGTGGCAACTACGGTGGCGAGCACGCCGGTGAGGAACGATGCCCGCATTGGCGAACTGTTGGCAACACCGGCTTGCCCGATATTTTGCAGCGCGCCGCCAAACTCGAGTACGCCCGACAGAGAAAGCCCCAACATAAATAGCACGTAAATAAGTAGCGCAACAAAGCCTGGCGCCTGCAGCTGGAAGCCCCAGCCAATTTGCTCGCCAGCAGCACGCAGTGCAATCAAAACGGCGGCGACCAGCAAGAAACTCGATACCACACCGGCAGCGTACGCAAGCCCGTGCCGGCGTCTTAGGCTTGTAGAGTGCCCGCCATGCTCGACAAGACTGATCACCTTTAATGATAAAACCGGAAACACACAGGGCATTGCGTTCAATACCAGCCCGCCTAACAACGCGAAAAGCAAAATCAATGGCAGCGAGCGGTCTCTAGCGTTGGCTTCCGGCACATTGTCACCGGCATTCTGTGCATCTGCTTGCTGCAACGCGGATGGTGTTGCATCGAAGCGTGCCAGCACATTAATTGCGCGCGTAGCTGATGCAGGCCCTGCAGGCTTGAGCAACAGCGGCAAAAAGGCCGGTGGCTCTACCAGCGCGCCATGCGCGTTAGCAGTTATCGTCAATCCATTCTCGTTAATACTGACTCGTGGACGCTCGGCCGCAGACACCACGCCAGGCGCTGCAAACAACACATCGGGTTGACGGTCCAGTACTGGGAGTGAATCTGCGCCTATTTCTACCCGCAGGCTGCCTTGTTGAAGCTGGTAGCTGGCCGGCGCACCTTGCAGCTGTCGCGGCAATTTACCGCGCCAGCCCGCGAAGGCTTGCGCTAGCGCAGCTTGCTCCGCCGTATCCGCAATAAGCCCGGGTGCTGCCAACGGTAAATGCAGCGCCAGCTCGGCTGCACCTTGCACGCAAACTTCGTGACACACCAGCCAGCTGGCGCTGGCCCTGATCGGCAGCAAATCGCCTTCAATATCGTCAAGCATGGCTTGCAGCGCATCGCGTGGCGGCATCGCAATATCAACCAGCAACGCAGCCTCGCCTTGATAGCCAAAAATGGTTGTGCCGGCAAAATTTATCCGCTCGGGCACAGGCCATTGCAGCTCACCCGCGCGCATACCCGCAGGCAGCTGCCATTCAAGCCGTGTGGGCTTGCCGCTGCCACCCGGGTTTTTCCAGTAGGTATGCCAACCCGCTTGCGGCTCCAGGCGCAAGGCAAACTGTTGTTGGCTGCCCGGTTCCAAAAAAGGCCGCTCGCTAAGCAGGCTGACCCGTAAATGCGGTGCTTCCACGCTGTGTAGTTGAGCGGACGGCTGCGCCGCAAACGCCGTGCTGCTACCCGGCCAGCTGGCGCTAACAACGGCCATGAGACTGGCGCTCAGCAGCAGCGCGCGTAAACAGCTTCGCAAAGCGCGCATACCCTGAACCAAGAGAGCGAACTCGACGTAATACTCTCTGGGTAGTCGTTTTAGCGAAATATCTGGCTGCATATAGATGGCACTAGGTCGGTGTGGAAAGTAAACGGGCGCCAGTTCACAGTATGCGAGCTTTTGCCGGGTTTGAAAGAAAAGCATTTGGCCCAAAATAACGGGCAAAGTTCTGTTGCGAATGCCCCTGGCTGTGCAGGGCCGGCTAGCAACTAAACGCGCGCTGTGCTGTCCAACCCCCCGCACAGCCAGGATGGCTCGTAAATGGCCTGCTTTGGGCGATGTGCACCGCGCAGAATTGCGCTAAAATAGCTTTATCGGGCTGGGAGCGTAAGTAGCCTCCGGCCATTTACCAATGAGGAAAATGACCATGCAAGACAGACAAGTGTTCGACACGAGAGCCGCCTCCGTCGGCACCTCGATCGCCACACACAAGGTTCTGAAGAATACCTACATGTTGCTTGCGCTCACGCTGGCGTTCAGTGCACTTGCCGCGTTCGGCGCAATGGCCGTCGGTATCGGCCGCGGTGCTTCGCTGGGCATGTCGCTGGGTGCATTGGCACTCATCTGGTTCGTTTTGCCACGTACCTGGAACTCCGCTTCAGGCATTTGGGTGGTGTTTGCCTTCACTGGCCTGCTCGGCGCGTCGCTGGGGCCACTACTTAGCATCTACCTCGCTATGGACAACGGCCCGGCGCTGGTTATGCAAGCCCTGGGCGGCACCGCACTGGTATTTTTCGGCTTGTCTGGCTACGCGTTAACAACGCGTAAAGACTTTTCGTTTATGGGAGGTTTTCTGGTTGTCGGGCTTATCGTTGCCATCGTAGCCAGCATTGCGAATATGTTTTTCGCGGTACCGGCTGTGTCGCTGGCCATTTCCGCCGGCATCGTACTGGTTATGTCAGGCTTTATCCTGTTTGATACCAGCCGTATTGTAAATGGTGGCGAAACCAACTACGTGCGTGCCACCGTGTCGCTGTACCTGAACATCTACAACCTGTTTACTTCCATGCTGCACCTGCTGGGCGCGATGGACGATTAAACAAAGCAATGGTTTTATTTAGCCGTTATCAAAAGCCCTGCAATGCGGGGCTTTTTTTATGCCCGTCGCGCTGGACTGTGTCCCTTGGCGAATAGGCCGGGAGTGGTTAAACCGATGACCGAACACCCATTCGCGCAATACGTTCGCACGCTCGGCAAGGGCAAAACCGGCAGCCGCTCGCTAAGCCGCGATGAAGCGCGGCAGGCTATGCAGCTAATCTTGTCGGGGCAAGCCGAAGACGTACAGATTGGTGCATTCCTGATGCTACTACGGGTGAAGGAAGAATCCGCAGAAGAACTCGCCGGGTTTGTGGATGCGTGTCGCGCGCATATTGCAGTTGCGCATACACCACTAGCGGGCATCGACTTCGACTGGAGCAGTTACGCCGGCAAGCGACGCCAGCCGCTATGGTTTATATTAGCCGCGTTGTTGCTGGCGCAGTCCGGGTATCGCGTATTGATGCACGGCAGCCGCGGCCACACCGCCGGCAGGCACTACGCGCAAGACTCGCTCGAGGCATTGGGTATAGCACCAGCATCCTCCTCGCAACAAGCCGCTGAACAACTCGAAAATAATAACTTCGCTTTTATGCCGCTGGCGGCGCTTTGCCCACCGTTGCAGCAATTAATGGATTTGCGCGATCTGTTTGGCTTGCGCTCGCCTGTACATACGCTGAGCCGGCTGCTGAATCCTTTCTCTGCCCATACTACGCTGCAAAGTGTGTTTCATCCGGCCTATGCAAGCACACATCATGCCGCTGCCGGACTGCTCGGCGAGCAGCACTCGCTTGTGTTCAAAGGTGATGCAGGCGAAGTGGAATATAGGCCGCAAGCTAACTTGAAAGTGAAATTGTGGCGATCGGGCAAGACCGAAGAAATAAAGCTGCTACGTCGTGTTGATTCAGTTGAAGCAGTTGAACCAAGTGTGGCCGCGCTCACCGCTTGCTGGGAATCGGGCGCGCAACCATCCTATGCGGTGCAGGCAATTCTGGGTAGCGTAGCGCTGGCCCTGTATGCGCATGGCGCTGTTGATAACGTAGAGCAGGGTTTCGAAGCAGCCTCGGCGATGTGGCAGTCGCGAGGGGACATCTACCCGGCCCGCCCTGCGCCCGCCTAAACCTTGCGCTCGCCTTAACGTCGTTATTGGCGATATCCCTGCGGGTTTTGCGACTGCCAGCGCCAGGTATCCTCCATCATGCGCTCCAGGCCTAGCTCTGCGCGCCAACCCAGTTTTTCGGCCGCCAATGCCGGGTCGGCGTAACACTGCGCCGCATCACCGGGGCGCCGCGCAACAATTTTATACGGAACCGGTTTATCGGCGGCGGCGGCGAAGGCCTTGACCATTTCCAGCACCGAATAACCCTGCCCGGTGCCGAGATTGTAGGCAACCGTGCCAGGTGTTTGCACAATATGACTCAGTGCCGCCAGGTGACCCTTGGCCAGGTCAACCACATGAATATAGTCGCGCACGCCAGTGCCATCGGGCGTGGCATAGTCACCACCATAGATCGACAATTCTTGCAATCGGCCAATCGCAACCTGCGCTATAAAGGGCATCAGGTTATTCGGAATATCGTTAGGATCTTCACCTATTAGACCACTGGGGTGCGCACCCACCGGGTTGAAATAGCGCAACAACACCGATTGCCAACGCGAATCACTTTTACCCAGGTCAAAAAGAATTTGCTCGATTATCAACTTGGTGCGGCCATAAGGGTTTACCGCGGCAAGCGGAAAATCTTCTTTTATCGGCAAACTGGCCGGGTCGCCGTAAACTGTGGCCGACGAGCTAAAAACAATATTGAAAACCTCGTGGCGCTGCATAGCTTGCAGTAAAACCACGGTGCCATTAACGTTATTGTCGAAATATTTGAGCGGCTCGGCAACCGATTCACCCACCGCCTTCAGGCCCGCGAAATGCACTACCGCATTGATACTGTAGCGTGAAAATATATCGTTTAAGGCCGCCGAATCGCGGATATCAGCCCGGACAAAATCGAGCGTACGACCCGAAATTTCCTGCACGCGATCGAGCGCACAGGCATCGCTATTGCAGAGGTTGTCGACCACAACCAGGTCGTAACCTTCGTTAAGGAGCTCTACACAAGTGTGGCTGCCGATAAAACCGGCGCCCCCGGTAACCAAAACTGTTTTCATGAACTATTCCTGATTGCGCCTTTAACTCAAGTAGTGCGAACGATCTAAAGTAGTGCGAAAGCAACGGGCACATGGAAGCACCCATACTCACCATTCATTATAAACCAATGGCGTTTTTTCACGCTCGGTAGCTCCGCGCGGCACCTTATCTTAATACTAGCGTATACTGCCGAGCCGGACTTGTGGGCTGATGTTTTCACGCAAAAAAACTGCTTCCACCGCGTGCAACGCCATGCCGGTATCAAGCAAGCACTGTCGCCCGCAAGCTTGCCACCAACAAACATTGCAACCGCGACATTGAATAAGCCAACAGCAAAACACGAGCCAGCCAACATGCCGCGGATTAGCCTGCCCGCCATGCACTTTGCGCCCGAGGACTACGCCGGGCAACTAAAGCTAAAAAGCCAACGGCTGCAGGCACTGCTGAACCCGTTTGGCTGCCCGGCGCTGGAAATTCACGCCTCGCCAAAAATCGGCTTTCGAATGCGCGCGGAGTTTAGGCTCTGGCACGAGCGCAGCACTGGCAGCAAAACCGATAAACGCTGCTATTTCGCCATGTTCGACCCTGCCGAGCCAAAACAGCCCATTGAAATAACAGAATACCCGATAGCGTGCAGCACTATTAGTCAATGCATGGCACCGTTGCTTGAAGCAATCAATGCCAGCGCAGTGCTGGCGCGAAAACTATTCCAGGTTGAATTTCTTGCCAGTCGCAGCAACGAGCTACTGGTAACACTGGTATACCACCGCCAGCTGGATGAAAACTGGCAGGCTGAGGCCACATTATTGGCTAACAAACTAAACGCTTCGATTATTGGCAGGGCGCGCAAGCAGCGCATTGTTTTGCAACGCGACCACGTTTACGAAACGCTCGCTGTGCAGGGGCAGGCGTTTCGCTATGAGCAGTGCGAAAACAGCTTTACCCAGCCAAATGCGAGCATCAATGAAGCCATGATCAACTGGGCGGTAACGCATGCGCGTGGTATCGATAGCGTCGAAATTCGCGACCTGCTGGAAATGTATTGCGGCAACGGCAACTTTAGCTTGCCACTGGCGCGCGTTTTCAGGCAAGTTCTCGGCACCGAAATCTCGAAAACCAGCATTGCCTCGGCCAAGCGCAATGCGCAGTACAACCGGGTGAAAAATATCAGCTTTGTACGCCTGAGTGGCGAAGAAACCGCAACCGCGCTGCGCGGTGAGCGTGAATTTCGCCGCCTCGCCAACATCTCGCTGGCCGACTATGATTTTTGCACCGTACTAGTCGACCCGCCGCGAGCGGGCTTAGACTCGAAAACACTCGAATTTATTGCGGGCTTCGACAACATTATTTATATTTCCTGCAACCCCCAATCGCTGGCGGAGAATATGTCGCTGCTGGGCAAAAGCCACCGTATTACCAGCGGCGCGTTGTTCGACCAGTTCCCGTACACCGATCACTGTGAAGCGGGCGTTTTTTTAGCAAGGCGCGCTCAATAGCAAAGGGGAAGCAAACAATGAAAAAAGCCACGCGCATGAGCAGCACCCAAATAGAAGCGGCATTGGCTTTACTGCCGAACTGGAAACTACAAGGCAAGCACATTCAACGCGAATTTGTTTTTGATGATTTTGTGACTGCGTTTGGCTTTATGAGCCAGGTTGCCTTGTTAGCCGAGCGTTGCAACCATCACCCCGAGTGGTCGAACGTTTACAACAGGGTCGATATCTCGCTAAGCACGCACGACTGCGGCGGTCTTAGCGAGCGGGATTTTTTGCTAGCTGGCGAGATCGATGCGCTGGCGCTGGCCAACCACCTTTAACGCGGCAACCCGGTAGGCCTCGGCAAGGGTTGGGAAGTTAAAGATGTTTTCAACCAGGCTATCCACACTAGCGTGGTGCAATAATGCCATCTGGCCAATATGAATAAGCTCGGTAGCGCCCTCACCCACAATATGCACGCCTAAAATTCTATTGCCTGCCGCATCGGCCACAATCTTTAGCATGCCTTCCTGCAGGTCGGAGATCTGCCCGCGTGCTATCTCACCGAAGTGCGCATGGCCAACGCTTACATCGCCGTATTGCGCGCGCGCTTGCTGTTCGGTTAAGCCCACCGAAGATATTTCGGGGATTGCGTAAATGCCCATAGGCATAGTGTTGGTCATCTCTGCCAGGTCAACGCCCAGCGCGGCACAACTGGCACGTCGCCCCTGCTCCATTGAAGCGGAAGCCAAAGAGGGTGCGCCAATGACATCGCCGGCGGCATAAATATGCGCCACCGCTGTGCGGCAGTGCGCATCGACCTCGATGACACTGCGCTCGCTTAGCGCAAGCCCTGCTGCAGCCAGGTTCAAGCCATCTACATTGGCAACGCGCCCCGCTGCAGACAATAGTTTATCGCTTTCGATTATGGTGCCACAGCTTAAGGTGGTAACCACCTTGTCGAGCCCGTTCCAAGCCACCGAGGTGATGTCAGTTGCCCCAAGGAAGCGACCGCCATTGGCTTCGAAAGCCGCAATAAAACGATCGGTAAGGTCGCTATCGAGAAAGCCCAGTGGCCGCGGATACTTGTCGATCATGGTTACCGAAACGCCCAGCGCCAGGAAAATCGACGCGTACTCACTAGCGATAACACCGCCGCCAAGTACGGTAAGTGAACGGGGCAAATAAACCAGGCTGAGAATCGAATCGCTATCGTAAATATTTTCGTGATCAACCGGCACATTCTCTGCCTGGCGCGGGTAGGAGCCGGTAGCGATCACAAAATTTGCTGCGCTCAGCGTTCCAAGTTCGCCGCCTGGCGCAACGATTTCCAATGTATGCGCATCACTGAAACTGGCTTTGCCATGAAAGTGATCAATGGCGTTCCTGGATAGCTGCGCATTAATATAATGATCGTGCGACTTCACCACGCTATCGAGATTGCTGAGCAAGGAATCCATCGCCAGGTCGTCGCGCAGCGAGAAAGAAAACACGTCCTGGTGCGCGCGTAGCTGGGAAATGCGCAACGCATTTTCGCGCAGCGTTTTGCTGGGGATAGTGCCACGGTGTACGCAGTGGCCGCCAACGTACTTGTCGCGCTCAATCATTGCCACGCGCTTGCCGGCCTTGGCACCCTGTATCGCTGCCTTTTGCCCTGCAGGCCCACTGCCGATTACGGCAATATCGTAGTCATACTGTTGCATGGTCATTCTGTCCGTTGCTGTTTTTCGCGACAAAGCTTGTAAATACTGTTTTCAACACGTTTTCTGGCTAATCGGTAGCAATATCATCTTTACTGCCCGCTACGCTAAATTGTCATGGTATCCAGTAGCGACTGCACTCCCTCAACCTGGCCCTGTAGCCGCGAGAGATCCTCTTGATAAAAATTCAGGTCGCGAAAAATGCCATTGCTGGAAAGCACTGCTTCGATATCCTGCTCGTTAAAGCCTGCAACGCTAACGTTGGCAAGCTCACGACCGGCGTGAACCACCATCACCACCTCACGAG
>JABDNS010000109.1 GCA_013043705.1 Pseudomonadales bacterium
CTTCGACGCGTACACGCTAAGGCTTTTCTTTACTATTTTCTATTAGCCACAACCGCACGGGCGCGCGGTGGATTACTTGCCTGCGGCCAGGCCCGCAGAGTAGTGCAGGCTGCCATTGGCATCGATAATAATCGCATCGTATTCTGGCACCGTGTCGATTAACGCCAGGCCCTTCTCAACACCCAGCACAAACACGGTTGTGGAAAGCGCATCGCAATCGATTGACTTGGGCCCAATAATTGAAACACTCACCACGCCGCGCGCGGATTTTCCCGTGTCAGGCACAATGATATGATGATAACGATGTCCCGCCTCGTCAAAAAAACGCTCGTAATCACCCGAAGTTGAAATAGCCGCATTGCTCAGTGGCAGCCTTAGCGCCGATAGAGTTTCATCGCGCGGATGTCGAACCCCGATAACCCAGGATAATCGTTCACCCGTTTCAGGGTGCACCCCGCGATCGCCCAGCATGCGCGAGTCGCCGCCGGCACTAATCATTGCAGCTTGCACACCGTGTTTTTCTAATAACCTTATGCCCTGGTCAACCGCATAGCCTTTTGCGATTCCGCCAAGATCAATTTTCATGCCGGGCTTTGTGAATCGCACCGTAGTCCCGCCCTTTTTCTTGAGCTCGAGCTTTATACTTTTGTAGTTAACTGCTGGCAAAACAGTTTCCAGCGCACTGGCCGAAGGCTTAACGCCCTCGCGGTAGTTATAAAGGTGGCCGGCCGAGGCAAAACTAATATCGAACGCGCCCGCACTTAGATCGCCAAACTCAATGGAGCGCTCAAGCAATGCGTGCATTTCGGGGCTTATATCTACCGGCCTGGAAAAAGCCTCGCGGTTAATAAGGCTAAGCTCGCTACTTTCTATATACGGGCTCATCGCAGCTTCCAGGCGGCGCATTTCTAACTCTACTTCACGAGCAAGTTTTTTCGCGGTGTCAACGCGCTGCTGCCAAAGCTCCACCGATGCGCGGGTACCCATTACATTGAAGCTATGCTGGTACCATTCGGCAAGCGCAGCTGCGGGCGCAAAAAATAGCGCTGCCACCAGCGATGCGCTGGCAAAGCGGCTAAATAAACAAACAGGCATAAGGCGTAAGTTGGGCATGGGCAGCGCCAGTAATAAGCGTTGCTATAAGTTTAGTGCAAGTTAGCTGGCTTCTTCTATCCAGGCCATCTGGATCGCTTCGAGTATTTTTTCACCACATCGGTAGGGGTCATCGTTGAAGCCTTCCAGCGCGATCACCCAGTTGCGTAGATCAACGAAATTCACCTTGAGTGGGTCGACTTCTTCGTGCGCCTCGCAAAGCTCGACAGCTATATCGTTTATATCGGACCATTGCATTCGAATTTACCTCGCGACTTAGAGATGGGTGCGCCAAACAGCGGGCCGCTGCAATTATTCACGTGCGTGATTGATGGTGTATTTGGGAATTTCAACCACCAGGTCATCTTGCTTTACTATGGCCTGGCAACTGAGCCGGCTTTCAGGTTCCACACCCCAGGCTTTATCCAGGTAGTCCTCTTCAAGCTCGTCGGCTTCATCGAGTGTGTCAAATCCCTCACGTACAATAACGTGGCAAGTCGTGCAGGCACAGGATTTTTCACAGGCGTGCTCAATCTCTACGTCGTTTTGTAACAACGCGTCGCAAATGCTAACGCCCGGCTCTGCTTCAAACGCCGCACCGTCGGGTGCAAGCTCAGGATGGGGTAATACGATAATTTGCGGCAAACTTGTTTGCTCCTCGCGAAAAGTAATTTTCGAAGCGCTAGCTCGCTGTATCGCTGGCGGCTTCCGCTGCAAGGTCGTCTACACGCTTGCCCTGCAGTGCCCTGGCAATACTCTTGTTCATGCGCCTGGCCGCAAAAGCTTCGGTGCTATGCCCAAGCCTGGCCACGGCATCGGAAATTTCTGCTGTGCTGTTGCCGTTTACGCAGGCACGCAATTGCACAATCGCCGCATCAACTACTTTGCGCTCTTCGTCAGCCAGCAGATCGCCATCTTGATTTAGCGCGGCGCCTACCGCAGCCAGCAGCGCTTCGGCTTCAACGCGTTGTTCGATCAGCGCGCGCTGGTCGCGATCATCTGCAGCGTTTTCATAAGAGGCACGCAACATCTCGGTAATCTGCGATTCGTTAAGGCCATACGAGGGTTGCACCGTAATTGTACTTTCTACGCCAGTGCTCTCCTCTTGCGCGCTGACCGAAAGCATGCCGTTGGCATCCACCGCAAAGCTCACTTGTATACGCGCGGCGCCCGCCACCATGGGCGGTATACCGCGCAACTCAAAACGCGCCAGTGAGCGACAATCTTTAATGCGTTCGCGCTCGCCCTGCAACACATGCAGCAGTAACGCGGTTTGGCCATCCTTGTAAGTAGTAAATTCCTGCGCGCGTGTGCAGGGAATCGCAGTGTTGCGGTGAATAATTTTCTCTACCAGCCCGCCCATGGTTTCTATACCCAACGACAGCGGCAGCACGTCGAGCAGTAACAACTCTTTGTCTTGCTTGTTACCCACCAGGCGGTCTGCCTGCAGTGCGGCACCTAGCGCAACGACTTTATCGGGGTCTACACCCACGTGCGGGGCCTTACCAAACAGTACCTGAACTTTTTCACGCACCAGCGGCACGCGCGTTGAACCACCTACCAGCACCACATCGGCAATGTCTATGGTTTTCAAGCCAGCATCGCCCAGGCAACGCCTGCACGCCGACAGCGTTTGCTCTACCAGTGGCGCTACTATTTTATTGAACTCGGCCCTGCTTAATTCGCCTTGCCACTTAACGTGTTCAGCGCTAATTCTTAGGCGCGCCGAATCCTGTTCGCTAAGGGTTTGTTTCGCTGCGCGGGCCGCGATAAGTAATTCGCGCTGGGCTGAAGCCGACAGCGTGGCAGAATCGATACCTGCTTGTGCAAGCGCCCAGCCAACAATAGCGCGGTCGAAGTCATCGCCCCCCAACGCCGCATCACCACCAGTGGCCAAAACCTCGAACACGCCTTCACTGAGCTGCAATATAGATATATCGAAGGTGCCGCCACCTAAATCGTAAACCGCAATGTAGCGGTCGTTAGCATTATCAAGACCGTAGGCAACCGCCGCAGCGGTCGGTTCATTAATAAGCCTGAGCACGTTAATGCCCGCCACGCGCGCCGCGTCCCTGGTGGCCTGGCGCTGGGCATCATCAAAATATGCGGGCACGGTAATCACCACGCCTTGCAGCGGGCCGCCCAGCGAGCTTTCGGCGCGCGCGGCCAATTCGGCAAGGATGGCGGCCGATGCCTCCACTGCGGTAATTTTACCCGCGCCAGTTTGCACCGCTACCGCATTGCCCGACGCTTCATCGGCCAGCACAAATTCGTAGCCTTCGTTGGCCGACTCGCTTTTTAATTCGTGCTTACTGCGACCCAGCCAGCGCTTAAAAGATGCCAGCGTACTGCCGGGTTCGGCAATGGCACGCAACATGGCCGCGTCGCCGAGCAGGCGTTTGCCATCGGCGGCGTAGTGCACAACCGAGGGCAGCAGCGTGTTTCCGTCAGCATCGGCAATCACGCGTGCTTCGCCGCCAGCCTGCACCGTAGCAACCAGTGAATTGGTAGTGCCCAAATCAATTCCTGCCGCACGCTTTTTTTCGTGCGGCATTGGCGATTTGCCGGGCTCTGAAATTTGCAGAAGTGCCAACGCTATAAACCTTGCTTACTTACCAATTTAATCAATAAAACAATTTTCATGCGCCCATTACCGCGCTCGCCGCCTGTAATTCTTCCAGCAACTTCTGGTAAAAACGCATTTTGCTAATTTGCGATATCAAACCTGCCTTTACCTGGTCATCCAGTTGCGCAGCAGTTTTTTCATCCACAGGCTCGGCAGCTACATTGTGCGCCCGTGCACTGCCATTAAAATCTTCTTGCGCCGCCGCGTAGGCGCCCTGCACTTGCTCGGCTAGCG
>JABDNS010000025.1 GCA_013043705.1 Pseudomonadales bacterium
GCTCAAAACCTCGACAATTTGTCCCTGCGCTATGCTGCTTTTTGCCGCCAGCGGCAGCAATGCATTTGATGCAACCAGTGAAGAAACCAACCCTGAGCCCTGCTCGGGATAACGGCTTACGCATAACTTGCCGTCGCTGTCTACGCGCAGCGTAGCGCGCAAGAAGTTCAATCGCCCACCACGATTTTCCATGCTGAAATCAGCACGTGCCGGCAGTGCAATATGCTGCCAATGGTTTGCGCCGGCGCGCTTGAGCAACCAGGGGCGCACCAGCAGCTGGAACGTCACGAATGCAGAAACCGGGTTGCCCGGCAAACCAAAAAAAGCGGCGCTGCCAATGCTACCGAACGCCAGCGGCTTACCCGGCTTGAGTGCAATTTTCCAGAAATCGACAGCGCCTACCGCTTGCGCCGCCGCCCGCACGTGGTCTTCTTCGCCCACCGACATGCCGCCAGTGCTAATCACACAATCTGCCGATGCGGCGGCGCGGCGCAGAAATTCGCAGCTTGCATCAAACTGGTCAGGGCAGCGACCCAGGTCCTCGGGCACCGCACCCAGGCCAAGCAATTGCTGGTACAAGGCATAGCGATTGGAATTGTAGATTTGCCCGGCGCCGAGCGCCTCACCCGGCTCCGCAAGTTCGTCGCCGCTTGAAAAAAATGCCACACGCGGGCGCGCGTAACAGGGCAGTTGGCCACATCCAGCCGCGGCGAGCCGGCCAATGCTGGCTGGCCGCAGCGTTTCACCCTGCTCTGCCAGGCGCTCGCCCTGGCGGAAATCTTCGCCGGCACAACGCACGTTGGCACCGCGCTTCACTTCTGCGGTGAATACCACGCCGTCTTCAACGAGTTGGGCCTGCTCTTGCATCACAACGGTATCCGCGCCGGCCGGCAACATTGCGCCGGTAAAAATCCTCGCGCTGGTACCTGGCGCCAAAGCCGCTGCACTAGCACCAGCGGCAATGCGCTGCGACACGGGTAGCGCTTTGCCCGCTTCGATATCCGACGCGCGCACGGCATAACCGTCCATTGCACTGTTATCAAACGCAGGGGCGTTGCAGCCTGCGTTCAGGTCGGCGGCAATGACGCGGCCGCCGGCTTGCTGCAGCGAAAGCACCTCACGCTCGGCAATCGGGCTTACGGATTCCAGCAGCTGCGTTAGCGCGGGTTTAAATTCCAGCATGGCGGCGAGTCGCGTCTTTATCAGGCTTTCTATTGAGCTTGCTAATGGTTTTTAGCGCGGCCCGCGGACACTCGCAGCACGCCATAAAAATTGCAGGGCCGATGCCGGCTGTCGAGTTGCTCTAGCAAAATTTTCTGCCAGGCCAACTCACAAGCGCCGGTCGAACCGGGCATGGCAAAGATCACGGTATGGTTGGCGAAACCGGCCAGCGCCCTGGACTGAATCGTTGAGGTACCAATATCGTGCAGCGAAAGGTGGCGGAAAAGCTCACCGAAGCCATCGATGGGTTTATCGAACAACACCGCTATTGCTTCCGGGGTTGAATCGCGCCCGCTAAAGCCCGTGCCACCGGTAATCAATATGGCATCCGTATGCGGGTCGGCGATCCATGCAGATACTTGCGCGCGAATCCGGTAGATATCGTCGGGCACCAGTGCGCGCGCAGCCAGCTTATGCCCGGCAGATTGCAATGCCTGCGCTAAAAAGTCACCTGAGCTATCCTGCTCCGGGCCGCGCGAATCTGACACGGTCAGCACCGCAACGGCGAGTGGGTTGAATTGGTCGGAAGCTGGCATGCTCATGCCTCAGTAAAATGGCTGGAGTGCTGTTGGCTAGGGCCGGGGGCACAGACAGCCGCGAGTATAACCAACAGCAAGCACTACATTCATACTATTGACATCTGCGGCCTTACTCTGAATAATCTCGCGCCTGTTTTTTGCTCGGTGAAACATAGCTTCACTGTAGAGGATTTTATTTTGGCTAACTCAGCTCAATCGAAAAAACGCGCCCGTCAGGCGATCAAACGCCGCAGTCACAGCGCAAGCCTGCGCTCCATGGTCCGCACCTATATCAAGAAAGTGGTAGCGGCCATTGAATCGGGTAACCGCGAAGATGCCGCCCAGGCCTACGCCCAAGCCGTTCCGGTTATCGACCGCATGGCCGACAAAGGTATCATTCACAAAAACAAGGCCGCGCGGCACAAGTCCCGGCTGAATGCGCAGGTTAAAGCGCTGGCCTGATCCGGCTCGAATTCGTGGCGCATAATCCGCGCCAGCGTTACATTGCCTTTACGTTGCTTGACAATATTTAGGCTCAAGGTTATAAATGCACCATCAGCGTTGCGGCACCCCCCTTGCCGTTAGAGCCTCCCCTGGCTCTTGTTGTTAGCGATCAATAGCTTAGGTAGTATTTCTCTGGAATTGCGTCCGATTTGGTTAGATTTTAACCGCTCGGTATGCGATATCTTGCTGCCCCTTTCGCACTGATCGTGCCATTAGAGCCACATTTAATGTAAAAATAATTTTATCCCTGGAGACAATTCGATCACTTTCGATGGGGTTCCAGGCGTGAAAAAAATACTAATTAATGTTTTAACCTCCCTACTGGGAACAAGTTTGCTGGCCATGCCAGTATCGGCAACATTCTATTCGGGGCACGATAGCTACGCTTCCACCAGCGGGGCTTCCGAGAGCAGCAACCAGGCACCCGGCGCTTCCGACGATCAAAGCAGCGATGATCCGGGCAAAAGCCTGGCGCAGGAAATGCGCGACGAGCGCTACCGTAACTTTCTTAAAAACAAAAAGCTGCAGCAAAAAAGAGCGCGCAATTCGGCTTATGGCCACTATGGCAAAGGCTCTGGCAAGGGCAGTAGCGGGCATTGGGGCAGCAATAACGGCTCCAAAGGCAGCAAGGGTGGCTCCAAAGGCAGCAAGGGTGGCTCAAAAGGCAGCAAAGGCGGCGGCCTGGACAACGAGCAACGCGCAGCGCGACTCGAGGAATTTAAAACACTGCTGCTGGCCCATTTGAAGGACATGCCCAAGCGGACGGGCGATCAGAGTGGTAAATGGTCGCAGGATTTTGATAGTAACTACTGGACCGACGACCGCTTCCAGGACGCACTGGACCACTGGCTGATACCCCACCTGCATGAAGACTCAAAATGGGTCAACAAGTACTGGGCGAGGCTGTACTATAAAATCTGGTGGTGGATAAAGAACCACAATCCACATACACCGCCCGATAAGCCGGATCCGCCGGAAGTGCCGCTGCCCGCTTCGGCATACCTGTTCGGATCTGCACTACTGGGCCTGGGAGCCATCGGTCGCAGGCGTAACCACGCAAAACGCGCCTAGGCCGCCAGCTAGGCAACACGACACAGGAAGCTCAACGAAGTAAGCTCAACGCCCGCGCCAGCAATGTCGCGGGCGTTGTTCGTTCTGCAGCGCATTGCGGCCTATGTTGGCTTGCTCGCGGGCGAAAAATACCTTATATTGCGCGCCCTTTTGCACCGTTGCCGGGCTTGGCATACGTGCGTAAGTGCATACTAAAGCGCTTCAAAAGAAAGACGCCCCTCGCGGGCAGGGCCATGCGGCCCCAGCAACAGCCCGGCCTAATACGGAGAGTCGTTTTTAATGTACGCAGTTATAGAGTGTGGCGGTAAACAACACCGCGTTATCGAGGGCGAATCGCTCAAAGTCGAGAAGCTGGACGTCGCCACAGGCGATACCCTGCAGCTAGATCAAGTGCTGATGCTGGGCGCAGGCGAAAGCGTACAAATCGGCACACCTTACCTGCAGGGCAAGCAGGTAACCGCAGAAGTTGTGGCACATGGCCGGCACCCCAAGATCAATATCGTCAAGTTTCGCCGTCGCAAGCACCACCGCAAACAAATGGGTCATCGACAGTGGTTTACCGAAATCAAGATCGTATCGATCGATGGCAAGGGCGGCGCCAGCAAAGCAGCCGCAAAACCCGCTTCTGCAGCGCCTGCAGCCAAGTCTGGCGGAGATGACCTAACAAGAATTTCCGGCGTCGGGCCTGTGATTGTTGAAAAGCTTGCTGAAAATGGAATTACCACATTCGCCCAAATTGCTGCTTTTAGCGCAGCAGACGTTGAGGCAATGGACGAAAAACTGAATTTTAAAGGTCGAATCGATCGCGACAACTGGATAGAACAAGCCAAACAACTGATGCAATAGCATCGCATTTGCGCAGTTGTTCCAACTGGTATCCAAGTACAAAGATTAGAGGTAACGTATTATGGCTCACAAGAAAGCAGGCGGTAGTACCCGCAACGGGCGCGATTCGGAGTCCAAACGACTGGGCGTAAAAAAATTCGGTGGCGAATCGGTTAAAGCCGGCAATATCATTATTCGCCAGCGCGGCACCAAAGTGCATGCGGGCAACAATGTCAGCATGGGCAAAGACCATACCTTGTTTGCCATTGAAGATGGCTTCGTGCGCTTTGAAACCAAAGGCGCCAAGAGTCGCAAGTTTGTTAGCGTCGAGCCCGCAGCAACCTAGCGCGGCCTTTAGCTAGCACGGCCTTGTTGAAGCGGTCGTGCCGATGAAAGCCCCGCTGGTCGGGGCTTTTTTTCGTCTGCAAAATTAGCCAGCACCGGCTGGCCTGGCCACCGGGCGCCGCAATAATGCCGCAGCCCGGCCTGAAAATTCTGCCCGCCAAAATTATACTGGCGCTCATACATCTATCCGCCACCCAACCCGGCGCCTGCCATCATGAAATTCGTCGATGAAGCCAGTATCACCGTTACCGCCGGCAAGGGCGGCAACGGCTGCTTGAGCTTTCGCCGCGAAAAGTACATTCCCAAGGGTGGCCCGGATGGCGGCGACGGCGGCGATGGTGGCAGCCTTTATCTGTGCGCCGATGCGGCGCTGAACACGCTGGTGGACTTCCGCTACCAGCCCCGCTACAAAGCCGAATCGGGCCGCAGTGGCCAGGGCAAAAACTGCACCGGTGCTGCCGGGCAAGACAAACTACTGGCGGTGCCAGTGGGCACCACGGTGATAGACGAAGACACTGGCGAAGTGATCGGCGACCTGCAGTCTGCCGGGCAGCGCTTGCTGGTTGCAAAAGGCGGCGTGCATGGCCTTGGCAATACGCGTTTTAAATCCAGCACCAACCGCGCCCCGCGACAAACCACACCGGGTGCCGACGGTGAGTCCAGAAAGCTGCGCCTGGAGCTTAAAATTCTCGCCGACGTCGGTCTGCTGGGCATGCCCAATGCGGGCAAATCCAGCCTGGTCAGCGCGGTGTCCGCGGCGCGCCCCAAAGTGGCAGACTATCCGTTTACCACGCTGGTACCCAACCTTGGCGTCGTTAGCGTGGCCGCGCACCGCAGCTTTGTGATGGCCGATATTCCCGGGCTGATTGCCGGCGCCGCAGAGGGCGCAGGGCTGGGTATTCGCTTCCTCAAACACCTGACCCGAACCCGGTTATTGTTGCAGGTGGTTGATGTGGCCAGCGGGCTCGGTGAGAAGCCCGCAGACGCGATCACACAGTTAGATAAGGAACTGCATTCGTTTAGCCCCACGTTGGCAGCGCGCCCACGCTGGCTGGTGCTAAACAAAATTGATTTGCTCGAGCCTACCTCGCAGGCGCAGCTGGTTGAAGAGTATCGCCAGCAGTTCCCGCAATTCGGCGGCGTGTATGCAATTTCAGCCGTCAGTGGTGCCGGGCTACAGGACCTCGTTTACGCGATTATGGAATCATTGGAACAGCAGTGGCGCGACGAAAACGAGGATCCTGAACTGCGCGAGCAAGAACAGCTGCGCCAAGCTACCATGCAGGCTGAGGGGCGGACCCGAATCGCCGAACTTCGCCAACAGCACGCAGCACAGCGGCGCGCCGCCCGCGAACGCAGCGACCAGGATGACGACGACATCGAAGTGGAATACGTCGATGAATAAAAGTGTTCAAGCAGCGACGCGATTTCGCTGGGTAATAAAAATTGGCAGTGCGTTGCTTACCGACAATGGCAACGCGCTAGCGCATGACTCGCTGGACAAGTGGATCGGCCAGATCGCAGCATTGCGAAGCAGCGGTGCTGATGTTGTGCTGGTTTCATCGGGTGCAGTAGCCGAAGGTATCCAACGCCTGGGTTGGCGCGAACGCCCGAACACACTGCACGACTTGCAAGCAGCCGCCGCCGTTGGACAAGCCGGGCTGATGCAAAGTTACCAGGCGCGCTTCGAGCGCTTCGGCCTGCAGGTTGCGCAGATTTTGTTGGTGCACGAGGATCTTTCGTCGAGGCGGCGCTACCTGAACGCGCGGCAAACCATTAATAGTTTGCTGGGCCTGGGCGCTATTCCCATCGTTAATGAAAACGATAGCGTTGCCACTGATGAGATTCGCTTTGGTGATAATGACACGCTGGCCGGCCTGGTAGCCAACCTTGTCGACGCCGACAAACTATTAATTCTTACCGACCAGGATGGCGTTTACGACAGCGACCCGAGGCACAACCCCAACGCAAAACTTATCCGCGATTGCAATGTGGATGATGCAAAACTTGATGCGGCCGCCAGCGGTAGTGGCGGCGCACTCGGGCGCGGCGGCATGCAAACCAAAATTGCAGCCGCGCGCCTGGCCGCGAGGTCGGGCACCTCAACCGTGATTGCGAATGGCAATGCGGAAAACATCATCGAACGTGTAGCCCGCGGCGAAGCTTGTGGCACACTGCTGCGCAACAAGCGTAAACCTATGGCCGCGCGTAAACAGTGGCTGGCGGGTGGGCTCAAAATACGGGGCAAGCTGCTGCTCGACGAAGGCGCGTCGCGCGCGCTGAAAAATACCGGCGTTAGTTTGCTGCCGGTTGGCGTAACCGGTATTGCGGGCGAATTCGAACGCGGTGACTTGGTTAGTTGCATCGACCATTCGGGCAATGAAATCGCGCGCGGGCTCTGCAACTATTCTGCGCAAGAGGCAAAAAAAATATTGGGTAAAAGCTCCGATGCGCTGAGCCAGGCGCTTGGCTACGCGGGTGATGACGAAATCATTCACCGCAATAACCTGGCCATATTGTGAACCGGCATTTTTCAACCAAGCGGATCGGCGCCAGTCGAGCGCCAGAGAGTAAGGCATGACGCAACCTACACCCACCATTCAGCTGGCCTGCGAACTGATTGAGCGAGCGTCAGTCACACCCGACGATGCGGGCTGCCAGCAACTAATGGGCGATCGGCTGGCAAGCGCCGGCTTCAATGTGCAGGCCTTGCGCTACGGCGAGGTCGATAATTTTTGGGCCGTGCACGGTGACGGCGGCCCGCTACTGGTGTTTGCCGGCCACACCGATGTGGTTCCAGCGGGCAATACCGATGATTGGGAATATCCGCCGTTCACGGCAAAAATTGTGAATGGTGAACTGCGCGGGCGCGGCGCGGCAGACATGAAAGGTAGCCTGGCAGCGATGCTGGTTGCCGCTGAAACATTCGTGGCCGCCAACCCCGATCACCCTGGCCGACTGGCTTTTCTTATTACCAGCGATGAAGAAGGCGTTGCCGTAAATGGCACGGTTAAAGTGGTTGAACACCTGCAAAAACAGGGCGAAAAAATTGATTGGTGTGTGGTTGGCGAGCCTTCCAGCACCGAGGCGGTAGGCGACGTAGTGAAAATTGGCCGACGCGGTTCGCTGGGTTTTAAGCTGCTGGTTAAAGGCATCCAGGGACATGTGGCTTACCCGCAGCTGGCGCGCAACCCGATCCTGCAGGCCGCGCCCGCACTGGCGGAGCTGGCTGAAATAGTTTGGGATAACGGTAACCAGCACTTTCCGCCTACCAGCTTCCAGGTCCCTAATATCACCGCGGGCACTGGTGCAACGAATGTAATACCCGCTTCGCTCGAAGTGATTGGCAATTTTCGCTACTGCACCGAATCCAGCGCCGAAACGCTACAACAACGGCTGTTGCAATTACTCGATCGGCACGGGCTCGATTACGAAATTCGCTGGCAACACAGTGGCAAACCCTTTCTCACCAAACCGGGTAAATTGATAGCGGCAGTGCAGCAGGCAATTAACGCAGTAAGCGGGCAGGACTGCGCGTTGAGCACGGCGGGTGGCACGTCGGATGGCCGCTTCATTGCACCGACCGGCGCAGAAGTGGTGGAGCTAGGCCCGGCGAACGCCACCATACACCAGGTTGACGAGCGCAGTTCGGTTGCCGGGCTAAACCAGTTAACGCAGATGTATCAAAAAATCCTGGAAAACCTTTTGCGCTAAGCGCAACACAAACTTAGTTTGATGTGATGAATACGCGGCGCTTTTTGCATGAGCTAATGCACAACGACCGCAAGCGTCTCGCGCACTTTTCCTGTAGCGCAGTCATATTTTTTGTCAGCCTCGCCATGCTGTATTGGGTCGACAAAGAACTGCCACCATCTATGCAGCAAGAACTCGCCGCGTTGGGCTTTACTGTCCTGGCTGGCATAGCATTTTTCTGGGCTATGGCAATGCAGTTAGTTTATATTTTGTCCCGATTGAGCAAATAAAAACCACAGCCTTTTTCTACCTTTATTTTTGCGCTGCGCTTCGTGGCTTGAAGCATAGCGCTTTTAAAATAATGCACTAATCTAGTAAAAGGGTCGCGCCGATACGGAAAATAACGCCTGCCTGCCTCGTGCTGCACACCATTACAATGCACCTAAAAACCTGGGCTGCACGCGCAAAATTCTATTGGGATCTCGTTAAATATTTAGGGCTAGCGCCATATGTGTGTTATTTGGGGTGAATCTTGACCATCGATTTTCCGGAAAATAAGATCACGGCAGCAAAGTACGCGAAAAAAGCTATCCCAATGATGGTACAAAACAATATTGTGCCAAATCCCTGCAATTTCGCATTGTGGTACACCTACGTCTCCAATCGCGACGCCGAACTAAAGCTTGCGTTGGACCACGAGCTGGCCAGCAAAGGCACCTGCCCGCACGACGTATCGGTGAATCTTTTCAAAAAGCATGTAATACGCGATGAAATAGAACTGCAGGAAAGCATACAGAGCTCGTTTAGTAATTTGCTGGCTGAACTAGGGCAAGATGTGCATACAACACGCGCTGGCGCAGACGACCTGCGCAGCAGCTTGCAACAGAGCATGGAAACGCTCACACAGTCCAACGAGCCGGAAGCGATCAAGCTGGTGGTTGAAAACCTGATTAGCTCAACCGAGAAAACGTCGGGTGTGGTGAACAACTTTCAGCAGCAATTGAATGCCGCCGAGCTGGAGATCATCGCATTAAAAGTGCAGCTGGAGCAAAAAGAACAGGATGCCTACATTGATGCACTGACCAAACTTGGCAACCGGCGCGCGTTCGACAAAAAAATTTATGCGCTTTGTGAAGCAGAAACTGCCGATGCCACGTTGGTGTTGTTCGACCTCGACCACTTTAAACAATTGAACGATACCTATGGGCACCTGATTGGCGACAAAGTATTGCAGGGCGTTTCCCAAATCATGCAAAACCTCTGCCCCGACAATGCACTGGCCGCGCGTTACGGCGGCGAAGAATTTGCATTTTTGATCGAAGGCAAAGGCGATAGCGGAGCAATACTTGCCGAGCAAACGCGAACCATGATGCACAAACTGTCGCTGCGTAAAAAAGGCTCCAACGAGCTAATCGACAATATCACTGCGTCGTTTGGCGTGGCAGAAAAATTACCCGGCGAGATGCCTGAACAGCTCATCGATCGCGCCGATAAAGCACTGTATGGCGCTAAGCACAATGGCCGCGACCAGGTCAGGAAAGCGGCTTAAACGCCTTGCTTGTGTCGCAGGCAGTGGCTGTGTATGCATGACACGCTGTAAATACATCCGTGTACGCTCGCGGGCGGCGTCCATGCCGCCCGACGGTCATGGATACACAGCCACTGCCTGCTCCATCACCTCACCCGAGCGAGGCTAGGCTAGGCCAACCAGCTTACAAAGATTTTGCACGTCCAACTCTTCCAGCTCGCTGTAATGCCCCTGCTTCAGGTGTGAGGGCATAAACACATTGCCATAGCGCACGCGCTTGAGCCGGCTCACCTGCACATCCTGTGATTCCCACAGCCTGCGCACTTCGCGGTTGCGACCCTCCATTAGCACCACATAAAACCAGCGGTTACTGCCGGTCGCTTCACGCCCTGGCTGAATGTCGCTAAAACTCGCAACGCCATCATCCAGTAACACGCCATCACGCAGCCGCTGCAACATCGCGTCATCTACGTCACCTTTCACACGCACCGCATATTCGCGATCAACGCGACCCGAAGGATGCATCAGCCGATGCGCCAATTCGCCATCGTTGGTAAACAGCATTAAACCCGTAGAATTAATATCGAGCCGGCCAACCGTAATCCAGCGCTCGCGCTTTTTTACCGGCAGCTTATCGAAAACTGTTTTACGGCCTTCAGGATCTGAACGGGTAGAAACCACCCCTTCGGGCTTGTTATAAATAAACACCCTGCGCTTTTGGTCACGCGGTGCCAGCTTTAGCCTGCGGCCATCAAGTTCAATTTTTTCGGTGCCCGATACCTTGGTACCCAACACAGCGACGTCGCCATCCACGCTGAGGCGGCCAGCTGCTATCCAGCCTTCGATTTCGCGCCTTGAACCAAGGCCCGCTGCGGCAAGAAACTTTTGCAGGCGCTCGGCCATGGAAACACAACTGTATTGGTGGAAGGGGAAAGGATTGGCGCTATCACAGCGCCACGAGGAAAGGCTATACGTTCAAACCAGGTTCATCACCGCCGGAAGACATCTGCGCTTCAATATCATCTTCGTAGCTGGGCTCATCCAGCCCTGCTTCACTTTGTACGCTGTCCCATGCTTCAAAAGCTTTTCGCGACTCTTGCTCTTGCTCGCCATCTTGCTCCGTATCTTGTTCTTGTGCTTCTGAATCCAGCGCTTGCGCGGATGCTTGCGCTTGTTCCGGTGCAGCTGCCCCGGCCGCTTGCTGCTGATCAAGCTCATCATCGTTGGCCGGCTCTATAAGCTCTGGTGGCAAGTCGATGTTGAACTCTTTGCTTATCGTTCCCAGTTCGCGAATCTCAGCCAACGGCGGCAATTGATCCAGGCTCTTCAGGTTGAAGTAATCGAGAAACTGCTTGGTGGTTGCATAAATAGCCGGCCGGCCAGGCACATCGCGGTGCCCAACCACCTTCACCCAGTCGCGCTCAAGCAAGGTTCTAATAATTTGTGTACTCACTGCAACGCCGCGAATTTCTTCTATTTCGCCGCGGGTAATCGGCTGGCGATAGGCCACCAGTGCCAGTGTTTCAAGTAGCGCGCGCGTGTAGCGTGGTGCACGCTCTTTCCAGAGTTTGCTAACCCATTGGCCCAGTTCCTGGCGCACCTGGAATCGGTAACCGCTGGCAACGCGGACTAATTCGTAGCCACGCGATTCACAATCTGCCTCCAGCTGGGCCAGCGCCTGGTCGAACAGCGCGTCGTCTGGCCGCTCCAGGTCATCGAACAAATCTTTTAACGCTCGTTTGGCCAGGGGCTGGTCGGCGGCCATCAGCGCGCCTTCTACGATGCGCGTGAGCAATTCAAGATCTTCAATTTTCATCGCCTGCTGCTCCTTTGGCTGGATTACAGTTTTGCGTTTATTACGGCTATGCGGCGCGTGCACGCACATGTATTGGCGCGAACGGCTCGGCTTGTACAATTTCGATTAAGGATTCCTTGATCAATTCCATAATCGCGAGAAAGGTAACCACCACACCCGCGCGGCCTTCCTCGGCTTTAAAAAATTCGGCAAAGGAAATAAATTCGCTGCCGCCACCGTGCAACCTGTCGAGTACATTGCCCATGCGTTCGCGCGTAGACAGCGGCTCCATCGAAACATGGTGGCTCTCGAACATATCGGCGCGATGCAGCACATCGCCCAGCGCGACCAGCAGTTCTTTCAAATCGATATCCGGTTGCGGTATCGGCCGGTCGTCCTGCGGCGGCGCCACATCGGCAACAAAAATATCGCGCTCCAGCCTCGGTATGTCGTCGATATCAACCGCGGCTTGCTTGTAGCGCTCGTATTCCTGCAGGCGCTTGATTAGCTGCAGGCGTGGATCCTCATCATCTTCATCAATCTCACTGGCGCGGGGCAGCAACATGCGCGATTTGATTTCGGTAAGCGTGGCCGCCATGACCAGGTATTCTGCGGCGAGCTCGAACTGCATGGTGTCCATTAGCCGCACATACTGCATGTACTGCTCGGTAAGCAGCGCAACGTCGATTTCGAGAATATCCAGGTTGTGACGCTTGATCAGGTACAGCAGCAGATCCAACGGGCCTTCGAAGGCTTCCAGGAATACTTCCAATGCGGCCGGCGGGATATACAGGTCCTGTGGCATTTCGTGCAGCGGCTCACCCTGCACCAACGCCAGCGGCAGTTCCTGCTGCGCGGCACCCTGGCGTAACTCAACCAGTTTGGGCACGCTAACCAGGTCGCGTTCGCGCAAGGTGGTGCTCGCGTCGGCGGCATTAAGATTGACACCGCGCACCGCGTCCAGGTCGACCACGTTGCTGGGTTTTTCAGAGGTTTCGTTCATGGCGCTTGTTTTGGACAACCCTGGGAACCGGAGTGATTGTGCATTATACCGACAAAGCCAGCCGCTACGACAGCGAGGCGCTGCGTGATTAGTGGCAATAAATTATCTTGAGCCAAGCGCTGCTACAGCGTGGTTCAGCGGAATTCTTCAACGCTGCCTGCGCCCTCGCGAAGCACCTCGGGAACCTCGCTCGAGAAGTCTATAACGCTGGTGGGTTCCATGCCGCAATAGCCGCCATCGATAACCAGGTCGAGTTGGGCGCCCAGCACATCGCGAATCTCGTAGGGATCCAGCAACGGCAGCTCCTCGCCCGGCAAAATCAGTGTCACGCTCATCAATGGCTCGTCGAGCTGCTCCAGCAAACCCTGCGCAATGCGGTTGTCGGGCACCCGGATGCCAATTGTTTTACGCTTGGGGTGTTTGAGCCGGCGCGGCACTTCGCTGCTGGCCTGCAAAACAAAGGTATACGGGCCGGGCGTGTGGCTACGCAGCGCCCGGTAGGCCACATTATCGACCCGCGCGTACAAGGCCAGCTCGCTAAGATCACGACAGACCAAGGTGAAATTGTGCCTGGCATCGAGCTGGCGAATTTTGCGGATACGCTCCAGCGCCGATTTATCGCCGATATGGCAGCCCAAGGCGTAACCGGAGTCGGTGGGATAGGCGATAACACCGCCACCGCGCACAATATCGGCAGCCTGCTTTAATAACCGCGTTTGCGGGTTATCCGGGTGAATGCTGAAAAGCTGGCTCATGCGGCGCCGCGCAGCTCCCATACGGCGGTGGCTTGCCGCGGCAGCGCTAGCTGCTGGCCCACATCGCACCAGGTTTGCGCCGGGCTATGGAAATCGCTGCCGGTGGAAGCAACCAACTGATACCGGTCCATCAATTTAAGCAAATCCGTGGCTGCGTGCGGCGCCTGCGCACCGCTGACCAACTCCACCGCATCGCCGCCGGCCTCGCGAAATTCAGCCAGCAAGCGATCCAGACGCGTGCGGCTAAGGCGATACTTGAGCGGGTGCGCCAGCACCGCCAGCCCCCCCGCTGCGTGAATCGCCGCATTGGCACTGGCGAGCCCCGGCCACTCGCAGCGCACGTCACCGGCTTTACCCCGGCCCAGCCAGCGCTTGAAGGCCTGCGATTCGTCCCGGCAGTGCCCGGCCGCCACCAGGTGCCTGGCAAAATGCGGTCGACTCACCGCCGCCCCATCCGCCTGTAGCAGTGCGCCCGCGTAACAATCGGCTAAACCTTTGCGCGCCAGCCGTTCACCGATCGCCTGCGCCCGCGCCCCGCGAAGTACCGCCTGAGCGCCGAGCAGGCTGCCCAGCGCGGGGCAATCGGCATCGATCCACAAGCCAACCACATGCACGTCCTGGCCGCTTGCCTGGGCGCTTATTTCAACACCAGCCACCAGTTCCGGGTCTTGCGGCTGGGCAGTCAGCTGCTGCAGTTCACGCACACCGGCCACATTATCGTGGTCGGTTAAGGCCAACATCGCAACGCCATTGTGCCGCGCGCGCGCCAGCAGCATGGGCGGGCTCAGCACACCATCTGATGCGGAACTGTGAGTGTGTAGGTCAACAGACATGGAAAACTTCTGGGCGAGCAAAGCGTGGACGGTCATTGTACAGCCGCTGCGCGATTCATGCGATCGGCGTCGGCGCTGCAATCTATACAATCGCTGCGATCGACCAGCATGGCGCAAGGTGCCAGTCGACGCCTGCACAGCCATCGCGTGGCGACCGGGCAGGCCTATCTGTGGTTTAATTACGCGCCGTAATTCCGGGGCCAAACTTTGCAGTTGAACTGCCCCAAGCCACAGCCGACATCACAGCCATGCGCTCCATCCTCGAACTGATTCCGATTGCCCTGTTTTTCATCGTCTACAAAATGGATGGCGAAAGCGTGACCCTGTTGGGGTACAGCCACACCGTTGATGGCATATTCTCGGCAACCGCCGTGCTGATGGTTGCCACCGTGTTCCAGGTGCTGGCAACCTGGGCACTCACGCGCGAGCTAGAGAAGCGCCTGATTTGGCTGCTGGTGGCGGTGATGATTTTTGGCGGTGCAACGCTGGTGCTGCGCAACGAGCTTTTCATTCAATGGAAGCCAACAATCTTCAACTGGGTGCTGGGCGTGGTGTTTCTTGGCGCACTTGTGTTCAGCGAGAAAAGCCTGCTTGAGCGCATGCTCGGCGGCCAGCTGGAGCTGCCTGCCAACGCATGGCTAAGGCTGAACCAGCTCTGGATTGCGAACTTTTTTATTGTCGGCGCACTCAACATTTTTGTAGCCTACCAGTTTTCCGAGTCGGCCTGGGTGAGCTACAAACTGTACAGTGCGATTGGATTTACATTGCTGCTAATGGTGCTCACAATGATTATCGTTATGCCGCATATTAAGGAACAGGAACAGCGCAGCAATAGTAGCAGCAGTAGCAACAACCACGGTGATATCAAGTAGCGCTCGATTGGATCTACCGAAAAACAGGAACCAGTAAATTTATGTCGTTTCACACTTTAAATATTTTCCCTGGCGCGGCCATTCGACTGGCCAGGCTTTTCGCGGTACTTGCGTTAGCAGGCGGCCTTGCCTGCATGGCGAAAGCCCAGGGCACCGGTTACGTTGCCGATGTATTTTACGTACCGCTGCATAGCGGAAAATCGACCAAGCATCGCATTGTGCACCGCGGCATAAAAACCGGCACGCAGCTTACGGTTCTTGAAGCCGATGCCGATGCCGGCTTTACCAAAGTGCGCACCAAAGGCGGTACCGAAGGCTGGATTCAAAACCAGTACCTCAGTACAACGCCAATTGCACGTATCCAGCTAGCCGCTGAACGCGCCAAGCGCCGCGAGTTACAGCAACGTTTGAACGCCATTAGCAGCGAAAACAAATCAGTGAGCGAAGCAAATAACGACGCACGCAAGCAACTGCAATCGCTGTCCAAACAGAACCAGTCGCTAAGCAGTGAATTGGCAAGCATTAAGAAAATTTCGTCTAACGCAGTCAACCTCGATATTAGCAACCGCGAGCTATTACAAAAAAATGAAATGCTCAAAGTGTCTATCGCCGAGTTGCAGGCCGAAAACTCAAGACTTTCAGACAAGAGCAATAAGGACTGGTTTATGCGTGGCGCACTGGCGGTTGCCATCGGCGCGCTGCTGGCGGTAATTTTGCCGCGTTTCAAACCCAAATCACGCAACAGCGAGTGGGCATAAACCCGCCGCGTTGCATTTTTTAACCGGGCCAATTAAAGCCCCTGTAAAACCATTAGGCGGACAGTAAGCATGGCACGCTCTTTTTTTCATGCGCAAAAACTTGTTTCAAAAACTGGCGTCGATACAGTCGGCAGGTTGACATCCGGATTATGTAAGGCGTTGACGCTATTATTCCTGGCAACTCACATCGGCCTGCAAGCCCAAGCGATGGAGTCGGCAAAGAATCTTTTGTCAGGCGACGACGCTACCAATGATGGCGAAGGTTCAAAAGACAGGGTGGCGGTAGTAATGCAAACCAGCATGGGCGATATTGAGCTTTCGCTCGACCAGGGCAAGGCCCCGCAATCGGTGGCAAACTTCCTGCGCTATGCAGACGAAGGTTTTTATAACAAAACCATTTTTCACCGGGTTATCGATGGCTTCATGATCCAGGGCGGCGGCTTTACCGAAGACATGCTGAAAAAGCCGGTTGCCGCGCCAATCCAGAACGAAGCCGATAATGGCTTACTCAACGTCACCGGCAGTATCGCCATGGCGCGTACCGGTGCGCCACACTCGGCCACCTCGCAATTCTTTATCAACGTGGTAGACAACGCCAGGTTAAACCACCGCGGCAAAAGCCCCGCACTATGGGGCTATACCGTATTTGGCGAAGTCACCGCCGGCATGGATGTAGTCAATGCCATCAAAGCGGTGCCCACCACAAACAAAGCGGGTTACGCCAACGTGCCGGTTGACGCGGTTGTTATCCAGCGCGTGTATCGCAAACCCTGAGCGACGACATCACTTTGGCTAGTTCTGCCCCGGCGGCTGCCCCGCCAATAGCGCTTAGCGTTAACGTTAACAAAATTGCGCTAATTCGCAATTCGCGCGAGGGCAATAACCCCGACCTTGTAGCGTTTGCGGCGCGCTGCCTGGACTACGGCGCACATGGCATCACCGTGCACCCCCGCCCCGACCAGCGCCATATTCGACCCGAAGATTGCATCGCGCTGGCAGCGCTGCTGCGACAACGCGCGCCTACTGCTAGCACGGACACGGCCATTGAATTCAATATAGAGGGCAACCCGGCAGCCGGCCCTTGCGCGGCAATGCGTGATGATTTTTCAGACTACCCTGGCTTCATCGAAATTGTTGAACAGTGCCAACCCCAGCAGGCCACGCTGGTACCCGATAGCAGCGCGCAGTTAACTTCCGACCATGGCTTCGACCTTATTAATGGCAACGACCATGACAATCGCGCATTACAAACAGCCATTGCGCGTATTAAATTGGCCGGCGCCCGTGTTAGCCTGTTTATGGATGCCGATACTGAGCAAATAACCCGCGCACGTGATGTTGGCGCCGACAGAATTGAACTGTATACCGGCCCCTACGCACACGCTGTTGCCAGCGGCGATGCGCAAGCGGCTGAAAGAATATTTGCGCAGCACGTTGCTGCGGCAGAACATGCGCACAAGATTGGCCTTGGTGTGAATGCCGGGCACGATTTGAACCTGGATAACCTGTCGCAGTATCGGCAGCTGCCATCGCTGGCAGAGGTTTCAATTGGCCACGCAATTACCGTAGATGCGTTGTCCATGGGCCTTGAAACAACGGTTCGCCGTTACCTGCAGGTGCTTGCGCTAGCGGCGTAGCCAAACGATGGCCATTAACGCCGCTGCGATAAACACGGCTATTTTAAAAAATTGCGCCATAAATCGACGGCCTAGCCGCGCAACTCTTTTTTCGCGCAGTTCGCGCTGATCCGAATCCTGGCCATGCTGAGACTGTTGCAGCGCATCCCAGTGCTCAACAACATCGCGGGCAGCATAGAAATCGGCATCCTCCACAACCACACGCACAATGCCAATAGCTTGCAATTCGCCGATCCCGCCCTGTAAATAACCACCCTCAACGGAAGCGTTTATGCCCGCCTGCTGCAGCCAGTTGCAAAGCAGCTGCGCGTCCACGGTATTGTCTGCCTGGTAAACTTCTTTCACCGCTCAGTCCTGGCGTATTTTTTCATCCGCGCCAACACATCGCGCAAGCCTGGCTTCGCACTCGCTATTTCGGTTTCACTCAAACCTACAAGCTCATGCGGAAAAACCAGCCATTGGTTGCTTGTATGAATATAGTAATCGGGCACCCGCGCCACCTTCGACTGCTTTGGTTTGTAATAAGCGGTGGCCAGGCGAATATCTGCGGGGCAGTTTTCACCACATTGTTGTTGCAGCTGCCGCACCAGCTCTTCAACCGAGAGCCCGCTGTCGTGCACATCGTCAACAATCAGCAAGCGATCGCTGGCGCGAAGCGTGTCCACCGCGTAACCGAGGCTATGCACGCGCACCTGCTTCTCGCGCGCGCCGATACCGCTGTACGAGGATGTGCGCACTGCAATATGGTTGCTGTCGACGCCGTGGTAGGCCAGCATTTCCTGGATCGCGATGCCAATTGGCGTGCCACCGCGCCACACTGCTATCAGGAAGGTTGGCTGGTAACCGCTCTCCAAAATATCCAGCGCCAGCGCGAAAGAATCTTCCAGCAGTTGATTGGCGGTGATATAGATTTTATTCAAACTGTTTTCCTGCTGCGCTCAGGCAACTGCATCGGCCAGCTCAAGTGCAACCGACACCGATTTAAATGCTGGCGTTTGGCTGCGCGCATCACGCTCTGTGCCAATTAAAATATTGGCCTCTGGATAATAAGCCATAACATTGCCGCGCGGCAGGTCGAAACCCTGCGCACGTAAATCCGGCATTCGCCCATAGGCTGAACGCAACGCGACGATGGCGCCATTGCTAATACCTAACTGCCGCATGTCTTCGCGATTGAGAAAAACGACCTGCCGGTGCACTGCACCGCGATACGAATCCTGCTGCTCATAAATGATGGAGTTAAACTGGCCCTCGCTGCGCACACTCATTAGCTTATAGGGAAATTCATTGCTGCTTTGAAAAACCTGCATCGGCTGCGCAATAAAATTGGCGCGCTGATCGGCAGTGGCAAATACGGGCGTGTGCCTGATACGGTTTTGTACATGAAACTCGCGCTTGGCCACATCGATATCCGCCAGCGCCTGCATACCGGGTATAACCCTGGCAATAGTTTCACGGATATTGGAACGCGAGCTGAAAACCGAAAAATCGAACTCACCAAGATTTTTTTTGAAGTGCTCGTTCGCGCTCAAACGCCTGGCAATGTCTACCAGTACATCGATCTCGGAGCGCGCCTGGGCAATACGCTTAATCCCGCCATCGCTAAGCCGGACAAAATTAAACATGGATTCCTGCGTGGTAGGCTGCGGCTCCTCATCGCGCGCTGCCACTGGCAAGATCAGCACCTCGCCGTTGCCAACACCACAAACGTGGCTTTTGTTTAACGTGGTGGTTAAAAATACCTTACAGCCAATGGCGTCCAGCGCCGCTTCGGCCCACTTGGCATTCGGGCTGCCCGCGTACAGGTTGCCACCCATTATTAATGCCGCATCAATGTTGCCGCTGGCGGCCGCCTCAAGGCAGGCGAGCGTATCCATGCCAGTTTCATTGCCGGCTGGCATGTCCACGCCAAGGCTGCTTTGCATCTTCTCGAAGACCGCGCTGGCCAGTACCGGTTTCACACCGATGGTACCGATGCCCTGCACGTTGCTATGCCCGCGCAGCGGCAGTAAGCCTCTACTGGGTGCGCCAAGCATGCCGCGCAACAGCGCCAGGTTGCTGATGCACTCGACATTGGCCACACCGCTTGCGTGATGGGTAATGCCCATACCCCACGCAAACACAGCGTTTTCGGCGCGCGCGTAAACGCGGGCGACTTCAAATATCTCGGACTTGCCAAGCCCACAAGCTTGTTCGATGCCAGGCCAGGATAACGATTCGAGCAGTTTACGCAGCGCGCCAAAATCGTTGCAGTGCTTTTCTATAAATTGCCTGTCTTCAGCGCCCAGCTCCAGCGTCGCTTTGGCCAAGCCATGCAATACCGCTACATCGCTGCCGATTTGCGGTTGCAGGTAATGCGAGGCAATCTCACTTCCTCCGGCAATCAAGGACCTTGCACTTTTTGGCAGGGCAAACTTCACCAAGCCTGGCTCGCGCGCCGGATTAATAACGATGACATGGCCGCCGCGATCGCGGCACGCTTTCAGCTTATGGATAAAGCGTGGATGATTTGATGCGGGGTTCGCGCCAATCACGAAAATCGTATCGCAGGCGTCCAGGTCAGCCAGTTCTACCGTTGCAGTACCCGAACCGATGGTATTCGCAAGCCCGACGCCCGTAGCCTGGTGGCAATAGTAAGAGCAATTGTTGACGTTGTTGCTACCGTAGACCCTGGCCAGCAATTGCAGCACAAAGCCGGCCTCGTTGGAGGACCTGCCGGAGGAGTAAAAAAAGCTGCGTGATGCCTGGGTGCGCGCGAAAGCATTGGCAGCTCGCTGTAACGCCGTATCCCAGTCGATCGGGCTATAGCGCTCTGCAGCGGCCGATTTATACAGCGGAGTACCCAGCCGGCCCATGTGCTCCAACTCGTGTGCGCTGAGTTGTTTGAATTCCTCCAGGCTGTGCTGGAATACTTCCAACGGGATCGGCTGCTGAATATCGGTAGACTGCGCCTGCACGCTTTTATTGCAAACCGAGGGAAATTCGCCCTGCTCGTTGGTCATGCCACCGCGCTGGCCTCCCATACCCAAACCACAGGCTTTGCAGGTGTTTTTGGCACTTAGCGCACGCGCAGAATCTAGCAGACCGATGCGGGAGGCGGTTCGCAGCGTGTAAAGAATTTTCTTTGCGCCGCCCCCTACGGGCGTTTTGGCTTTGCTCACTGTACCCCCCGTTATTTATTATCGCGCTGCAGCCCTATTGAAATGAAAACTTTTACGCGATCACGGCTTTAGTCGCGCCTGTTTAGCTTTGCTGGTGCTGCGCTTTTGCAGCCGCAATGGTGTTATGCATCAAGCACGCTATGGTCATCGGACCCACGCCACCCGGCACCGGTGTAATGGCTGAAGTTTTGGGCCGAACCGCGTCGAAATCCACATCACCGACCAGGCGACTTTTGCCGTCTTCTACGATGCGATTGATGCCCACGTCGATAACCACCGCGCCCGGTTTAACCCAATCGGCTTTTATAAAGTGAGGAATGCCCACCGCGGCCACCAGGATATCTGCCCTGCGACAATGCGCTTCAATATCTATTGTGCGCGAGTGAACGATGGTAACCGTGCAATGTTGTTGCAATAGCAACAGCGCCATGGGCTTACCAACAATATTCGAGCGGCCGACGATTACCGCATGCTTGCCACTGAGCTCGGGCAATACACTCTTTAACAACATTAGCGAGCCCAGCGGCGTACAAGGCACCATACCTGGCTCACCTACCGCAAGCGCACCCATATTCTGCACATGAAAACCATCCACGTCCTTGGTCGGGTCAATCGCTGCCAACACGGCTTTATCGTCTATATGTTCGGGCACTGGCAACTGCACCAATATACCGTGTACGTCGCTGTTTTCATTCAACGATGCAATCAGTGCAAGCAGATCCTGCTGCGAGGTACTCTCTTCCATGCGGTGCTCAATGGACCGAATTCCCAATTGCTCGCAACGCTTGACCTTGTTTTTCACATAAACATGGCTGGCCGGGTCATCGCCAACAAGTACAACCGCGATACAGGGTTGTAGCGAAAGTTCGCTCTTTAAGGCGGCAACCTCTTTGGTTAATTTTTCTGACAACTGGTCGGCAAACGCTTTGCCATCGATTATTTCAGACACACTTTTTCCCTGGCCAGGACCATCACTTCATCGAAAGACGTTAGTTTACTGCTTTGCACGGGTGGATACAGCAATAAAAGCATCCAGCGGGCCGCAGAACTATTTGGCGCTGCGCAGGCGGGGAAATAGCACGGGCGTGCGCTGCTTGTAAGCGATATAGGCCGGATCATTGCCGTAACGCTCGTCTGCCGAGCGCTCGAGCAGTGGTACACCGCTAATGCGCGTAAGCAACAGGTAGACGAACAATGGCGATACCAGCGTGACGAACTGCCACCCCTGCAGCAGCGGAACCGCCATCAGCGCCACACCGGCCCACAGCAAAATTTCACCGAAATAGTTGGGATGGCGAGACAGCGCCCAAAGCCCGGTATCGATAAATGGCCGGGTGCTGCCTTGCTCGCTGGCACGCTGCTTCCTGAAGCGCCGTTTTTGCGCGTCGGCCACTGCCTCGATAATAAAGCCCAACAGCCAAAGGGCAGCGCCGATAATAGCGATGGCAGCAAAACCCTGCTCCGTACGACCCGAACTTATCGCGGCAAGCGCCGCTGCAGCGGTAAATGAAACCCACAGGCCCTGCAAGTTCCAGGTAGAAAAGAAACGGGCAGGATTGGTTTTTATCTTGTCGAAGCGACGATCATTTTTGTCTTGCACTATACGCAAAAAAAGAAAACTGCCCAGCCTTAGCGCCCACAACACAACGCAAGCCGCAATAATCATTTTCAATAAAGATAGCTCGGCCGTGTACACGCAGGCAAGCGCAATCACCGTGATATAGGTAGCGCTACCAGTGAGGTCATAAAATTTTTCGGTTTTGTTTATCCAGGCAGGAATAAAGGCAATCCATTGCATAATAAAGGCGATTGCTATGCAGATAGCAAAAACCGGTAGATTGCCAATGCGTGATGATTGGTCGCTGCCCGCCAAAGCCAATCCAGCGGCCAGTAACGCACTCACCAGCAAAACCACCAATGCTCGTATCATTCCGGTATCTCCATTCGCGCCAGCGCGTCCATATCGAGGCTACCAAAATAAAGGCTGCCGTTGTACTCATTGACGCTGGTAATTGCATAAACCCTGCCATCAGCAGACTGCAGATTGCGCACCACATTGCCGTCGGTATCAAGCGCGATCGCCATACCGTAATGGCCATCGGGCATCAGTGCGCTTGCCGGCAACGCTGCTAGCAATTTGCGCAGCAGGGGTTTGTCGGCCAGCTTATCCAGTATTTCCGGCCTTAAATTTACCAGCGCAAGCCAAAATTTATCCCCGCCGTTAAACGAAATATTATCCGGCAACCCGGGCAGCTGATCGACAAAAATATCGCGCTCACCACGCTTTTCGCCTTTCAACCACAGGCGGTGAATACGCGACATGCCCGTTTCATTCACCAGCACGTAAGCTTCATCGGGGCCCAGCGCCACACCGTTGGCAAAAAACAAGCCATCAATATGCAAACGCGTTTCATCGCTAACGGGGTCATAGCTAAACAGCCTACCGGTAAAAGACGGCTCGAAAAAATTATAAATATTTTCGTGAATACCGAACTTCTGCGAGGCGTCGCTAAACCAGATCGTACCGTCGCTAGCGATGTCGAGGTCGTCGACAAAGCGCATCTTTACGCCCTGGTAGCTATCTACCAACACGCGCATGCGGCCATCCGGCGAAATAGACAACAAACCCTTTGCCGCATCGGCAACAATTAAATTGCCGCCAGCATCGTGTGCCAGGCCCAGCGGCCGTCCGCCGGTATTGGCAAAAATCTCTGCACTGGCGGCGGCGCCAGGACCCCTGAAGCGAACGATACGGCCATCGGCATAACCGGTGTAAACCCAGCCGTCGTTCGCGGGCAGCACATCTTCAGGGCCAATGCCTTTGTGGGGGCGCAGCAAGCTGGCATCATCAAGCAGTGCATTTGCCGTGAAGGGGCCGCTTAAGCCGGGATTGGGATCGGGCTGCCATGCAACCGGATCGATTGGCGAACGCCACCATGCAAATAGCAGGCAAACTAATAGCAACCCAAGAAATAAAGCCGCGAGCTGCAATAGCCTGGATCGCTTAGCTGCACTCATAAATGATTTCCGCCCGGCGGACCGTAAAAGTTTGCAGTTATTTTTTTGACGAAGGCATGGTGCCCATAAATTTGCTAATAATGCTGAGCATCACCTCATCGGCACCCCCGCCAATGGACGCCAGCCGCATATCGCGGTAGGCACGGGCGACCGGGTTGTCCCACATGTAGCCCATGCCACCCCAGTATTGCAGGCAGGCATCGCTAACCTCGCGGCACAACCTGCCGGACTTCAGCTTTGCCATGGATGCTTTCAACGTTACATCGTCGCCGTTGATATAACCTTCCACAGCATCGTAGGTCAGCGCGCGCAAGGCTTCGACCTCGGTTTGCAATTCTGCAAGGCGAAAGTGCACAACCTGGTTGTCCAGCACCGACTTGCCAAAAATCTGTCTTTCTCGCGTGTAATCAATAGTTTTGTTAATACACCACTCCATACCTTTAAGATTGGTGGCCGCGGCAAACAAACGCTCCTCCTGGAATTGCTGCATCTGGTAGACAAAGCCAGCGCCCTCGCTACCGATCAGGTTTTTTTGGGGCACACGCACATTGTCGAAAAAGATTTGCGCGGTATCGGAAGATCGCATACCCAACTTGTCGAGCTTTTCTGACAATGAAATGCCGGACGCATTGGTAGGCACAACAATCAGGGATTTACTGCTGTGCTTATTATCGCCGCCGGTATTGGCCAACAAGCAAAGATAATCAGCCTGCGTGGAATTGGTAATCCACATTTTGCTGCCATTGATAATGTAATCATCACCGTCTTTTTCGGCCACGGTTTTAATTGCCGCCACATCCGAGCCCGCATGTGGCTCGCTCACCGCAATAGAAAACACTGCCTCGCCGGAAATCGCTTTACCCAGAAATGCCTCGCGAACATAGTCGCTACCAAAATTAGCCAGCGCCGGCGTGGCCATATCGGTTTGCACACCAATGGCCATCGACACACCACCGCTGGTAATACGCCCCAATTCTTCGCAAAAAACAATCTGGTAGCTGTAGTCGAGGCCCATGCCACCGTAGGCCTCGGGCTTGCAAATACCCAACAAGCCCAGGTCGCCCAATTTTTTAAACAGCTCGTGCGCCGGGAACATACCCTCGGCTTCCCATTGGTCGCAGTAAGGATTAATTTCCTTGTCGATAAACTGTGCTGTAGTGCGCCGAATAGCTTCGTGTTGCTCGGTGAATCTCATTGGGTCTTCCCCGGAATTGCCAGATAAATTACTTACGCATGGTCCACAGTTCAGGATGAATAAATGGACTTAGTTCCTCGCCAATTTTTCCCGCGCGCTTGAATGCGGCTCTCTCACAAACGCGATCGAGGTAATCACTGATAGCGCTCGAATAATCGCCGTGCAAGTTGTTAACCCTGCCCAGGTAAATGGCAAAGCCTACCGCAATATCGGCAATGGTAAAGCGATTGTCGCATAGATATTCCCGGCCGACTAAATGCTGGTCCAGTCGTTTCAGGCGCGCGATAAACCACTTGGCGTAGTCTTCGGCAACCTGCGGGTTGAGCCTGTCTTTGGATTCAAACAGGGAATAGCGCAGCACCAGTGTTTGCGGAAAGGTGAGCGTGGCATCGCTCATATACAACCAGTTCAGGTAATCGCCGTATTCCACATGGTCGGGCGCAATACGCAGCGCATCGTGCTGGTAGCGCTCCACCAGGTAATGGCAAATGCCGGTGGACTCCGAAAGCCTTTGGCTACCATCGATAAAATACGGCACGGTTCCCAGCGGATTCATTGCCTTGAAGTTCTCTTCGTTAATACGCGG
>JABDNS010000123.1 GCA_013043705.1 Pseudomonadales bacterium
CCGAAGCCATTCCATTGAACATTTGCCACGAAGACGCCGACCTGATGGTGATTGATAAGCCCGCCGGGCTCACTGTGCACCCGGCGGCGGGCCTACCAGGCGGCACACTTGCCAATGCGGTGCTCGCACATTGCCCGGCGAACGCTGAGCTACCGCGCGCCGGCATCGTGCACCGTCTAGACAAAGACACCACCGGCCTGATGGTCGTGGCCAAATCCCTGCCTGCGCACACCGGCCTGGTTGCACAGTTGCAGGATCACTCGGTGTCTCGCTGTTATCGCGCCATCGTTTGTGGCGAACTAATTGCCGGGGGTAGCGTAAATTTGCCGGTTGGCCGGCACCCCACCGCAAGAACAAAAATGGCGGTGCGCGAAGGCAGCGCAGGCAAACCTGCAGTTACGCACTATCGCATCGCCACGCGCCTGAAGCAATTTACCGAATTGAATGTTGAGCTTGAGACCGGACGCACGCACCAGATACGCGTGCATATGGCGCATTTGCGCTACCCGCTGTTGGGCGACCCCGTTTATAACTCGCGCTATCGCCGCGCTGCCGGCATCAGCGACGAACTCGATAACACGCTAAAAACTTTCAAGCGCCAGGCGCTGCACGCGGCCAAACTGAGTTTCACGCACCCGGTAAGCGGCGAGCAGCTGGAATTTTCAAGCGAGCTACCGGCGGATTACGCACGGGTCTTAGAAGCATTGAAAGCGGCGGCAAAAAGCTAAGCTCTTTGCCGCAACGATAAACGAAGTCCAATTGGGCGACTACTGTAAATTTATTGCGTGGTTTTGAATTCGCGCAAAATAGCTTCGTGTAAAGCGCGGTCAGTTTGATTTTCAACTGCGCTGGCATTTTGTTGCGGCGCAGCCTGTTTATTTTGATGCGATGTCTGCGCATGGGAAATATGCGATTTAAACTCTTTTTGTACAACGTTTGCGCCAATCGCAATACCGAAACCTTCGCTGCCAAGGCCTGGGCCTGGCAGCCACTTCCAGGTATTCACGCCAAGCACTTCACCACTTTCGTCGAGTAGCGGCCCGCCGGAATTGCCCGGGTGTATTTGTGCATCCACAACAATATGGCCACGCTTAAGGCTTGTAACAATCCCGGAGGTAACGTAATCGCTGTTGCCTAGCGGGCTACCAATAGCAAAAATATTTTCGCCCTGCCTCGCTACATCGGTACGCAGCGATAAAGCTGGCACCACCACGTCTTCTACCTTGAGCAAGGCAAGATCGTTCTTTTTACCCAGCGCAACCAGCTCTGCATTGAGCGATGTATCGTCCTTAAGGTACACGCGAAACTGCCGGGCAATAGATGCATTGGCGTGCCTTCGCTTGTAACCGCTGCTCAGCGTGTTCAGGCGCTGGCTCTCGCGTTTCACTTGCGCTGCATATTTTTCTATATCGCGCTTGCCGCGCTGATACTGCTGCTGGCGGTTGCGGTAGGCGGCGCGCTCCTGCACCTGCTCGTCTTCAGACAGATCCTTGTACCAGCGCTCGTATTCCTGCAAATCGATGCGCGCACTTTTCAACTGCGCACGGCGACGCTTAAGCGTTTGTTGCGCCCTGCCCAGGTTTTGCTCGGCCTTGGCATGATCACCACGGATATCCGCCTCCGATAATGAAGGCGGACGCACCACGTGACGATTAGTAACAATGAGCCCAGCCGGAGAGATAAAAAAACCCGAGCCCGAACCCAAAGCGGTTTCTACTTTTACCACAGCAAGGCTGGCACGCTCGGCAACATTCACCGGGCGATACTTTTTTTCCAGCCGCTGTTTATGATCTTGCGTAGCCGCTGCGGGCGCAGCTTGGTACCTATCAATAGACTCGGCAGCGGCATCCGCGGGCGGGCGATCGCTAAATCGCCATTTGCCATCACTATCTCGATATTTGTAAACCTCCGCAGCAGCTTGGCCGGCCAGCAGCGCTACGAAGATCAATACCGTTATACGCATTGCAAGCTATTCAACTATTCAACTATTCAACAGTGATATGTATTTTTTTCGACAGCACCGGTGGCTGGTGCGGCACATGCAGGTGATTGCCCAACAACAGTTGCAAACTGTGCTCGCCGGGTTCCAGCGTAAGCAAGACTTCGGTTTGTCCGCCGCCAAAATGGCGCAGTTTATCGCTGGCGGGAAGTGGTTTATCTAGCGGTGGCAATTGCTCGATATCTATCAGCAAATGGTGGTGGCCGGTGTTGTTGCTCGGCACGCCTGCTGGTGCCACACCCATACCGGAAAGGCCGAACTTTACTTTAAATGTGGTGGGTACGCGCTCACCGTTCACCGGGCTAATCAAGTAAACACTGGCAGCGGCCGGCGCGGTGCTCGACAGCTGTGCACTGCCAGGCGCACCCTCTCCTGCTTTGCTACAGGCCAGTGGCAGCAGCGTTATTAAAACGGTAGCCAGCAGTTTTTGTACGGTTGTCTTGAAAGTTGCGCCAAAAGTACCTTTAAAAAAGCATGTAGACATAGGAGAGCCCCTGCATGGATGCCCGTGCGTGCAAGCGACCCTAAGCGAGTAAGCAAGGCGCCGCTATGATGGTATGAGAGTGGCTATTCTACGCTAGTGTGGGGCAGGCGCTCCAGCACCCGCGCGCTTCAGTGCGTTATTTAGTAAGGCAGGAAGTCGAAGGAGTAATTAACCTTGGTCTGGCCAACCGGCTCCGGGCCGAAGTTGATCATTTTGATGCGGGCAAGAATTTTTTGCACCAGTGCCTGGTCTGCCAGCTCGCTGGACACAAGGCTAATGCTGCTAATTGCGCCGGAGGGTTCGATGACCATATTGAACAGTACCTTGCCAGCCAGGCTGCCATCTTTTCGCAGTGCACGGTTATACACAGAGAAAATGGAGCCTTTGTTGGCATCCATCACCCGGCGTACCGACTCGGAGCTACGCCCCGAGTAATCACCCGCCACGTGGTTAGACTCTTCGGCGCCGGCGCCCATTCCCGAACTCGGTGCAGCTACACGCGTGGTTTCACGACCGGAAAGTGCAACGCCTGCGGTTTTGCTGCTCAATGCTGCACTACCCAGCCCGCCAACCGATGATGAAGCTTTGGCCGTGAGCATTTTGCGATCGGTGGTTTTAGCCGTCGTGCCGCCGCTCGCCATATTACGAACCTTCACTTTGTTTACATCGACCATCTGGCGCATCGCCGCCAGGTCATCGGCCATCGCCAGTACGCCGGTTTTTGCAGCTTTGTCGCGCGCCAGCTTGGCCGCGTCCACAGGCTTAACCACGCGCTTAGGCGCCGGCTTGGTTTTCACCCTGGGCGCAGCCTTGGTAACTGGCTTGGGCTTGGGTTTTACCACCTGGCGTTTCGCCGCTTTCGCTTTTGGCTTGGGCGCAACCGCTTTTTTCTTGGCCACCGGCTTTTGCACCACCTTGGGTGGCGGTGGCAATTTTTTCTCTTCAATTACCAGGCGCGTGTAGGTACTGCGCTTTTTTTCTTGTACCGGCTTTTCAAAAATTGGCAACGGCAACCAGGGCAGCAACAGCGCGAGCACCACAAATGCGATAATGCCTTTCTTTAACCAGCGGTCGAAGCGCTGGTCTTCTACCACACCGTTGTGCCACGGCAGCACGGAATCTGTAGGGTAAGCCCAGGTAGTCACGAACGTACTCCTGTATTACTCGCCAACGGTTGCTCTATTGCCGCGCGCGTACTGTATTCTACGGCCAGTGCAACATCCCGGTATCCTGCTTGTGCACAGGTATTTAGCACTTTTTTCAGCAGGGAGTAGTCAACCGAAGCGTCGCCCATAATCGAAATCGATTGCAGCGACTTGTTGCCCTGCCCGGCTGATTTTTTCAGGCTCTGAAGCTGCTCTTCGAGTACCAGGTACAGCGGAGCAATAGTGGCCTTGCGCGTTGCAGGGTCATCCAGGCTTACCACCTGTTGTTCTTTAAAGTAAATAGCATCGCTACTGACTTTTATTACCGGCGAATTATCCGGTCGCAGCTTGGCAAATGACTTGGGCAGTGCCACCTTTTCATCTGGCTGTAAAACCTCAACCTCGCCAGTATTCAACATCAAGAAGAACACCAGGATGGTAAAAATATCCATTAACGATACAAGGTTAAGCCGCGTAGCGCCGCCCCTGGCCTGTTTGCGTTGCACCGCAAGTAGAGAGGCACCACCACCGGTAATCGATCCATCACTCATAACCTAACTCCTTTTGGCTCGCGATGTCGTTGCGGCGGGCGCGTCACCAAAGGCGATGTCGGGGAATAACTCTGCATCCACAACATCGGTGACAACTACAGCCTGGTAAGATCGCACCGCATCCATGGTCGCGATTATCTGGCTGTAGTCTGTATCATCCGATACCAGCATGTTGATATTTTTTCGATCGGCCTGCTTGGCCTGTAAGTGTCTTTTCAATTCTTGTAATACCAGTGTCAACTCGGCGTAGTTTGGCTCGCCGGCTGCAGTTTTTCCCACTTCGCGCAGCAACATACCGGCAGGGAAGTTCACCGCCAGGCGATCGCCGCGAACCACCACTTCAACCTGTTCTTTGCGCAGATCCGCTTGTTCGCCGCTGGCCGAAGCCGGCAACTGCAGGTCGATAACGGTAATGCGCGTGAAAACCATGCTCAGCAATAGCACGGGTACCAGCACAATCATTAGGTTCATGAAGGGCGTTATATCAAGATCCGCCTCTTCGCGATTGCGCAAATTCTGTTGTCTAAGTGGTGAACCTGAAATAGACATGCTCGATATTCCTGCTTGGCCTTGTAGTTTGCTTAAACCCGCAAGGGCCTACGCAATGTTGCATAGCGACGCTACTGGGTCGCAACCATTCCCCGATCAGGCGGCAGCCTTGGCAGGTGCCGCTGCGCCACCTTTTGGCTCAGGCTTGGCGCAGATGGCGTTCAGGAATTTCACGCTGACAACATCCAGGCTATCAACAATCTGTGCCGTTTTGCTTTGCAGTACAGCGTGTGCAAGCAGCATGGGTATTGCAGAGATAAGACCGAAAGCGGTGGTGTTCATCGCAACCGAGATACTTTGCGAGAGCAACGTTGCCTTGGCGGCGGGGTCTGCATCGGCAACCGCGGTGAATGCGGCGATCAGTCCAATGATGGTACCGAGCAGGCCGAGCAATGTAGCCACGTTCGCGAGTGTAGCCAGGTAAGGGGTTCGCTTTTCAAGGCGCGGTACGGTTTCCATCGCCGCTTCACGCATCGCCGACATTAAGTCATCGCGGCGACGCCCGTAGGCCATGCTCGCCATCCCGGCAGCGATGATTTTGCTAACCGGCGCCGAAGACTGTTTGGCAACGGTGAACAACTGGTCGTACTTGTGGCCTTCCAGCATTGGCTTCATTTTGTCGTAAGCCAGCTTGTTAGACACCCGCGCCGAGGTCAGGAAGAACCAGCGCTCCAGCATAATGACTATTCCAACAGTCAATACCAGCGCAATCGGATACATGAATGGGCCGCCAGTCTGGAAGAAGCCGACAATCGATGAATAAATTTCCATGATAATTTCTCGTTGTTCAAAGAGGTTGAATGCAGTCGCTATAAATAATCTAGACAAGATCGCATGCCCGGCGCGCATGATAGGAAAAGCGCCGCTGCGATCTGTGATAGCGAACACATAATCGCCAGCTTCGAATTTTTGCCCATTCACTAATGGGATGCAGTTCGCATCTGGCGAGCGGAACTAGCGCACTGCAGAGTTGAGAAACCTGCCCTTTCTGGCGCGCGATGAGGCTGTGATTCTGGTAGGCTTACGCGCTCGCAAGCGCAGCGCAGCGCAGCCAGCGTGGCGCCGGTCTATCCAACCCAGAGCAAGCAGTAATTTTTTATGAGCCAAAGTTTCCAGCCACCACAACGCACACTGATGGGCCCTGGCCCCTCCGACGTCCATCCGCGCATTCTCGAAGCCATGGGCAAGCCCACCATAGGCCACCTCGATCCGGCCTTTATCGGCATGATGGATTCCATGAAAGCGCTGATCCAGTACGCCTTCCAAACAAACAATGAGCTCACTTTTTGCGTATCGGCACCCGGCTCGGCGGGCATGGAAAGCTGTTTCGTGAACCTGTTGGAACCTGGCGACAAAGCCATCGTGTGTGTGAACGGCGTGTTCGGCATGCGCATGCTGGAAAATGTCACGCGTTGCGGCGCAAAGGCGGTGCGCGTAGATGATGCCTGGGGTACGCCGGTCAGTCCCGACAAGCTTGAGCAAGCCCTACAGGACAATCCGGATGCCAAGCTGGTGGCCTTTGTGCATGCAGAAACTTCCACCGGCGTGCGCTCAGACGCTGCAGCGCTATGCAAATTGGCAAGCGACCACAACTGCCTGAGTATTGTCGATTGTGTTACTTCACTGGGCGGTATCCCGGTTGATCTCGATACCTGGGGTGCCGATGCGGCTTACTCGGGCAGCCAAAAGTGCCTGTCGTGCTCGCCAGGGCTTTCACCAGTATCATTTAGCGAGCGGGCCGCCGATGCCGTGCGCCAGCGCAAGGCACCTGTGCAGAGCTGGTTCCTCGACCTGAATTTATTACTCGGTTACTGGGGCAGCGGCGCAAAAAGAGCCTACCACCACACAGCCCCAATCAACGCACTGTATGGCCTGCACGAGGCGCTGGTAATGTTGCAGGAGGAAGGCCTGGAAGCCAGCTTCCGCAGGCACCGCGATATGCACATAAAGCTGCGCGACGGGCTGGCAGACCTGGGCATCGCCTTTGTAGTAGACGAACCCTATCGATTGCCGCAGTTAAACTCTGTGTGGATCCCGCAGGGGGTCGACGATGCGGCGGCCAGGCAGCAGTTGCTGGCCGAATACAACCTGGAAATTGGCGCAGGACTTGGCGACTTCGCGGGTAAAGTTTGGCGCATTGGCCTGATGGGTCATTCAGCGCGCGAGGAAAATGTCGACTTATGCCTGCGCGCGATTAAAAGTGTTATCAGTTAAGCCAAGTTTCGTATAACGATAAAAAACTGTCGAAGTAATTTACGCTTTTAGCCTTGTTTTACAGGGCTTTTGCGTACTTTTCACGCCGCAATGTAAAACGCTGCAAACATACGCCACGAAGCCTTTCGCTGTGTACGTCGCCCCTTATACTTTCATCAAGCACCAAGAAAACTGCTGTCGTGATTGATGATGTTTACGTGGTTTGGCGGCGCCAGGAAAATAAATTTTTCGTTGTGCTGGCATCGCAAAATACTTGGTGGTCAATTAAACCTGGCTTTGTTCGAGGTGACCGTCATGAAAAGTAACACTTTACAAAAAGCAATAAACGGCGCATTTCGTTACGCGCTACACAAACGACACGAATTTATTGGGCCGGAACACCTGCTGCTTGCGTTAATGCACGACTGCGAAGTTGCCATGCTGCTAAACGAGCGCGGCGTTAGTATTCGCGAAATGCATCGAGATGTTGTAGACAGCCTGGCCAAACATACGCCGTCGCTAGACTGCGATGCGCCGGAAAATTACAGCGAACACCGCCGCACTCGCCCCACCCAGGGTTTCGAGCGCGTATTGCAGCGCGCCAGCTTCCTGGCTGAATGTGCCGGCAAGCGCGACGTGCCAACGCCTTACGCACTGCTGGCACTGTTTGCAGAGCAAGACTCTTTTGCGCATTACCTGTTGGGTAAGCATGGCATCAAACGCATCGACGTTGCGGATTACGTTGAGTACCGTCCGATTTGCAAAGGCTACCGGATTGAGCGGCACGCCAGCTAGAGCGTCAATGCCTGGCTGGCTAGCAGCATGCCATCGTCGTCGATATAAATATATTCGCCAGGCTTGAAGCACGCGCCTGCAAACGCCAGATCTACGCCGGTTTCGCCACCATCGAGCTTGAGCGGCCTGCGCGGTGTGGCACCAAGCGCCAGCACGCCAAGCTGCATAGCCGCAATGTCAGCCGAATCGCGGATGCAGCCGTTAAACACCACCCCGCTCCAGCGGTTTTGTATCGCGATAGCGGCAACATTGTCGCCCATTAGCGCCCTGCCTCTTGATGCAGCGCCGTCTACCACCAACACCTTGCCCTCACCATTGCTCTGCAGCAAGGCCTTGGCCTTGGTGTTGTCTTCAAAACATTTCACGGTAACCATTTCACCACCGAACTCCCGCACATGTCCAAAGTGTTGATACGCGGAGGTGTCTACGATGGTCAGCGCATCTTCATACTTGTCCATTAAATCTGTAGTTTTCATTGCTACCTGCCCTTGATTGCCCGTTTCAAACTAAAAAAAAGGCCGCATCGATTGCTCGATGCAGCCATTTAGGAGATAAACCAAAAAATTAGCCAAATTGATTCATGGTGTTGTCTTTGCCGGACGCTTTCAGCGCATTGCCACCCGAGAAATACTCTTTGTGGTCATCGCCGATGTTGCTACCAGCCATGTCCTGGTGCTTAACAGTGGCAAGACCTTCACGAATCTCGCGACGCTGCACGCCAGCAACATAAGCCAACATACCTTGTTCGCCAAAGTAATCTTTGGCGAGGTTGTCGGTAGACAGCGCTGCAGTGTGGTAAGTAGGCAGCGTAATAAGATGATGGAAAATACCCGCTTCGGCAGACGCTGTTTTCTGGAACAAACGAATTTTGTTATCCGCTTCTGTTGCCAGGTCGCTGTCGTCGTAGCTTGCGTTCATCAGGTCATCGCGATCATAGCCCGATACGTCTTTACCCGATTCGGCCCATGCGTCAAAAACTTGCTGGCGGAAACTTAGTGTCCAGTTGAACGACGGGCTGTTGTTGTAAACCAGCTTGGCGTTTGGAATAACCTCGCGAATGCGATTTACCATGCCCGCAATTTGGCCAACGTGCGGCTTCTCGGTTTCAATCCAGAGCAGGTCCGCACCATTTTGCAGCGAGGTTATACAATCGAGCACGCAGCGATCTTCGCCTGTGCCCGCTTTAAAACGCACCAGGCCATTCGGCAGGCGCGTCGGGCGAATCATCTTGCCATCACGCTGCATCACCAGGTCACCTTCGCGCAAATCACCGGCCGACACTTCTTCGGCCTCAATGTAGGCATTGTATTGGTCAGCCAAATCGCCAGGCGTTTGCGACACGGGAATCTTTTGGGTTAAACCGGCGCCCAGCGAGTCGGTGCGCGCAACGATAACGCCATCGTCTACACCCAGCTCCAGGAACGCGTAGCGAACTGCGTTGATCTTGGATAGGAAGTCTTCGTGGGGAACGGTTACTTTACCGTCCTGGTGCCCGCACTGCTTGGCGTCCGACACCTGGTTTTCAATTTGGATACAACAGGCACCGGCTTCAATCATTTTCTTGGCCAGCAGGTACGTTGCTTCTTCATTACCAAATCCGGCGTCAATGTCGGCAATGATGGGTACCACATGTGTCTGGAAGCTGTCGATTTTTACAAGCGCTTCTTTTTCCGCGGCTTTGTTGCCCGCTTCGCGCGCATCGTCAACGGCTTTGAAAAGATGTCGCAATTCGCGCGCGTCTGCCTGCTTCAAAAAGTCATACAGCTCGCCAATCAGAGCAGAAACGCTGGTTTTTTCATGCATGGATTGGTCGGGCAGCGGGCCAAACTCGGAGCGCAATGCGGCAACCATCCAGCCAGAGAGATACAAATAGCGCTGGCGCGTTTCACCAAAGTGCTTCTTGATAGCAATTAATTTTTGCTGACCGATAAATCCGTGCCAGCAACCCAGCGACTGCGTGTAGTTCGCCGGGTTGGCATCGTAGGCGGCCATGTCTTCGCGCATAATTTTTGCAGTGTAACGCGCAATATCCAGACCGGAATGAAATCGATTCTGCAAGCGCATGCGCGCCACGTGTTCGGGATTGATAGCTTCAAATTTTTCGCCGTGAGTCGCAACGCTTTGCTCGGCGGCCTTGAGCGCTTCCTGGTAGGTAGTCATGGGTGTGCTTTAAACCTCGAATGAGTGCGGGTGGAAAATGATTCAATCGTATCCGGGTGCATGCCGCACCCCTGTGCTGGACGGGTATTCTACAATAGGCTTTATTAAAATTTCACAAAAGAAATTACACAATGTAAACTTCACTAAATAGTCAAACACAAGGCCGACTCGAAAACTGCCCATGAAGCCCAACAAGAATGTTATCCGCAATGCCCACTTCCTTGGCACAAAGATAAGAAACCTACGTAAAAACAACAACTTAACTATGGAAGACTTATCGGCTCGCTGCGTCAAAATCGACCCCTCTTCGGCGCCGTCGGTGTCTTACCTGTCGATGATCGAGCGCGGCAAGCGCGTGCCCAGCGCCGCGATGCTCGGTGTTATCGCCCAGGTATTCCAGAAAGACCAGAATTGGTTTCTCGACAACAGCGCTGAGGGTGACGCGATCGTGCCCGAACAAAGTGGCGCCTCAGCGGCGAGGGGCATTGCACTGGAACCCGGTTTTTTGTTTTCGCGCGAGAACCTGCAAATTGCAATTCCGGAGTTAATTGCGCAAACCGGGGTAACCGGGCGCGAATTTGCGCAGCTATTGATAAGGGCACACCAGGAAAAAAACCTCAACCGGTTTCCAGACCTCGAGCGCGCTGCGGAAGAGACTGGCGGCAAAGCCATGCCGATGGAGGTAGACGACCTATTGCAAATCTGCAAAAGACTGGGATTAAAAATCAACTGGTTTGAAAAACTGCCGCCGCACTTGCTTGAGGGCTCCGGCTTTCGACCCAAAACGTTTATTCGCTCCTACTTTGCACCGCCGAGCAAGGTCTACATTCACGAGTCATTGAAATCCAAGCCGGTGCGCCTTAAATATGATTTGGCCGCGCATATTGGCCACATGGTGCTACATGCCACTGATGAAGTCAGCAGCATGCTGTTCGCCAGCCGTGAGGGCGATAGTATTGACAACACTGCCAACGGCATTAACGCACAGCAATCGCGCAATGTTGACGCACAGGAGATACTGCAAGCGTGGCGCGATTTCGAGGTGAGTTATTTTGCCGGCGCACTTTTGTGCCCGCGCGTGCCCTTTCGACGCCTGCTGGAGCAGGAGGCCTACGAGCTGAGCGTTGCCAGTAAGATTAACGTAACCGCTGCAGTGGCTATGCGTCGCATGACCGCGGTTTCCAGCTACCCGCACTGGCACTATTTCGACGCTTACCCACCCGGGCAACTGAACGGCGTTTACCGCGGCAATGGCATTCCGCTACCGTGGGGCAACATGCGAATGGTGCAGGATCCGTGTCGCCAATGGGCTGTATTTCGCATGCTGGATAGCCAAAAGAAGCAGTCATCGTCGCAAATTTCTATCCTGGACGCGCCGAGTGGCACCCGCATTTACGCCTGCGAGTCAATCAAAGCAAAAGACCTGGCAGGCAAGCCCCACGTATTGTGTACAGGTATCGACGTAATACCCGCGCTGCGAGCCCAGGGCCTGCCGGCTGAGGAGATTGCAGCGGATTTGAAGCAGGCCTGCCTGGCCAACGGCGGCACTGCCAGTATCGAAAAAAACCACAGGGAAGCGCTCACCGCGGTATCGCGCATATTAAATATTGGCTGGTTCGAGCGAGGAATTGAACAGCAGGCGCGTTTGATTTGCCCAAGCAGGCCGCAGTGCGCGCGCACGCCGCGCTGCAAGCAAAAAGCAACCAAAAAGATTGCCAGCGCGAAGTAATGAACAAACGGCAAGCGCATGCGCCCGCCATGCAATTATTTTTTTCGGCTATTCGAGCGAATTTCGGTAGCGCTCAAAGCGCTCTTTCTCGTCAATACGCGCTTGCTGTATACGATCACTGAAATGCACGTTGCGCTGAAACTCTTCGCGGTCAACTAATTGAAAGTTTTCGGAAATTAATGAAGATACCGGCCGGTAAGATGCTGGAGGTGCCTGGATTGATTGCCAGGGCACTATGTACATTACCTTCGGCTGTTCCTGGTTGCCTTTGAAAGTAGACTTCAAGTCGAGCGTGTTGTCTTGCGCCACCGCCATTTGGCTTGCACTACTGATACCAGCAACAAGCAGAACCGAGCGCATTTTACTATTCAAGCTTTTCATGATGTAACCTCCGCAACCTTGTCTTCGCCGGTAGTAGCGCCACCTTGCTCTCGCTCCAGCGCCTTGATCCAGGCCGCCACTTTTTTGTCCGGCTCTTCCAGCGCTTTCTGGTAGCGCCGATAGTGCTTAAGTGCCAGGTCTTGCTTACCCATATAGAGCTCGTACAGAATGCCCAGGTTGTAGTTTGTCATGGCACTATTTGGTGCCAGCACCAACGCCTGCAAATAAACTTTTTCGGCCTCATCTATCTTCCATTGCTCACGAAGATAAATAGCGTAGTGATTGAGTGAATCGGGTGAGCGAGCGCCCTTCTTAATCATTTGCTGAAACGCACTTGCAGCCGTTTCGTAATCACCTTTATCGATAGCCGCCAGCGCCTGCGCCAGCGAATTCTTCACCGCGAACGACTCATTAATTACCTTATCCGCGCCAACCTTATTGCCTGCAGGTGTGCTCGCACAGGCAACCAGTACCAGCACTGAAATAGCCAGGCAAGCACGCTTGCACGAACGGCTAAAAACAGTTTTCATTAACTTATACATGAGTGGCTCCTTCAGCGCCCAGGTCGCATTTCAGTTTTGCCATATTTTGCCGGCATCAACTTGGCCAGGGCCCGATAAGTTTCCACGATGGAATCGGATCGCACGCCCTTCCAGGCCAGCTCAACATTAACCTTGAAATATTCAATCGCCTGCTCTTCAAACGGAAAGGCCTGTTCTTCCAATAGAAACTCGTATTGCTCCAGCTCCATCGCCGATAAATTGCGCGGACGCTCGGAATCCATCAACGCGGTAGCAAACGACGCGTAAACCTGGCCCATACGCTGCGTGGCGAGCGTTGTGAATTCTTCTACACCGAATTTTGCTGAACGCTCGTAGGCGGCAATAGTCTGCTGCATGGCTTCACGCTTGCTGGCAAGGTTTTCTTTTAACGGGTGGCCAAGACGAATACCTTGGTAAACATCGAAGGCATCGTTCGCCAAGACACTGGATGCATAAGCCGCCAGGTAACGCGAGCGATCCGTAGTGCCGGCACTGCGCTGGTGCGCTGAAATCAATTCGCCCAGCCAATAACGGCTATTACCACGATCGCCTTGCGTTTCGTAAATTTTTACCAGCTTGTACTGCGCTTCCATCAAGTCTGAAACTGGTTCAGGGTAAGTACTGGCGTAACGTATCAGCGTTGATTGCGAGCTGGCCTGGTTACCGTCTTTCTCAAACAGTTCGGCAGCGCGATACAGGGCATTGCGTCGAAGTTCAGCGTCACCATCTGTATCGGCCAGTGCCAGCGCTTGCACTGCTGCAGCCGCCCAGTTTTCCATCGCCTCATTGGCTTTTAACAATCTTGCCGATGCAGTTTTTGTCTCTACATGATTGGGGAAGCGCTGCTGAAAGTCGCTAATCACAGCCACTGCGCGCTGCCACTGCTCTGCCTGCATAAGCAGTACGCTGGCATCGTGCTGCGCAGTTACGCGAATCGCACTATCGGGCGCCGAATCAACTACGCGCAGGAAAATTTCCGCCGCTACCAGGCCTTCGCCTGCCGCAAGCCGTTCCTCGCCCTGCCGATAAATACTCGCCGCGTAATTATCCAGCGTGGGCTGGAAATGTTGCTGGTAGAGCGGACTGGTAACATCGAGTTCCAGTGCCAGCAGCGCCTCGCGGTAGCCGGACTCGGCCAGCGGATACTGCTTTAGTGCAGTGTGCGCATGCGCAGCGCTGATCCAGCCGTTAAACAGTAAATCCGGCTTCACCGATGCACTGGAGGTGAGTAGCGCGGCTACTTCTATCGTGCGCGGGTAATCTTGTAGCGCAAGCAAACTGCTGGCGGTTTGCGAAAGAACCGGGCTCCTGCGCGCATCCATTTGAAAGTGCTCGGCGAACAACAGGGCGCTCTCGATCTTCTTTAGCTGCCAACTGTGTTTGTCGGGTTCGGTGGGTACCGCTTGCGTGGAAGCCTGGGCAGCACCGCCAACTCTATCAACCTGCACTTCTGCCTGTGCGGTTGTAGTGCCATCGTCATTAGAAAGCACAGGGGTTATAACCGGCTCCGGCGCGCGTGCAATCAGCTCATCGTAGGCAATCAACGCTGCATAACCCGCTTCATTGTACTGGTCAAAGGGCACTTTTTGCTCGCAGCCTGGCTCGTTTTGTTTGGCAGCTGCAGGCTCATCATTCGCTGTTAATGACCCAGCCTCAGGGCAATCGTTACTGGCCAGTAGCGCATCAACATCTTTATCACCCGACACAGCGCTGCCTTGCATGCCATCGAAGCGATCGACAAATCCATAGGCCGCCATTTCGTAAGCGGCCACAGCGGCCGCGAAACCGCTGGCTTCAAATTCGGTTTCACCCAGCAGGAAGTATTTCTCGGGCAGGTCGGTGGCGCCAGGAAAGCTGCGTATCCATTCACGGTACCATCCGGCAGCATCACGATAGTGCTGTGCAACCTGCAGCGCATCCGGCGCGTCTGCTACGCCACTGTCACGCTTGCCCTTGGCTTTCTGCGCTACGCTGTGGTGGTAGCGTGCAAGCTCATCGATATAGATATGCAGTTTTGAACGAATAAACTCGCGCGTGTCTTGCTTGGCGGCTACCCAGTAATCGCCATCAACGGCGTAATTGCTTGCGAAGCGACGCTTCTGCTCCCTGACTTCTTCCGGAAAACGACCCGCAGTGAAGGCATCGATCTGGCGCTGGTGAAAGGTTGGTGCCAATGGCGATGCGGGGTAGCGCGTTACAAAACGATCGAAAACTGCAGCGCTGTCGCGAAAGCGTTTCTTCTTCAGGTAGAGATCGCCAAGCTCGGCAAAAAGCCGATTTGCATAGGGCCGCTCGTTAATTTCATCCAGCAGCTGCGCTATGCTGTCGGCACCATTGGTATACGAGAAAGACAACGCCATAACACGGAACGTATCTTGTAGTAGCTCATCGCTGGAACGCGTGGCGTAACCGGCAATGGCTTTTTGGGTGTATTCATCCAGCACAACCACAAAGGCTCGCAGCGCCTGGTCGTGGTTTTCTAGTTTGAATTCACTCCAGCCCCACATGTAGTAGGCGTTGGTCAGGAACGAGCTGGGCTGGTGATCATCCAGCGATTCGTCGCGCAAATTGCGCAACACAATGGCGTGATAGGCTGTCGATGCAGCGTTGTAGTCGGCATCTGAAAAAAGAATTTCGCCACGACGGAACTGCGCCTCGCTGAAGTACATAGACTCTGGAAACTCTTTCACCAACCGGTCGAAGGTTTTTAGTGCTGCAGGCATGTCGCCGCTGAGCTCGTAGGCTTTGGCCAATGGGTAGAGCAGTTTGTCGTTGTCTTTCCGATACTGCTGGGTATCGATTAACATATTGTAGGTAGCAATGGCATTGGCATAAACCGATGCCATTGTCGATTGGCTTGCCTTGGCTTGCTTGCCTTCCGCATAACGCAATTCAATCATTGCTAAACGCCGCAGGATATCTTCCTGCATGGTTTGGTCGCTTATTAGCGCCAGCGCATCTTTGTAACCGGCTGCAACAATATCCAGCGAGGCGTCGTCAATTTTTTGTGCTGGCGGTATGTAGGCCGCGGGAAGCGCGGCTAGGGTATCGGACGTGTCGATATCACTTACGCTGCGATTAAAGCCTGCGCAAGCTACTAGCATGCTACCGAGAAAAATATAGAATGCTTTGCGAAACACGATAGCGCCATAAATTTTACAACTGCGCGCAATAACGACAGCAGCGCGCTGGCTGAATAACTTATTCAATTTCAATGCGCTTCTCCCTGCATGGAAAGCGGCCGGCGAAGTGGCTGCTCTGCATCGGGCAAAGCCTGTTCGCTATCTGCATCGCTCAATACTTCGAAGTCTTCGTAGCTCAGGTTATCGAGCATGCGCGCTCTGGCCAGCCTCGCTTGCGCAAGATATACCGTAGTTTGTTGCTTCATGCGGCCTACATCCTCAAGCAACATCGCAAGTATCTTCCGGTTCAAATTGCCGGCCAATGCATTAGCAGTTTCGCTACTTGCCACAACTTCGGTTTGCAGCCGGGTTAGCCGTGCATACTCAAGCTCTTGCCGCTCTGCTTCAGCAACCAGCTTATCCAGCGATGCGATAGAACTATTGGCTTCGACCAGCGCGCGATCTACTTTGGTGAGGGTTTTTTCAACCTGCCACTGGCGTGAATTTTCCTGCGCTGAGAGCGACCACAACTGGGTACCCTCGGCAAAGGCGAGTAAACGCTTGTTCTGCTCAAAATTCAGGGGCTTGAAAATAGCCTGAAGCTGTTTATCCGTTACCTTGCCCTGCACTTTTTCAGTAAGTTCGGTAATTTCGGTTACGCGCGCTCTTGCCGCATCCAGTTTCTCTGCCAGCTCTTGCTGCTCCGGGGTTGCCAGAGCAACCAGCCTTGCAGTTTTGTCTTTGTTGGCATGAATACTGTCGAGTCGCTTCATCAAGGTTTCGCGCCGGGCTTGCAGCGCCAATGCCCGTGCTTGAATAGCACCGCGCGACTGCTCGCTTATCGCCTCGCGCGAATGCTGCTGGCGCGCTTCAATAACAAAGCGCATGGTTTCGAGATCCATTGACCACTGCTGTAATTTCTTTTGCAGCCAGGCGATATCCTGGCGCTGGTTTTCCATCAAGCTGAAATGATTTTGCGTCATCAAGCGCAGTAGGCGATTCTTAAGTACGCGGGTTACGAATAGCTGCTTCTTTACTTCGGCACTTTGCGAGCGACTAGACTCCAGCCACCGCACAGATTCGCGATCGTAGTATTTATGTAACTCGGCCGGGTCTACCGACTCTAAATCTTCGCTTAAACTGTCCAGTAACTGCAGTTCCTGCTGCATCACGGTGGCCGCACGATCGTAGCCCTCTAATGCTGCGGTGTGCGCTTCCATTTTTTCATACACGAAGGGTAGTGCCAGGTGTGCTTCATGCGTTGTCTGCTCCAGCATTGGCCTGCTGGCCAGCACCTGCAACGGCTTCAGTGCGGCCTTGAAGTCGCCATTGTTGGTTGCTGCCCAGCCGTAGCCCAGTAAAGCCTGGCCAACCAAAACGCTATCGTTGCGCACTTGTTTGAAATTCCTGACCGCGCGTTTCTCGCGCGCCAGATGGAGATACAAAAATCCGGCGGTAGTATGAATCTTGTCCTTCAGCGACATCAACTCCTCTGCTTCGTGCAAAGCGCGCGATGCACCAACTTTTGCAGCAAGGTGTTCCAGGGCTCGGGCTACGCGTGCGTTGTGGCGTAGTTTTTTCTTCAACGGCATTGCCGCCAGTTCTTCATCTTCGGGCACCGGCGCGCTAACTACGCTGTGCAACTCCTGCTCCAACTCTTCGTCGGGTGCTTCAGCCGTGAGCAGGTCGTCGGTTACACCATCATTAACCGGGTAGTATTCATTAAGCACTTGCTCTTCTTCAGTTCCCTTAACTACTGCCTCGTGCTGAAGAATTCGCTCCAGCAATTCGTTAAAGCGCTGGTAGTAAGACCAGCTTGACCCAGCGGGCACATCGGGCTCGAAAGAGGCAACCGGCAGGCTGTCGGGCAAGTAATCAAAATCGCTGGCGGTGCTGCGAATGCGCTGGCTAACCGCATCCATCAGGAACGCAAACTCGGGGTGCAGATCGCCGCTAAGATTTTTTTCTACATGCTCGAGGTTTTCACCGGCATCGATAAAATGCCCTTTCTTGTACAGCAACTTGCCCAGGTAGAACCAGGCCCTGGCAATATTTTCATCGCTGGCCCTTCGCGATGCGCCCATGAGCTGTTTGCCTGCGCTACTTTTTCGTGCGTCCTGGTTCCTGCCGTCCTGGATAATTTCGTAGAAGATGTGTTTCGCTTCATCATCCATGCCGTATGAGAGGTGAATACCACCACGCAGTACTTTGGCGAAATCCGTGTGGTGGCGGATGCTGCCTTTTTTCTCGGCAATTAATAGTTCCGACAACGCACCAAAGTAGTCTTGCTGAAAATAGTCGTAAATGGCCACGCCATAGTCGAGATCCTGCACTTCTTTGAACAGGCGCCCGTCCTGTTTGTCGGCTGCAGCAGAGGCCAACCCCGAAAATACAAATAGCAAGCTTGAGCACAAATACAAGCTACTCGACCTTATTGACTTGCATAACATAGAATAGCCAGGCCTTCCCGTGCGCTGCACAACATGGCACATCGTATTTATTAGTGTGAGATTCAGCATCGAATTTTCGCGTAGCACGGCGCCAGGCGGTACTTAATTCCAGTGCTTGATAGAAAATTCCGGCTGCATAAGCTTTTCGGAATCGATAATCTTTACTTCCAGGTGCGTGGCGTCATCATTCTTTTCGAACGACATCGATGTTGCACGGCGGTAATCCCGACCCTGCGGGCCACGGCCCGTGAATACCGCAACCAACTCGTGCTCGCCATGCTTGACGTTGCCCAGGTACAAACGTTGTACGCCGCCACGTACCAGCGCGTTATTTTGCTTTGGGGTGTAAAGATGGCTGGCAACCGGTTTGTCGTCCAGCTTCAGGCTTACCGAATCGAGCTCGAAGAATTTACCCACGTCCATGCTTAAAAAAACTGCAATCTGTGTGTGAGCCGGAAACATTAACTCTTCTTTTAGAATAAACAGGTCGCGATTGAGTGCCAGCACTTCCTTTTTAAGCTGCTGTAATTCCAAGTCGATATTGCCTTGTGCGGCGTCATCGGCGCCAGCCTGGCCCTCCACAGCGGTCACTGCCGCCGCGCCGGCTTCAGGAATTACCGCAGCCGCGCTTGAATCGCCGACCTGTGCAGGATTTGATTCTTCCATGGCCGCAGCATTAGCCACACCTAGCGCAGCTACAAAGGCTATACAACGCGCAGTGATGCGCAACGTGGCTGCCGCTTTCAACGCTATAGCGAAACCAGTCTGGGTCGAGGCCGGGAAACATTCTGGGGCTTTCATGGCATAGATTTCCGGATATAAATGGCAAGCGGACAGGCCGGCACCAAAAGCGGGACCGGACTGCTTCAATTACCAACTATAGCGGGAAATTCCAGCTCTAAATGTGAACCACTTTGAAGGCTGGCGATGCAATGAATGGCAGCGCGGGAGTTTGATAAGCAGGCCAACAAAGCCTAGGTGATTACACCACCACTGATGGATGCCAACGGCGCGAAAGCGGTGTAGCGATCCAGGTTATTGCCCAGGCGATTGCCAAAAAGGTTAACGAATTCACCGCTATGCCCGTGCAATGCCAGGTAGTTAAGTAACAGGGTATCCACCAGCGCCGTGACATTGTTTGCCGGTGCAAAGCCATTGCCGGTTTCTACCGAGGCATCGGGGCGCATCCAGCCTAATTGCTGGTGCACGAACTGTTCATCGCCATTGCCCAGTAGCTGGGGCTGGCTGACTGGGTCGTAGACCATGAAGAAAGATGCCGCGGTGGATGAATTGTCGCCAGTCCAGACGCCCTTGCCCTGCCCGTTTTGCGATTCATCGATCATGCCATTGCTGAAAACCGAGCCATCGCTGAATACATACAGCATTAACGGTACGCCCATGCGTGCAGCGTACTCGAGACAAGCGCCCATGCAGCGACCCGCGCGCAAATCGCGCACCTCGCCAGTGGCCCTGTCGCCCGTGTGATAGTCGTAGCCACCCATGGTTATGGTGCCCGCACCAGCGTAACCATCGACAACCATCTTCATTACCGAAGCTGTTTTTCGAAACTCGCTGTCGCCATCGAACTCGGCCTGGGTGAATATGCCACCGTTGTCGTTAACAATAATTGACGACTGCGAAGGGTCTATATCGCTAAACCCGTTGGCCGGGTCGGCAATGTTTGCACTTTTTACGAATTGACAGTTTACGTTGTCTGCTACTTCTGCATTGTTACTCAGCCCGGTGTTCACGTTGGAAAACTTTTCGCGGCTCATACGCTGGATTGCTTCCATCACCGCCAGCGCTTTTTGCTCGCCTAGTACCGAACTCAAATCCCCGGTATTCACCAAGCCAACCACATCAGAGGGTCGGTCGACCTTGGTGGGCGGAATTTCAGGGTTAATTAGCACAGGTGGCGACATGGAGTTACCTCCCGACACTGTGCTGCGCGAGCCAATCAGGTTGGCAAGACTTCCGAATGCAACATTAGGGTCCACGCCCTGCTGGGCCAGCGCGTAACGCGCCAAGCCGTGCATTGGGTTGTGCGGATTATTGCCTGTGTCGTTATCCGATCGCGCTGGAATTACCGCGCCGTTAACATTGCCCGCAATGCCGGGCGCCTTATCAAGAATGCCCTGTAAGAATGCGCTGTCGCTATGAAAAGCCAGGCCAAGCTGGGTATCAATATTCTGCCCGACCATCGGGATTCGATCACCCGGCAAACCGAGCTTGCTGTATCCGGCAGTGCTGAGAAAATCCAATTGCCCACCCGGGCCACCCACCAGTACATTGGAACCGGAGATATTGGCACCGCCGGCCAGGTCGATACAAATAAACGGAATTTTTCTGCCAGTACCCGTATTGAGTTTGCACGGGCCGCGATACTGCTCCAGGTCGGGCGCCAGCGCTGCATAAGCGGGTGTATTAGCGATCATGCTCAACGCCGAAACCCCAACCAGCGAGCCCATGCCTGCAGCGAAGCCCTGCGATATCAGCTCGCGCCGGGTCAATGGCTTGCGATGATCCGGATGCCTTAGCGGCTCATTCAAATCGAAAGGTCGTTTGCGCTTGCTCATGCTGTTTTATCGGCTCGCGGTGGCGAGTCGCCTCTCTTGTAAAATGTTTGTGTGCGGCTGCGCCGCGGGCCCGTAATTACTCATAGAGTTCGCAGCTTCGTGCTACTGCAAAGTAACCGCAGAACTGCCAAGCATCGCTGCGCACGCGGCCTTGGCGGCTATCGCCGTGTTACCCGTACAGCCTGCACCGCTGCAACGCGCCAGGCCATCGGGCACCGGGTTGTTGGTCGCGTCAATTTCAGCGATACCATCCACATCTTCAAACAACAGGTGATGAATAATATTTTTTGCGTTGGTCATATCGGGCTGCACCAGCAAGTTACTGTTTAGCCCCGCTACCAACAACGGATCTATATATTGCGTATCCCAGTCGGCTACCGATTTATTGTGCTCATCGGCTACGTTACCTGTAACGTCTTCGGTGAGCGTAATACCCAGACTGCTACGCGCCGCCTGGCTATCGATCATTTCACCACAGTAGGTAATGGCCAATTGGGCCACGCCCATTTGATGCGCCGACAGGAAACCCAGGATATCTTCGCTGGACGGTAGCTGCTGCACTACCAGGTCATAGGTATCGCGCACCGCTGGCGTAGCAGAATCAATGCCCGTTAGCTGCGCGAAACTTTCCCTGATTTCCATGAAATTACGCAATCCAATATCGGAGTATTCCAGCCCGCTGCCTGTGAAAACCGGCGCGTCGAAGGTTGCTTCCACGAACACGTTACTCTCATTACCCAACTGTTCGAAAGAGATAAAGAACTGGTCTAAATCTGCGCCCAGCTCAAGCCCTACCAAGGTTCCACGCGCGCTCACCGGATGGCCGGTGTCTGCGTTGTAGTTGGTATCGTCGATAGTCATATCGAGCGTTGCGAAAGCCTGGCCTACGGTGGGTACTTTGCCATTTACCCCAATACGCAAACCGCGCATGGTGAATGGTGTGGGCACCGAGCTTTGGCCCGGCACGAAGTAGAATGGCTCGCTAAACAAATAGCTGTAGTTGTCGTACTGGCTTACTGTAAATACCAGGAAGCTGTCCGGGTCGCCGTTGTTCGCGTTCAGCGTGTGCAACCGGAACATCAGGAAGTATTTCTGGCCAACACCCGCATCGAAATTAGTCTGTATATCAGACGCCGATAATGCGCGCTTGTGAATGGCCAGGAAACGCATGGTGCCCTGCCAGGGTCGGTTGCCCGACACTTCGTTGCCCAGCACCAGCGCAAAATCGCTATCCCAGTTATTAAAGTTACCTCCGCCCTGCAGGTCGGTATCACCGGTGTCTACGCCATTAACGTAGATCTTCCTGCCTACGTCCGGGTGGAAGGTTACAACCACATGCTGCAACGCAGCTTGCGCATCTTCATCGCCATCGTCGGTAATCAATGCAGGCAGGCCGTTGGTATCGGTAACACTAGAGCGATTGTGCGCCTCGTAGTTGTACAGCGACTGGCCCAGTGTGAAATTCCGGGCGGTAGTCCCACCGGAGTAACTCACGATCCTTGCGTTGTTGTCCTGGGTAACATTGGCCGGGAACACCCAGGTTTCTATCGTATATTCGCCGGTGCCGGTAAGCTCATTGAACAGCTTACTGCTGTTGTTAACCGAAGCCTGGGCGCGACCATCATTAAATTTGATGCCCCAGTTCTGCTGCCACTCGTAATCGCCAATCAGTGTTAACGGCATAAGTGGCGCAACACTACTGCGATCATCAACCCGGTTACCCTCACCCAGCCGGAATTCATACTGCGCAATAACATGCGTTTCGATACGCCCACCACTGGAGGCCTGTATGCCATCGGCCTGCATACGCAACGCCATACTGGTTACCAGGTTCGGGTCGACAGGATCCGCATTGTCGGGCAACAGCGCATCAATTTGCGCGAGCATTTCTGCTGCATTATCTGCACACACATCCCAGCAGTTATGCGCCTCATCACGCAAACGAACAACCAATCGGGAATCTTCAATCACTGAAACATCAATCTTGGTTTTTGCCGCCTCATAAGCGGTGTCAATATTGCTATGCGCAAACAACGGTGTCTGCTGCTGCGCCACCGGTACAGCGTCTGAATGACAACCGGCACAGTTAGCGGTAAGCAATGGGTAAACCGTATTAGCAAAGGCAGAAGATGACTCAGGAAAATTAACTGCGCCAGAGGGTAACTGGCCGGCCGGACCAACCAGTGCCACGCTACTGGCTGTGGTTGCCTGCACACCATTGGCCCAATTGCTGATGAATTCGGTGAGCGTGTCCCTACACAATGTTAAATCGTTCACCCAGCAGTTGTGCCCGCTTGCGACCCGCGCAACCAGGGCTGAACTCGCTGGATCCGCAAGGTTAACTACCGGCAGCGTATCGTCGAAAGCGGTGTTGATATTGTCGTTGCGCGCAAACCAGCGCGTGCCCGAGCCGTCTTGCATATGGCAGCTGCTACAGCCGATGCTTGGCTTGGTTACTTCGTCCCAAAAAAACAGTTTGAAATCGCGCACCGACTGGTCGCGCGGGTCGGGCCCGTTGTAATTAACCGCAGTTGCCGCCTGTGTGGGCGGATCATTCGGGTTGCTGGTGAAATTTAGCCCCTGTTGCGGGCTCGTGCTCTCGCCGCTGCCACCGGTACATGCAGACAACAACCATGTTATCGAAACAACCATTAGCAACTTCACGCACAAGGCACCTGGAATTACTCGCTCACAATTCAACATCTGCACAAGCCTCATTATCAGTTACCCGCGCAGTAGCTTGCCGTTTCGGCAAATACGCGCTTGAGGTTGTAGTTATTGCTTTTAAAAACACCGGTAATGCGGCTGATTTCATTTACGTCCGCGTTATCCGCCGGCTCGCGCAGGCAAACAGCTTTGAATGCGTGGCTTACGTGGCAGCGCGCAAATGCCTCACTATTGGCCAGCTCAATGCCCAGCGACTTCGGGCCATACCCACCGCTTTGTAATCCACTATTGTTGGTATCCCACTTTACAAGCTCTTTGTTAATGCCTTCGCGCCAGAAGTTGTCCCAACGATCGTCGGGGGTAACGAAGCCATGCGGGAATGTTGTTGCATTAATAAAGTATTTCGCCTCCACAGTACCTGGTGTGTAGCGCAGGTTGCCGGTATCAGGGTCGCCCGAGTAATCCCATTGGTAATAGGCATAGGCTTGTGCAAGCGGATCCATGCCGGCATGACAGCCCACACAGTTGTTCATAAACAGTCGACTATCACCGCCTGGTGTGCGCGAAATATCCTGGCGGATGCGATCGGCCGGGCGCGTGGTGTCTTTGAGCTGCTCCATGTCGTAGCACAGGTGATTCAACACGGTATAACGCAGCATCGCGCGGTTTGTACCGTCCGCAAAAAAGGCACGCGCACCCGCCCGCGAAGTCATTACGCCAGCGGTGGCATTAGTATTGAGGCCGCTGGCAGCTGGGTCTGACTGCGCTAGTGCAAACAGGTTAGCCGGCACAGCAAGGTTAGTGTTGCTGTTTTCTAGCGCCTCATAATGACCATTGTTGCTATTGGAATAAGCCGGCGCATTGTTGCCAACATAGATCACATCATCGTACAGAATTCGGCGGAAGTCGGATTGATCCCGAACCAAACCGATGTAAGTTGCAATGTAGTCATTTAATGGAACAAAAATGTCCTGGTCGCGATTGGTCCAGGGTGCGACGATATTTTTCAAGGTAACTGCATAGAACGCCGGATTATTCATCGCTATATCGGCGGCGTCCAGAATCGTCTGGCCACCCACGCCGTTAATCGCATCTTCCATTTGTTGCAAAACAGCATCACTTGGCGGCACGCCCGCTAAACGATCGTGAATTCGCCTGGCTTGCTCTCTTGAACCAGCATTACTTTGCAGTGAAAACGAGAGACAAGTCACAAACAACAAGCACAGGAGTGCAATCCAGCAACTGCTGCCAATCCGGCCATGTATTCCACGATTGCCTTTCATCGCGATCGTCACCTCGTTGTTGAACGTACGCAATGCAATCAAATTGTATGCACCGCAACCTAACGCCTTCATTAAATAGATACCGTGTAGATAAAAATAGCCCCCAAAACACAGCGATAAACGCCGTGTCACATTGGAATATTGAAGCAGTTCACGACTTGCCATAAGTGCTGGCATAGAGATTCATGAAAGCCAGTGGGTTCAGGCGATGCTGGCCTATAGTAAAGACGTGGTATGTAGATAAAGTAATAGCACGCGTGCTTTATTTCTCGACGCCTTTCGCTTTTGCATAAGGGTGTTTCGTGAACCACCGCAAAGAAGCTTCCGCGCGCGCCACGCACAATGATGGGAATTTAACCAATCGCTGCCTTTCAGGCCTTTCCAGTATGTTTAATATTTCCCGCCATACAAAAACCAACACCCTCGCCCACGCTTTGCTTGCACGCTCTGTAGCCAAAGCATTGCTGCTATGTGCTTGTGTTGTTTCGCTGGCTGCCTGCACCGGCGGCACCGGCAGTGCAGACGGTAAAAGTATTACCGGCACCGACTTGACCATTGAAACGGCGTCGCTTGAAGTGCCGATCTTCTACGTTAAGCGACCTGTGCCTAGCCAAGCAGTCGACATGGAAACCCCTTACGCGTTTAATCCAGGCGCACAGCTCTACGCCCGCGTATCGGCTTCTGCTGCTGCAGTAGAGACCAACATCACCGCCAGGATCCACGGCGACAACGCCACCTACGACGTAAAAAATCTTGAGATGTCGCCCGACGGCACGCGCCTGTTGTTTGCCATGCACCCGCCGGAAGCCAACCCGAACAATCCCACCGGCTTCTGGAGTATTTGGGAATACAACATGATCACCGATGCGCTGCGCAAGGTGATTGCCGATGATTTCATCCTCAGCAAAGGTGACGCACACGATTTTGACGCATCGTATTTACCGCTTCCCGATCCCAACAACAGCACCGAGCTAGCGATTGTTGTTTCGTCAACCCGGCAATCGACCAATCGCACCCTGCTGGTAGACGAATTGAAGTCGTCATACTCTGGCATGGAAGAAGACACCGCACGCAGCGAACGCGACCTGACTGACGGCGGCCGGCTAGCAGCGTCATTACATGTTTACGATGAATCCATTGCCGACGTTGCAGACCGCATGCGGCAGATTACGTTTAACCAAAGCCACGATATCGACCCGCTGGTGCTGCCCACCGGTGAAATCATTTACAACCGCTGGGACAACATTAATAACCGCAACGCGTATAGCTTGTACCGAATTACCCCGGACGGCACCCGCAATGAACTCATGTATGGTTACCACAGCCATGCCAGCTCGGGCAGCGCAGGTGGCGAAGGCATCGTTACCGATATGCAAGTGGTGGAAAACGGCTTACTGCTCGGCATCTTGCGCGAGCGCTCTCTGGCTACCAATGTGCTCGGCGGCGCTATCGTCAAACTCGACATCGACAACTACATTGATCGCGACACCCCCACCGCGCAAAACACGGGCCTAATCAACCCGGCCTTCGAAACGATTTCAGCCAGCGATGTGTTCACCGACCCGCGCCTATCGCGTGGCGGTCGCTTCAGCTCGGTTAAATTATTGAAAGATGGCAGCGGGCGCATGCTGGTTAGCTGGACACCCTGCCTGACCAATGTATCGAGCGTGATCAGGCCCTGTACCGACAGCGCTACGCTGGACCAGGCCGAACCTATTTATGGCATCTGGTTGTTCGATAACACCAGCAATGAAAATATTATCCAGCCTATCTTGCCAGGTGATGCGGGCCAGATGATTACCGATGTAGTGGTAGCCGAGGCGCGTGAAGCACTGGAAGTCATCGATCCCGAGCCGCTGCTGCTTGCCGATTCGATGGGCAACGAGCGTGCGGTGCTGAACATTCGCTCTATCTACGATATTGACGGGGCTGATACAGCAAGCGGCGGCATCCTTAGATTGGCAGATCCCGGGCAAACCGACCCGGCGGCTATTTCAAGAAAATTCCTGCGCCTGGTGAAAGCCGTCTCGATACCCGATGAATCCGTACATCGTTTTAACGGCAGCGCCTTTGGCGTTAGCAGCGCGCAACTGATGCGCGAAATTGTCGGTTACCTGCCCATTGAGCCTGATGGCTCAGTGCGTGGCGTGGTACCGGCGAATATTCCGTTAATGCTGGATATCGTAGATGCCAACGGCAAACGTATTGGTGGCCGCCACCAGAACTGGCTTCAGCTGGGCCCTAACGAGGTATTCGAATGTCGTGGCTGCCATACCAGCGGAAGCACCGAACCGCATGGCCGCATTGATGCACAATCTGATTCTGCGCACCCTGGCGCGCCCATTCCCGGCGTGTACCCCAACACTATTCAAAACCTGGGCGAAGTGGGCCTTACCATGGCCGAGAGCTACGCGCGCTTTATCATGACCGACCCGGCGCCTGAACCCAAAGAACGCCAGCCTATCTCGGATATTTCTTATGTAGACGAGTGGACCGATGATTCGGGCAGCTTGAGCAAGGCACCCTCGTTTACTGTGAGTTACGACAGCCTGAATACGCCAAATCCCGAAAACCCGTTTTGCAAACCGGCATGGTCATCGCTTTGTCGCATCATCTTCAACTATGAAACACATATACAGCCACTGTGGGAATTGCCCCGCACGCCGGTTGATGATGGTAGCGGCAATATGGTGGACACCTGTGTGGGCTGCCACACCACTAACAACCTTACGCGCATTCCCGCGGGCCAGCTAGAACTGGGCCAGCAGCCACGCACCAACAATCACTTCAAATCCTACCGCGAGTTGTTGCGCGGCGATGCACAGCAAGCATTGAACAACGGTGTGGTCGATAACCGGCTGTGGCTGTGCGACAACGATGAATACGATGAGGATGACAACCTGATACAGTTTTTGCGCACACCGAGGGGCATCGGCCCCACTATGAATGAATCCGGCTCACGCACCGGCACCAGTACGCGCTTTTTTAATTGCCTGAACAACGACGTGTGCCGCAAGCATATTGGCGAGCCAATACCAGACAACTGTGAAGAAGTGGGCGGCGACCCGCTTACCGACGAGCCCGATATTGATCACAGCGGCATGCTAAGCCCGGCAGAATTGCGCTTGTTGGCAGAGTGGCTGGACCTTGGCGCGCAGTACTACAACAATCCGCTGGATGCACCGAACTGATGATTTTAAACCGGGGGATAATCACAGCGTTTTTGGCACTACTGATGTGTAGCGCCTTGTCGTGGGCGCAAACCGCCGATACAGCCGGTGCGAACGAGCCAGCCAAAACAAGCAAGCCGGGCAAGCGGCGCGCCGAGAATTTGCGCGTTGAAATTATCGAACCGTTCCTCGAGATTCGCACTGGGCCCGGTCGCAACTACCCGATCTTTTATGTCGCGCAGCGCAGCGAAGAACTGGAAATTCAAAAACGTCGTAACGATTGGTACCAGGTGGGTTTGCAGGTAAACCAGAATCGCAGGAAAACCGGTTGGATTCACCGCGAGGCACTAGGCAGAACACTGGTATCGAAATCGCAGGAACCGCCTGTAATTGTTGCCGGTGAGCCAGCGCCCGTGCGCATGAATGCCAAAGAGCATCCGCGACTGATACACGCTTTTAATCCGCGCGCTTACCTGGGTTTTACTTTCGGCCGCTCTTCAACATCGGACCTGGCCGGGCTGCTGGCAGGCTACAACCTCACCGACAAACTAGCCATAGAACTACAGGCTAACGAGTTGCTCGGGCAAAGTTTCCAGAGTACCTCGTTCTCGGGCAACCTTTCACTAACGCCATTCGATCGCTGGCTCGTAGCGCCGTTTTTTCAAGTGGGCATGGGCAGTATCGACAACAAGGCACGCGTAACCACCAGCCAACAAAATGATGCCTCGGACAAATTTTTTCAATCCAATGCGGGTGCCAGCCTGTTGCTTAGCAAGCGCTATCGCATCCGGCTGGAGTACAGGCACATCAACATTATTCAATCACGCAACGAAAACAGAGAAATAGAGACATGGCAAATCGGCTTTATCGGTTACTTGTAGCCGCCTGGCTGCCGGCGTTATTGAGCGGCAACGTGCTGGCTGAAAACTCAGAGGTCATATCACCTGACCTGGACCGGCGCGAGGTAAAGATTGCACGCATCGATAATGAAAATATCGAAATCGGGCTTCACGTTGGCCTGCTGTCGATAGAAGATTTCGACAGCAGCAGCTTGTTCGGCGCGCGCCTGGCTTTCCACCTGAATGAGTTTGTTTTCATTGAAGGCAGCTATAGCGAAGCGGAAGGCGATCAAACAACATTTGAGGAGCTGTTTCCCAGCGCCCAACTCATTTCAAATCGTGAGCGAAAGTACAAAAGTTGGGACGTATCATTGGGCTGGAACCTGCTGCCGAATGAAACCTGGATATTCGGCCGCGCGTTCAAGTCAGACGTTTACTTGTTAACCGGCGCTGGTAGAACAAAGTTTGGTGGCGATAACTGGTTCACCATTAACCTTGGCGCAGGCTTTCGCGTATTCCTAACCGATTGGATGGCGTGGCGCTTTGAAGTGCGTGACCATATTTTTAACCGCGATATTTTTGGTGAGGACGACCAAACCAATAATATTGAGTATTCCACCAGCGCCAGCATTTATTTTTAACTGGTTACACTGCAGGTAAACCATTATGTCTATCAAAACTTTGTTTAAACACGCGTCAAGCGTGGTGTGCGCTGGCCTGTTGAGCGTCAGCATCCAGTTACACGCTGGCAGTGGCGATAACGAAGCGCCGGATTTCACATTGAAGAGCAACAGTGGTGAAAACCTGCGACTGGCCGAGCAGCGCGGCGATGTGGTGCTACTTAATTTCTGGGCCTCGTGGTGCGGACCCTGCCGACAGGAAATGCCGCACTTGAATGAACTGCAAGCCCGCTACGAGGCACTTGGCCTTAAAGTTTATGGCGTGAATGTAGACGAGAGCAGCGCAGAAGCAGAGCGCGCGATCAAATCGCTAAAGATTGCCTTTCCGGTATTGTTTGATAACAGCAATACGGTGGCCAAGTTGTTTGATATCGATGCAATGCCCACCACGGTAATCATCGACAAAAACGGCAATATGCGCTACCTGCACCGCGGCTACAAATCCGGTTACGAGAATACTTACGACAAGCAGGTTGTATCGCTGATTCGCGAATAAATGCAGCAATCGCACAAGGTCTACTAATGTTGAAAACCAAATACATGCATATCTTTCTGGGTCTTGCCTGCCTCGCTTTGCAAGCTTGCAGCATACAGCCATGGGTTGCGCCCTACGAGCGGGCGCGTTTGGCCAGCGACCTAATGCAATACGATCGCGACCCGGTTAGCGATGGCTACATGCATCATGTTAGGCAAGCGCGTGAAGGTGCGCGCGGTGCCGAAGGCGCTGGCGGAGGTGGCTGTGGCTGCAACTAGCCGTCAACAGCCAGGCTCACTGGCAGTAGTTATGGATCTTTCGTTGCAAAAGCTTGCTATTGCCTTCATCGTGTTTGCGTTGCTGCCCTGCGCATTGCAAGCTGCCGTACTACCTGAAGAGCGCAGCGATGCCATGTATCACCGCTACGAAGGCGGCGGCATGGTTATCGACGGCCCTTCTGTGCTGGTGCGAAAGAACTTCGCCGATAAAGTGTCGGTGGCCGCCAATTACTATGTCGACAACGTGAGCAGCGCATCAATCGACGTGGTAACCATTAAAGGTGCCAGCAAATACAGCGAAAAGAGAAAAGAAAAATCAGGTGATATCACTTATATAGAGGACGACATAGTATTCAATGTTGGTATCACCGATAGCAGCGAGAATGACTACGACGCGCGCAGCTACCGCTTTGACATGAACCATACGTTTTTCGGCGATATGACAACCGTAAACGCAGGTTTCTCGTTGGGCGATGATGAAATCACCAGCTCCGAAGACGATTCTTTATTTGAAACCATGAACAGGCGCCAGTATCGCATTGGCGTTGCGCAGGTGCTTACTAAAAACATACTACTGAACTTCAACTATGAATCGGTTATCGATGAAGGCTACTTGCAAAACCCCTACCGCAAGATACTTGTTACCACATTGGACAAGCCACCCGAAGGCCAGCACCCACCGGCTCCAGGCCTTTACACCCGTGAACCGGAGCGCTACCCGAACACACGCAACAGTGATGCGCTGTCATTAAAGCTTGCCTACCACCTACCTTGGGATGGCGCATTTAAAACCCGTCTTGGCTATTTCACTGACAGCTGGGGTATTGATGCCTATAGCGTACAATTCGATTACTCACACAAATTATCAGATAACCTGGCACTCGACTTCCGGCTGCGCCACTACCAACAGGGCGATGCAGATTTTTACGCCAATCTTTTTTACAACGACACAGTAACCCAGAATTTTGCCGCGCGAGACAAAGAGCTTAGCGAGTACAGCAGCCAAAGTGTAGGCGTGGGAGCTAGCTACGAAACTGAACTGAACGGCTTTTTCGACCGCTTCAGGCTTAACCTGCAATACGATTATATGTACTTCGACTATGACAACTTTCGGGAAGTTACGCCAGAGACCGAAGGATTGAATGGCGTAGATAACGAGCCGCTATATAGCTTCGACGCTTACACGCTACGACTTTTCTTTACTATTTTCTATTAGCGGCAACCGCACGGGCGCGCAGCGGGCTACCT
>JABDNS010000004.1 GCA_013043705.1 Pseudomonadales bacterium
GTTCATGACGGTGGACGAGCCGCTCTGGACAGGACTAAAGGTTACGTTGTCCCATTCAACTACCACACCCTGGCCAGCACCATTATTTCCAGGCACCAGCACAAACGGCGCCGTAACCGTACTGATATCAAGCCCCTGTTGCTCGAGCGTTGCGATCGGGCAGCTAAACGATACCCAGGTATCGATGGGCAGATTACCCAGCGGTTGTTCACCGGTACTGGAAGACTCACCATCAATCTTAAAGAACAACTCTTCGTTATTAGGATTCTGTCGCATGCGCATGTCAAAGCGGAACTCGCCGTTTGTAAGCGCCCCAATAGTAGCAACGGCATTCGAAGCACCAACAAAGTTAACCGCGCCCACAGCACCGGTTGTACCAAAAGTTGTTTCCACAACAGTGTCAAAGCCGGGCAGACCGGTATCGTATTCGCGCCACTGCACGTGATACTGCGTACCATCGGTGTAGTCTGCATTCGCCGCAGTAACCTGGTCTTGATCGTTGCCGACAATGCCTCGATCCCAAAACGGCTCTACCATATTGGTATATACCGGTACTTCATCAACGATGCCGCAGGCCGATTTGCCGCCGCAGGCGAATTGAACGTTATCAATCCGGACATGCGTGGGCAGGCCATCGCCACCCAAACTGAAAAACCCGAAGCGAACCACCTCGGAAATTTCATCCCATCTTATTCCCGAATTAGAGGCGTCTAGCAGTTCGCTAATTGGAACCGTTACACGCTGCCAGGTATCACGCTCAAAATCCGACAAGGGAAAAGCTTTTGCCGTCGACGTATTCCCAGAAACGATCGCAATACTAATTCGCCCAAAAACCCCACCGCCTTCAACATTCGCCGTTGAATCTGACTCGATGTACAGGTCAAACTTGATATCACCCAAGCCACGCGGAAAACCTGCGATAATCAGGTTTTCGTCTTGCGAGTCTTTAAAGCCAAGCTGGCTTGCGCCACCGGCCGGTGCAACAATATCTATATAGGTGTTTCCGTTAGGCTCGGTCATTTCCTGGTAAACCAAACCACCAAGATTGGCGTCATTGAAGGCCAGCGTTTTGCCGGTGGGCAGTGTTTCGGGCCCCACGCCATCAATGTAATAGTCAAATAACGCCGCGAACGCCCGGTTAGGCCCGAACTCAAACTTCAGGAATTCATCCGCCTGGTCAATCTTGTTCTTGCAACCGGTACCAGTTGAGGCGTCGAAGGGGCACTCGTAAACACGCACGTAGTCCACCAACATTTCATCGCTGGTGAATGTATCTGGATCCGGCTCCTCTCCAACGTCGCGGGGCAAATTGCCGCCCACCGCGGCGTTGAGAATAATGTATTGGTCCTCATCGAAGGGTGCGCTGTCACCACCCGCTTTGAAACCCTCTTCAGCGTCATCGTAGTAATTCCAGTAGTTATCATTACGTAAGGAAAAGAAATTTTCGCCATCGATAAACCAGCGGATTTCCTCCGCATCCCATTCAATCGCGTAGACGTGAAAATCATCGAAGTGGTTAAACGGATTTTTTTTCTTGGTAAGAAACTGCCAATTATCAGGGAATATGTCTGCACCGAAATGCGCCGCACCGGATGCAAAAGGATCATCGCCCGGGACACCCGAGTCGCCACGCTTGTAAGCTTCAACAATATCAATCTCGCCTTTACCCGGCCAAACGCCGTAAGGCGACATTTCCGAACCAAGCAACCAAAATGCATTCCAGATACCTTTGGTGGCTGGCATTTTAATGCGCGCTTCAACACGGCCGTAGGTGAGTTCAAATTTTCCAGAGGTCCGAATCCGGCCAGAGGAATACTGGTAGGTCGTGTTAGGGTCGCCAAAAGCAGGGTCGACAGCCACACCGGTTATATCTTCCCTCGCAGAGGTAATGACGAGATTTCCATCACTGACGCTAACACTGCCCTCGGTGTAATATTGTTGCTCATTATTTCCCCAGCCCGAGAGACCATAAGCTTTGCCATCACCAATCTGGAAACTCCAATTATCAAGGTCCAGTGCTGTACCTTCGAATTCATCACTCCACACCAGCACCCATTCACGAGAGGGCGGCGGGCCATCAATGGCACCGTCTCTGCCTTCTTTTATACAGGCGCTGAGCATCGTGAGCATCACCACAGCAGCTAGAGCTCGCAGGACGATTCGGGATGCACTAAACCCATGACTGTTGAACTTGAGAGTAGGGAACAACATGTATGAAAACTCCAACAATGAGTCGGCCGCCTTGATTGACCTGGCACTTGGACAACGGTGGCTAGTAGGGCTAATAATCAATTCTTCCGGCAATACGCAGGACAATGCCCGACCGCCGAAACACGCTCAACTGGGCTGCGCCCAAATGCACAGCGCGTGCGCCAGAACGGACAGGCCGCGGCACTACTTCTATAAATTAATGTTTTTGCTCGATAAAATCTTTTATGACGCTTCTGTAGTGACGGCTAACTTTGATTTTTGTCTCGCCATCCAAGAATAAAAAGTACTCGCCTTTGGTATGTTTTTGCACTCTCTGAATGCGATCTACATTGACAATGGTTGAACGATGTACGCGCTTAAACCGTTCCTGGTCTAAACGCTTGTGCAAATCCTGCAAGGTCGATCGCATAACATGTGTAACACCTTTCACGTGTATGCACATGTAATCACCGGCGGCATCTACCCAGTCGATATCCGATTCTTCCACAATATTTACGGTGTCGCCATCTTTTATTGATAGCTTGCGCGAATCTCGCTCAGTTGGGGCTGGCGGCGCTTCATCTTTCTGCTTTTGCTTTTGCTTTTGTTTCTCGCGCACGCGCTCCGCGACCGACCCGATCGCAGAATATAATACCGGTCGTGGCCTCGGGCTCGTATGCATTTGCTCGATAACACGTTGAACCGCCCGCCCGAGGCGCTCATCACTGATTGGTTTCAAAACGTAATCAATTGCGTTGGCATCGAATGCGTCGATCGCAAACTCGTCGAAGGCCGTTACAAAAACAACGTGCGGCATGTTTTCCGGCTTGAGCGCCTTAATCACATCGAAGCCATTCAGCCCTGGCATCTGGATATCAAGCAGCATCATGTCCGGCCTGTACTTGTTAACCGCCTCTACCGCCTCGCGTCCATTTTTGCATTCGGCAACAATGGCAAGCCCGGGATATTCTTCGAGAGTGGCGCGTAATAAATCGCGCGCCAATGGCTCATCATCGACGATAACCACTGACATCGGTGTAAGCTTTGCGTTTTTTGCTGTCATACTTGATGCAACCTATCAAAAGGAAAAACAAGCTCTATTTTTAAACCTTCGCCGGGCCGGTTATGCAAATTCATTTGGTAGTCGCGGGAATAAAGCGCTTCCAGTCGATCATGAATGTTACGAATACCAACGCCGCCGAATTGAAACTCGTCTTTCTTGAACACGCCGCCACCAATTTCCTCGATGCCAGGGCCATCGTCCTCAACGGCAAGCCATAAATTGTTGTCTTTTCTGTGCGCGGAGACGTTAATTGTGCCGCCATTTTCGCTGGCAGCAATCGCATACTTTATCGCGTTTTCCACTAATGGTTGCAGAATAAGGCTGGGCACCCTGGCATTTAACGCATCATCGTCTAAATCGTACTTGACGTGCAGCCGATCAGGAAAACGCGTTTTTTCTATTGTCATGTATAGTTCAAGCGCCTCTATTTCCGCCCGAAGGCTTATCGGCCTGCCGCCTTCATCTTTGAGGGCATAGCGCAAAAAGCCGCTGAGCTTGTCGATCATTTCACGTGCCCTGCTCGACTCCTTTATTGCGACCAGCGCGTTTATTGCATTTAGCGCGTTAAACAAGAAATGAGGATTAAGCTGGTAGCGCAGCATTTCCAACCGTGCTTCACTAGCCAGCTTTTCGGCCCGGAACCTTTTTAGCTTTTCCTGCCGGGCGTGCTCAACCTGGCGCATGCGACGATCACGCTCACGCGAAGCGAGCGTGTAATACATCAAGTTGTAGTAGAGCGCAGTCCAGCAGAGGAAGATAAAGAACGCACTGAAATACCAGCCACCAAAATCGTCCCATAACTCGGGGCCTTCCGCCGTCATTGCGATAAACGTAGCAACTCGCAGCCAAGACCAAGCCAGCGAAAACGCGATGACGACAATAGCGCTACCAATTACAAGCACGTAAGCATTGAGCTGCCAGAGGTAGCGGTAAATAAGATGCATTGGTAATGTAAGTATCAAGCCAAGAACTGACTGCAATAGCGTATGGAGTACGTGGGGCATCTCGCCTGTGCCATACCATAGTGTCAGGCTAAAAAAGGTGATGGCCGATACCGATGCCCAGAACAATAACTGCATAAACCAGAGTCGAAAGACGACAGGCTTTACATCGGCGTGGCTCACCACGATTTTATCGTCTCCGCCTACCCCGTTTGCGTTCTTGCACCGTGCGAACGAGTCGCGGCTGACCAGGCTTTCGGTACGCCGAGACCCAGCTGGATCGAGTTCGCGGCCAGCTGCGAAAGTGGTGTCAGCAGAAACGGTATCCAACGAATCTTCTCTTATATCATCCATAGCGAACTCCCGCAGGAGCTGCCCTTTCCGGTAAGCTCCGCATGTTGAACGAATGTTGCTTGGTTGCCAATCCCGCTCGTCGCGTGCGCTGACCCGCTGATCGTAATAAGCTGGAGCCAAAACTCGCGATGTTTAGGATTTGGCCGCGGCTTGGAGTTTCACACCCTTGGGCTCGCCTGGAGTATTTGGTAGATCTTTAAGCCATACAATGTCAGTCACTGGTGCATCATGATAACTCGCCGTTCACTAACCTGGGCGCCACCTATTTTTTGCCAAAACTAAACTGCCAAAGTTCACTTTGGATCATAACAAATGCGCTACAAATCCGGCCACCCAGCGACACGAACGACACTATCATGGAAAAGCTAGTGGCAAAAAATAACCCGATAAATCAATCCAAAGCAGCCTCTGCGCGGCCCGCGGTAATGCTTGCCGCGCTTGCACTGAGCGCACTGGGCGGCGGCTGCTCGAACGTGGTGTCTCCCGGTGGTGAGAGCACTGTGCCAGCGTATTGGCATAGCGAGTTGACGGCTGCCATTGAGCCGGCGAAGCAAGCTGTTTATGAATCGCGTATTAAGGCACTGCTAGCGAGCATGTCGCTGGAACAAAAAGTCGGCCAGATGGTGCAAGCCGAAATTGCCCATATTAGCCCCGCGCAGGTAGCCCAATACCACATCGGCTCGGTTTTGAATGGCGGAGGATCTTTTCCATCGGGAAACAAGTATGCCACCATCAACGAGTGGGCGGCGCTTGCAGAACAGTTCTATCTGGCTAGCCGCGCGACTAAAGCTAATGGCGCGCCCGGTATTCCCCTGCTGTGGGGAACAGATGCCGTGCATGGTCACAATAATGTGCTGGGCGCCACCTATTTTCCGCATAACATAGGCTTGGGCGCTACCCGTAACTTAAACTTGCTTGAGCAAATTGCTGCGGCTACCGCGCGAGAAGTTACCGCCACCAATATTAAATGGGTGTTTGCGCCTACGGTTGCTGTAGCCCAGGACGCACGCTGGGGGCGAACCTACGAGAGCTTTGCGTCCGACCCAGAGCTGGTTGAACAGATTGCGCAGCGCTACGTACGCGGCTTGCAGGGCAGCTCCATCACCAAAATAAAACAGCAAGACCGCGTTATTGCAACAGCCAAACATTTTATTGGTGACGGTGCGACCGATCTCGGAGTAGACCAGGGCGATGCCAATATTTCCGAAAAAGAGCTATTCGCTATTCATGCGCAGGGATTTTTGGGTGCATTAAACGCTGGCGCACAAACTGTTATGGCTTCTTTCAATAGCTGGCAGGGTAACAAGGTGCACGGCAGTAGCTACTTGCTGACTAACATTCTGAAAGATTCTCTGCGCTTTGACGGCTTTGTCATCGGTGATTGGAATGGTCATGCACAAGTACCCGGCTGTAGCAACACGAGTTGCGCAGCGGCAATTAACGCCGGCGTAGACATGATAATGGTGCCAGAAGACTGGCAGGCATTTATCGAGAATACCGTTGCGCAGGTTCGCGACGGCACGATCGCCAAGAGTAGGATCGACGATGCTGTTACGCGAATTTTACGCGTTAAAATACGTGCAGGCTTATTTGACCAGCAAAACGAAGTAGCTCCCTTCGCAACGGCCAAAAACATCATTGGCAGCGAGGAGCACCGTGCGCTGGCAAGACAGGCGGTGCGAGAATCGCTGGTATTATTGAAAAACAACGACAAAATTCTACCCATAAAACCCAATGCCAAGGTGCTTGTGTTAGGTGGTGCGGCGCACAACATCGCGCAACAAAGCGGGGGCTGGACGCTTACGTGGCAGGGCGACAACAACAAGAACGAAGATTTCCCGCACGGCACGTCGATTCTCGATGGCATTCGCAATGCCGTAGATAGTAACGGTGGCCGCGTTGTACAAAGCAGCCTCAGTAAAATTCGTGAAGGTATCGACTTCAATCCTGACGTCGGCATTGTCGTGTTTGGTGAGCGACCTTATGCTGAAGGAATTGGAGACAAGAGTGATATTGCCTATCGCAACTATCGCAGCCACGAACTCGAGACGCTGGAAATACTGCAAAGCAAAGGCATACCAACGGTATCGGTTTTCATTTCGGGCAGGCCACTATGGGTCAATGCAGAGATCAACGCATCCAATGCATTCGTAGCGGCGTGGTTACCCGGCACCGAGGGGATTGGCGTGGCCGACGTGTTGATCGGTGATCGCCAGGGCCAGCCACGATACGATTTCTCAGGTAAGCTACCCTTCCCGTGGCCGGCGCACCCGCGGCAAGCCAATGCCACCGCGATGGGCGAAGACCCGCTGTTCGCCTTCGGCTATGGGCTAAATTACCACAACGAACATACGCTTGCGGCACTGCACGTGCAGCCCTACCCCGCACTCAAAGTTGTAGACACCGAGAAGTCGTTGCCATTATTCGTAAAGAAAGTAATCTCACCATGGGTCATGTTTGTCGGCGACCAGCAAAACTGGGGCGTAGAAATCAGTGGTAGCCACGGCAGCACGCTGAACCAACAAACCGTGGTTGTTGAGCCCATCGACCACGTTCTGCAGGGAGATGCGCGCAAAGTTCGCTGGACGTTAGGCGCACCAGGGCAGTTTTTTTTCCAACATAATGTGCCTGTAGACCTTAATCACTTGCTCGAGCGCGGCGCGGCGATGGTTTTCAACCTGCGCGTTAATACGCCCCCCTCCAGCCGGGTTTCGCTGCGTATCGATTGTCAATATCCCTGCAGTGGAGAAATAGATATAACCGATAGCCTTGAATCCCGGCCGCGGGGTGAATGGCACCGATTTGCCATCGATTTAGCCTGCTTCGCTGAGGCCGGTGCGCAATTCGATCGCATCGACACACCGTTCCTGATGTTTACCGAGGGGTTTTTAGAGATTGGGCTCGCCGATATCGAGTTTGAAGCAAATGCGCGGGAATCGGCGGATATTTTCTGTGGTCAACAACTTACCAATCTTTAATGTCGCACCCGTTCACCCCTTAAGCTGTGAATTGCGCTGAGCCAGGTTGCGATAAATGCCGATAAGCTATTGATTTGTATAGATATGCCACCCTGAAATGCTTTTGGTCGTGCTGAGGGGGCGCCCTATCGTTTACGGGTAGCAAGTACTGACGAAATTTCGTACGATCGCTCTGGCTCAAAATTGCTCGATAAGTTCGTCGAATACGTTAATAAACGGGGCAAGTCGCGAGCCAGTCATGATGTGCATGGGTGCTGTAGAGAAATAGATGCTCGTTAGGCAAAGAACCCCGGAAGCACGAAGACCAGAATAAGAGCAGTGCATCAATTAAAAGTGCCGGTGGGAAACTGGAAACCGGCATCTTTACTGAGCAAAGCCAGTACACCACTACCCGCGACGGAGCAGTAGTATGCCCGGTCTTGGGTAGGTAGTAGAAAGATGCGCGTGGTTGAATGAAACAAGCATTACATTAGCCATTTACCGCGCTGCACAGACAAGTCCTGGATCGAAATTTCAAAGCAGTACTTAGTTCGTCATTTTTGGAGATACTCAACATGTTAAAGAAGACGCTTTCAAACGCGAAATCAACTGCTACGGCGGCTTTGGCCGTATTAACGCTCAGCGTAAGCGCGAGTGCTGCCATCCCTACCTACTTTCAGGATTTTGAGGCAATGACTCCCGAGCCGCCATCTCCGGGTAACTCGGATCTTGATGACAATGGCTGGAGAGTTGGGGGCAACGTTTTTGATGGCGATACGAGCTCTAGCCCATTTCCAGGCAACTTATCTTTTGATTATTTTGACTTCCCCGCGCCAAACGTTGCCGGAGGTTCAAGTTTTTCATCTGTAGCAACAGGGGACACCGTCCCTTCAGGTGCGAACTACCTGAATATATTTAGCGACTACAAGTGTTGCACCGGCGAGCCGCCTACCGCGGGCCATGGAGATACCTCTGCACCTTTTGATGTTGTAAACGCGGTAGTTTTTCGCAACCACGACGAAGAAATCACCATTGATGAAATCGGCTCGGTTGTCACCTTTTCCTTCGATTACAAGCGCCCCGCCTTCGTTCCAGGCCAGGCAGACCCAACAAAGGATGATAGCCCTGCGATTGGTGCCGATGGCTGTAACGCCCCGCAATGTACCGCCAATGCCTTTATCAAGGTGCTCAGTGCCTCAAACGATGAGTTGATTGTACTAAGGTACGATACGACCGGCGCCTCTCAATCTGACTGGGCGAATGCCGCTATTGTTCTACCGATTCTCGATTCCGGTTTATTGGGCGGAACAATACAGTTTGGCTTTGAAACAATCATCCAAAGCGGCGGAGCGCCGTTCAAAAGGTCTGGTGTGTATTACGATAACGTTGGCATAACCGTGCAAACTTTCGGTTTGGTCGACAAATCCGTACCAGTACCCGCTTTTGCCGCGGCTGTATTGGGCCTTGGCCTTGTGGCGATAACGGTCTTGAGCGCTCGTCGACGTCGCGTTTAGGAAAAGGCGTGCAGGCAACAAACTGCACGCTACTTTTTATTTTGGTACGGGGTCGTCCCAGCTGACCCCCTACCGGCACAGAATTTCATTCCCCGGCATCCTTCCGGGGCGTGGAATAGGAAAACGAAGCCAAAGGGATCCATGGCCGAGTTTTCACTTACTAGTAAGAGCGTATGACGGTTCCACGTGGGCCGGATATAACTTTAATAACCCTGGAGTAACGTAAGATGTATATTAAAACTTTTAAGAAACAAATCGGTTTGGCTGTAGTTTCGCTAAGCGTAGCTGCAACAGCCTCAGCAAATCTTTTAACTAACG
>JABDNS010000008.1 GCA_013043705.1 Pseudomonadales bacterium
CGACACGGGGATTTTCAATCCCCTGCTCTACCGACTGAGCTACCTGGGCAGGAAAGGTCCCGATATCACGCAATCGGGCGTGGCAGGCCAAGAATCGGGCTGCCGAAAAAGAGCGCGTATTAGACCCGTGGCGGGCCGCCTAGTCAAGCCGATAAACGCACAATCGAGCCGCATCAGCCCACATTAACGTACTGATTTGCAACGGCGAATACATTGCCAGAAGTGCCGGGGTGGGTCAGTGCCCACCGAGCATTGCCAGCAGTTTTTCCACGCGCACCTCGGCGCTTATGCCGCTGCAATCCAGCCGATCCAATCGTTTTAACACACGATTTAATCCCTGCTGGTTGGCAATTTGTATTGCAAGCCCGGGCCTGGCGTTGATTTCCAGTATCAGTGGGCCCTGGTGTTTGTCCAGCACGATATCGACGCCCAAATAACCAAGCCCGGTAAGTTCATAGCAGCCTGCGGCTAGCGCCAGTAGCGTGCGCCAGCCCGGCACTTCAATGCCGCCCAGTTCAACGCCGAGGTCGGGGTGTTCATCGATCTGGCGGTTCTGTTGCACGGCGTGCGTGGTTTTGCCGCCGGCAATATCGATGCCCACACCAATCGCGCCCTGGTGCAGGTTGGCCTTGCCATCCGAGCTGCGTGTGGGCAGGCGCAGCATGGCCATGGCGGGTATGCCACGATAAACGAGCACGCGGATATCGGGCACACCCTGGTAACAAATGGCTTCAAACACCGGGTCCTGCTGTACGCGGTACTCGATCATTGCGGTGTCGGGTACGCTGCCCAGGCTGAATACCCCGCTTAAAATATTCGATGCGTGAAACTCTACATCGGCTTCGTCCAGCGTTAGGCCATTGGCTTTGGTAAAGCGATTTTTGCGCTTGCCGGTAAGCACCAGGATGCCGTTGCCGCCACTGCCGTGCGCCGGCTTGATTACGCAGCTGGGCTGCTGGTGAATAATCGCAGGGATATTTTGTAGTTCATGGTTGGTGTGAATAGCAGCGTACAGTTCGGGCACGGCGATGCCGGCCTGCTGCGCCAACTTTTTACTTTGCAGTTTATCGTCTACCAGCGGGTAACCACTGCGCGGGTTGTGCTTCATAACGAAGTCGCGGTTGCGCGCGTTAATGCCGAGTATGCCGGCATCGCGCATGGCGCGTATGCGATTAAGCATGGTTATTCGACTGGCTCATGTTCGTGCAAAGGGCTGAATACTTTTTAGTTAATTTCAGGTATCGCAACAGGCTCAAGCCTGCGACCTGGCCAAATCGCGAAAGCGCAGCAGCTCGGAAAGCCGGTAGCCGTTGTAGGCGCCCAGTAGCAGGCAAACTGCTAGCACCACGAAGGCGAGCTCGGGGAAGTAATGCATTAAATGCATGAGCTGTGCGTTGTTCATTGCAAAAAACCCCAGTATGCCCACCACCAGCGTACCGGCGGTCTCCTTGAGGGTTTCGCGCGCGCCGCTTTCTTCCCACACGATACTCATGCGCTCGATGGTTAGCGTCATTATCACCATTGGGAATAGCCCAATCGAGAGCCCCTGTTCCAGCCCCATGCGCGAGCTAAACAGGGTGAGTGACAGCATAATCAACACCACGATAGTAAGCATCGCAGCCAGGCGGGGCACCAATAGCAGGCGCAGGTTGGCCAGCGCGATGCGCAGCAGCAGGCCGATGCCCACAATAATCAGGAACATAATAATGCCCCACACAATCTGTGTTTCGCGAAAGGCCAATGCAATAAGAATGGGCATAAAGGTGCCGAACGTGGGTACGCCAATAACCACGCGCATAAACGCTACTACAATTGCGCCAATGGGCAGCATTAGCAACAGGCTGTATACGTGCTGGGTTTTTACCGGCAGCTCATCCAGCGACAGGCCCTTGAATACGTCATCGTTTTTGCGCTGTAAGTAGTTGGCTAAATCGATCTGCGACACGCTGCGCTTGCTGGCCGAAAAGTTTAGTGCGATGTCGCGTGTGCCAAACGCTTCGTAGGGTGTGCTGGTTTCATAACTCCAGATAAAAAAGTTGCCAGGGTAGCCGGGTTCGCCACTGCGGCTATTAATCCCTTGCCACTGCCTGCCGTTATGCACTTCTATCCATGCTTGCAGTGGTTTGCCGGTAAAATCGTTTTGCAGTGGCAGGCCGTAGATCACGCGTGCGGGGATGCGCGCGCCCGCTAAAATTTCTACTACGCGCTTGGGCCAATCCTTGTCGCTGGCGCTGTTGCGGATGACGCGCGCGTTGGCGTTGCGCGGATCGTTCAAGGTTTTGACCAGCTGCGAGGCAAAGCTCACAATGTCGGCCGATTGCTCGCGCGCCTGTTCCAGCGTGGTACTAATCGCCGACGCCAGGGGTTCCTTATAACCGGGAATGGCGGGGAAGCTGGGCACCTTTAAGCCGGTACGGCTGTGAACCACTTCTTCGCTTGGCGTGCGATGCAAATCCACACGGTAATATAGCGATTGCATTTGATCGGGTGCTCGGCGGCGCGTCCACGTGGCCAGGCGTTGTGTGCTGGCATCGTCCAACACCGATAAACCATAGGCGCGCGAGATGTAGCTTTCTTCCAACAGCGATATGTTGGGTGTTTCCTGCGGTAGTGCCAGCGAAATTTTAGCCGGACGGTTTTTTCCTTCAAAGCGCAATTCGGCCTCTACCAGCCACAGTTCGTTGCTGGAGTCGGGTGTGAAAGGAATAAAAAGCTGCTTGTGTTTGAGTAGTGTAAGGCTTGCACCCGCAAACAACAGAATGCTGACCAAAATCATTAAAGGCGAAAGGCGCGTGAACGATACCGTTTCAGGCACGACTTTCAGTTTATCGAGCAGTCGCCGCGAGTCGCCACCGCTGGGCTTGCCTTTGTCAGGTGGGTTGCTCAAAATCTATTTACCCTGTTTGTTGCGCAGCCATATTCAATCGCGGCTGACATTTCACCGCAGCACCCTTTTTAGTTTTCGTAGAGGTGGCGGCACGATTTTGGCTATGTTTTATTGCCTGCGTTTACTTCTTGGCTTTTGACACGGGTAGGCAGTTGTATTTTGCGACAAAGGTACTGCCCGGGTCTACTACAAAATAGCTTTGCAGAAAATCGCGCCCTAGCAGTACCGGATAATTGAACTTGTTGCGGTTGTCGAGGCTGAAATCAGCACTGTACACTTTCCCCGCAATACAAAAATTCATTTCAACCACGTAGCGTTCATCCAGTTCATCCACGTGATGCTGCTTTACGCGGCTTTTATCTACGACCGGTAGCTCAAAATACATTTCTACCAGGCCTTGCTTCTTTTTCTCTTCCGGCACGGTAAAGCGCACCCAGTTTTTACCGGCTTTTTTGAAAGGCTTGATGTCCACCGCATGCATCACGCTGCTTTTGGCGCCGGTGTCCAGCTTGGCGGTAAGACGCACCTTGTGTGGTAGCACGCGAATACTTTGCAACCAGCCGAGTGTTTTTTTAATTTTGCCCGGTTTGGCTTGAATTAGCCGCTCATCCAGGGGCGCAGGCGTGGCATGCGGTGATTTTTCGGTTACCTCCAGCGGTTCTTGCAGTGATTGCGCGCCTTTTTTCGAGGTGGCGGCATTAGCGTGCGATACCTGTAAGCTGGCAAGAATGGTTATTGCAAAAACCAGCGCAGCACGAAGCGCAGGTTCGCCAAACAATGGCCGCTGCGACACGTGCGCCGCATTGGGTGAGGCGGTTTGCATTTGATGGAGTTTGGTTGCCGTCATAGTTTGTGTTTAGTTTTTGTTGTTGCTCCCGCGCGCGCATTGTCGCCGACTACGCAGGGCTCAGCATGGATTAAAGTCACAGGTTTTTCAGCGGTTTGATAGTTTAAGTGCAAGCAGACAGTTGATACAGCACCTTATCTGGTGGTGATAAGGTATTGTAAAAATGCATGTTTTCTGCGCGAATTGAGCTAAACTTAGCCGCAATCGGCCGAAATACCGCATCCGTTCATTTTTTAATCAATACGCCGTCTGGTAGCTTTAATTTCAATGACGCAGAGTCTCATCATCCACCCCCGCACGCTTAGCCGTATTGCCAAGCGCAGTGCACTGCTATTGGTTTGTGCGCTGCTTTTGCTGGTGCCACAACTGCGCGCCAATGAAGGAGCAAGTGACGAAGCGCCGACCTACGCCGGCCCGCTGGATAACAGCATCGACCCGCCCGCCGCGCACGACCAACCCACCATGATGCCGCCGCCGGCGGTTCCCGATGCCACCGTGGTCGAGCCGGGCTTGCATGCGGATATACCTGAGGGTGAAAGTAACCCGAATAAGCCGCTGGCGGCGACGCCCGAAGCAGAAAGTGGTAAGGCCGTTTCCTTGCTCGGCGAAACCGTGGCGCCCGGCATCTTGAGTACGCTGCAGTGGTCGCCCCAGGATATGTTTGAAGGCATTCCGGTACATACGCCGGTGCTGGTAGCGAACGGAGCGTTTGCCGGCCCGAAGTTATGTATGACCGGCGCGGTGCACGGCGACGAAATTAATAGCATCGAAACCATTCGCCGCGTAATGTTTGGATTGGATCCCAAACATCTTTCCGGCACCGTGATCGGCGTACCAATCGTGAACCAGATGGGTTTTCGTCGCAGTTCGCGCTACCTGCCCGACAGGCGCGACTTAAATCGTTTTTTTCCTGGCTCTGCCACGGGCAGCTCAGCGGCGCGCATCGCGCATTCATTATTTCACGAAGTTATCTTGCACTGCGACGCGCTAATCGACTTGCACACGGGTTCTTTTTATAGAACCAACATCCCGCAACTACGCGCCGATTTAAAGCAGCCGCGTGTGCGTGAGCTGGCCGACCAGTTTGGCAACATCGTGGTATTGCATAGCGAAGGCTCGCCCGGCATGTTGCGCCGCGAAGCTACGCTTGCCAATATTCCCACTGTGACGCTGGAAGCAGGCGAGTCGTTGCGGATTCAGGAGGGTGTGATAAAACAGGGCGTAAAACACATCAATGCGCTGCTGGGCAATATGAAAATGATCAAGCGTGGCTTTGCATGGGGTAATCCGCAGCCTGCCTACATGGCTTCGCGCTGGCTACGCGCCGAGAGTGGCGGTATTTTTATTTCGCGCAAAAAGCCTGGCGACAAGGTTGGCTATGGCGATAAGTTGGGCACCATTACCGACCCAATCAATAACAAGGAGACCATCGTGCGTGCAGAATTCGCTGGCCGCATTTTGGGCATGGCGATGAACCAGGTGGTACTGCCCGGTTATGCAATTTACCATGTGGGTATTGATACCAGTCTGGTTGGCAATCCGCTTGCCGCGGTGGTGGAGTCTGAAGCTGACACGGAGGTCGGGGAGCAAGGTGGCGTGCCCGCTATGCACGAATAACCGCGCTGGGTGATCGGCTTTCACCTGCGGCGCGTAGATGTTTGCTTACCGCATTTAGTTTTGCAGCCAACGCCAGCGTAGTGCGCACGCCGCAACGTTAATTTCCCCGCACTGTTTTAACCAGAGGTATGTTTTGATGTCGCTCCCCGCTAATTTTGATGGCATGCGCTTGCCGGTGATCGGCGCGCCGCTATTTATTGTGTCTAATCCCGATTTGGTAATTGCACAGTGCAAGGCCGGCGTGGTGGGCTCATTCCCAGCGTTGAACGCCAGGCCCGAACATGTACTACATGAATGGCTGGACAAAATTACTACCGAGCTTGCCGAGCACAATGCAAAGAATCCACAAAGCCCCGCTGCACCTTTTTCGGTAAACCAGATTGTGCACAAGAGTAATGATCGATTGCAGCACGACGTGGAAGCTTGCGTGAAATACAAAGTGCCGATTGTGATTACCTCGCTGGGTGCAAGGGTAGATGTTAACGATGCGATCCATTCCTACGGCGGCATCGTTATGCACGATGTTATAAATACTTTCTTTGCCAAGAAAGCATTAGAGAAAGGTGCCGATGGTTTGATTGCAGTGTGTGCTGGTGCAGGTGGGCACGCCGGGCAGTTGTCACCGTTTGCGTTTGTGCAGGAAATCAGGAAGTTTTTCGACGGTCCTCTGGCCCTGAGTGGTTCGATAGCTACCGGCGGTGCGGTAGCAGCGGCACAAGCGATGGGCGCCGACTTCGGCTACATTGGTTCGGCGTTTATTGCCTGTGAAGAGGCGAACGCTAGTGATAACTACAAAGATGCCATTGCAGAGTACGGCGCCGAAGATATTGTTTACACTAACCTGTTTACCGGCGTGCATGGCAATTATCTAAAGCCCTCGATTGAAGCTGCGGGTTTGGACCCCGACAACCTACCCGAGAGCGACCCGAGCAAAATGAATTTTGGCTCAGGCGGTAATACCAGTGCCAAGGCCTGGAAAGATATTTGGGGTTGCGGGCAGGGCATCGGTGCAATCAATGCGCGGCTGAGCGTGGCGGAGTATGTTGATGTTTTGGCGCAGCAATACAACGCCGCTATCGATAAATTGCGCGTTGCTAGCTAGTGGCGCTTAGCGGAGCTTGATAGAACTTAGAGATGCTGCGAACTGGCGATTAGGCCTGCTGCGCTAAGTAATTATATGGCGATGGCATTACAGCTGGCGAAGCGGAATGTCGTTGGTTTTTTTCTTTTGCGTGGTGTTGTTCGTATCGCCTGTATTAAGGCCAAGATTGTTTTTTTCAAGAATGCGGTCGGCGCGATAGCTGGAGCGTACCAGTGGGCCGGCGGCGACTTCGGTAAAACCCAGCGCCAATCCTGTTTCACGGTAGGCATCAAATTCATCGGGGTGCACCCAGCGCTCCACCGATAAATGATTGCGAGTTGGTTGCAAATACTGGCCAAGCGTCAGGATGTCGACGTCGTGCGCGCGCAGGTCGCGCATGCATTGTTCTATCTCTTCATCATTTTCTCCCAAGCCTAGCATCAGGCTGGATTTGGTTAGTACCCCAGGCTTGGTGGTTTTCGCGTGCGCTAGCACATCCAGCGTTTGCTGATAGCCCGCACGCGGGTCGCGCACTGGATGCGTTAATCGTTCAACCGTTTCAATATTTTGCGCAAACACTTCAAGCCCGGAGTGCACTACCGTATCTACACAGTTGATGTTGCCTTGAAAGTCGGGCGTCAGCGCTTCTACGGCTGTGCTTGGTGTTAGCCGTTTGATAGCTGCAACGCAGTCGGCGTAGTGTTGTGCTCCGCCATCGGGCAGGTCGTCACGATCTACCGAGGTTAGCACGACGTAACGCAAATCCATCAGTTTTACCGAGCGCGCACAATTCTCCGGTTCGGCAGGGTCGGTCCAACCGCCGGGGTTACCAGTATCGACAGCGCAAAAGCGGCAGGCGCGCGTGCATACCGAGCCGAGCACCATGATGGTTGCGGTGCCGTTGCTCCAGCACTCGTTGCGATTAGGGCAATAACTTTCTTCGCAGACTGTTGCCAGGCGGTGCTCGTCGACGGTTTGCTTTACCTGCTTGAATGCGGCAGAACTTTGCATGGAAATGCGCAGCCAGGGTGGCTTTCGCCCTGCGACTAGTTCGCGCCGCCCCGAAGAAATGCCAGCTTGCGGCCTGACACCATCCTTTACGGCGCGAAAACCTTGCGAGGTGGTGAATTTTTCACCACTTTTGGTTGGCTTCATATCCGTATCCTGTTCATTCCGGGTTGCGATGCTAATGACCTCTGGCAAGCGTAAGTTATTGAATTGAATAGTATACCGCAAAAAGATGTTACGGCCGGTGGCGCGTTATTAAGGGCTCGCCAACGATAGTAACCACTCCGTAAAGCCTACTTTTTACACGCTAACTGTGACGCAGATCAAAAATAGTCTATTGAGACGCAGACATCAATACGGATGTGAATTCGATCAACTTTTGGCCGCTGTTCAATGACTATCCTGCGCGCCAATTACAACCGGCTCATTTTTTGCCCCTTAACCCAAAGCGTGCTTATGAACTTCGATTGGTTTGCCTCCCCGTTTCGCCGACAGCGCCTGGTGCCTGTACTC
>JABDNS010000015.1 GCA_013043705.1 Pseudomonadales bacterium
GAGTAAAAACTCTTGCGAGTTTTTACTCTGACCCCAAACTAGACCCCAAATTTATTCCACGGTAACCGACTTGGCCAAGTTGCGTGGCTGGTCTACATCGGTGCCTTTGATCATCGCCACGTGGTAGGAAAGCAGCTGCAGGGGAATGGTGTAAACCAGCGGTGCCACCAGCTTGTCGCAAGAGGGCACATGCAGCACTTTCATGGCTTCATCCGAAGCAAACTGCGCAGCCTTGTCGGCAAACACATACATCAGGCCACCGCGGGCTCTAACTTCTTCTACATTGGATTTTAATTTTTCAACTAATTCGTTGTTGGGAGCAACAACAATAACCGGCATATCGGCATCAATAAGCGCCAACGGCCCATGCTTGAGCTCACCCGCAGCATATGCCTCTGCATGAATATAAGAAATTTCCTTAAGCTTCAACGCGCCTTCCATTGCAATTGGGTACTGATCGCCACGACCCAGGAACAAACTGTGATGTTTATCGGCAAAGTCTTCTGCAAGCGCTTCAATCGCATCATCCATCGCCAACGCCTGCTCTATTTTTGCAGGCAAACTTTGCAGTGCCTTTACCAAATCAGCTTCAGCTTCTGCACCTAGTGATTTATGGTGGCCAATCGCCGCAGACAGCATTAACAGCGCTGCCAGCTGTACGGTAAACGCTTTGGTTGAAGCCACGCCAATTTCAGCGCCGGCACGCATCATAAATGCCATTTCCGACTCGCGCACCAAGGACGATCCGGACACATTACATATAGTCAGGCTGGCTATGTAACCCTGCTGTTTGGCAAGGCGCAAAGCGGCCAGGGTGTCGGCTGTTTCCCCCGACTGCGATATGGTTACCAGTAAACTGTTTGGTCGAACAAAGGATTTTCGATAACGATATTCGGAGGCAATTTCCACGTTGCAGGAAACGCCGGCAAATTCTTCAAGCCAGTAGCGGCCGGTCATACCCGCGTGGTAACTGGTGCCGCAGGCAATAATTTGCACGTGCTCAATTTTCGGTAATAGCTTCGCTGCTTGCTCGCCAAAAGCTTCATCCAGCACCACGCCGTTATTCAGCCTGCCCTCGAGCGTGTTACAAATAGACACCGGCTGCTCGTATATTTCCTTGAGCATGTAATGGCGAAACTTGCCTTTGTCGCCGGCGTCATGGGTAACGTCCGACTCGCTAATTTCTCGCGTAACAACGTTGCCGTTAATATCAAAAATGCGCACGCCTGCACGCGTGATTTCCGCTACATCACCCTCATCCAAAAATGCAAAGCGGCGTGTAACCGGCAGCAACGCAAGCTGGTCGGAGGCAACAAAATGCTCGCCAATACCGTAACCAATAACCAGCGGGCTGCCCGAGCGTGCAACCACCAGGCGATCAGGGTGTTGGTTATCCATCACCACCGTACCATAGGCGCCTTCCAACCTGGACACAGCGACCCGCACCGCTTCCAGCAAGGAATCATTTTGTTTAAGCGCGTGGTGCACCAGGTGGCAGATAACTTCGCTGTCGGTGGCCGATTCGAATTGATAGCCGAGCTCGCTAAGTTCCACACGAAGCGACTCGTGGTTTTCAATTATGCCATTGTGCACAATGGTCACGCGATCGTTAGACGCATGTGGATGTGCGTTTATTTCGCTGGGCTCACCGTGCGTAGCCCAGCGCGTGTGTGCGATACCCGTGCCACCGCTAACCGGATGTTTGGCAACCTCGTCAATCAACGCCTGCACTTTGCCCAGTGCTCTTACACGCTGCGTATTGCCTTTACTGGCAGTAATCGAAACGCCAGCCGAATCGTAGCCGCGATATTCAAGCCGCTGCAAACCTTGCAGCAAAATATCGATGACATCGCGTTGCGCCACAGCGCCAACTATTCCACACATACTTTCCGTCCTGATGGGGACAGTTTACTTTTGCATTTCATGCAAAAGTAAACTGTCCCCGTGGTTTAATCTTTTTTTGGCCGTTTCCAGCCGCTTATATTCTTTTGTTTGGCGCGGCCAACTGCCAGGTTACCTTTGGGCACTTGCTGGTTTATGGTTGAGCCCGCAGCTACAAAACCGTTGTCCTCAATATCGATAGGTGCAACCAGTGTGCTGTTTGAACCAATAAAAACGTTATCGCCCATACGCGTTTTGTGTTTATACGCGCCGTCATAGTTGCAGGTAATCGTCCCAGCACCAATATTGCAGCCACTGCCTACTTCGCTGTCACCCACATAGGCCAGGTGGTTGGCCTTGCTGCCTTCACCAAAGCTGGAATTCTTAACTTCAACAAAGTTGCCAATCTTGGCCTTCGAACCAAGCTCCGTGCCAGGTCGCAACCTGGCATAGGGCCCAATCACGCAGTCGCTGGCCAGTTTTGCCCGGTCCAGCGAACAGTGCGAAAGCAGCTGTGTATTGGCGCCAATTTCAGATTCGTGCACTACGCAGTTGGCGCCAATGCTAACGTTATCGCCCAGCACCACATCGCCGGTAAATACCGCGTTAACATCAATATAAACATCGCGGCCTACTTGCAGGCTGCCACGAATATCAATGCGCGAAGGGTCGGCCAAAGTGGTGCCGGCCAGCATTAATGCTTCGGCGCACTGGCGCTGGTAACAACGCTCAAGTGTTGCCAGCTGCAGCTTGTTGTTAACGCCCTCAACTTCTTCCACGCTGCTAGCATTAATCGCCGTTACACCAACCCCGTCAGAGACAGCCATTTCAACGACATCGGTGAGATAGTATTCGCCCTGTGCATTGTTGTTGCCCAACGCTGGCAGCCATTTGGCCAGCTGCTGCTGGGTCATGCACATAATGCCGGTGTTCACTTCGCAAATACCAAGCTGCTCGCTATTCGCATCTTTTTGTTCAACGATAGACGTCACATTGCCCGCGCTATCGCGGCAAATACGACCATAGCCCTGGGGGTCATCGAGGGATACCGTAAGCAGGCTCATTTGCGCTGTACTGCAAGCCTGCACCATTTTTTCCAATGTCGCCGTTGTAATCAACGGTACGTCGCCGTATAAAACCAAAGTGAGCGCTCCCTCACGCAAGGCCGGCAGGGCCTGGGCCACCGCGTGACCGGTGCCTAGTTGTTCACTTTGTTCGACAAAGCTGGCTACGCCCTCCAGCGCTTGTTGCACCAGCGTGGCTTCATGCCCAACCACCACGTGCAACTGAACATCGCCAAGCAACAGCGCCGCATCTACGACGTGCTGGGCCATGGGCCTGCCGCCAATCGGGTGCAATACTTTGGGTATATCCGAATACATACGCGTGCCTTTACCGGCGGCGAGTACCACTACGTCAATGGGTAGCTGGTTGTCGGGCATTTGTTTTCTCTAGGGTTTGTGCACGCGAATAGCTTCGCTGCTCGAATTTTGTTTACTACTGGACTTAACAAACAAGCGCCTGTGACTAGACAGGCAGCATCTTTTGCAAGACTCGCATTGGGCTAATTAAACGCGCTAACTTCCACCAGCCTGTTTCCATCGCCCATTAAAAAAGGGTAGCAAATGCTACCCCTTTTTGACGGCTAAATGCCTGAATACACAATAACTTGCCCGAATCTTTACCCAGCTTTGCCCGCCTGAAAATTATGCAGAGTTGCGCGTTGAGGATTGTTGCTATTTTAGCCGGTTTTTACTTGCCCAGTTTTTTGCGAATCTGGCTAATCGTGCGCAGTTGCGCTGCCGCGGCGGCCAATTCAGTAGCGGCGCGTGTGTAATCCAGTTCGGCACTCTGATTGGCCAAATCTTGTTCAGCAGCTTTTTGCGCCTCCAGCGCGGCTGCTTCGTCCAGGTCGTCGGCGCGAATAGCGGTATCGGCCAGAATCGTCACGACATCCGGCTGCACTTCCAGAAAACCACCGGACACGTAGTAAATCTGCTCTTCATCGCCTTCAGTAACAACCCGCACTGGGCCAGGCTTGAGGCCGGTAATCAATGGCGAGTGGCCATGCGATACACCCAGGTCGCCGAGCATGCCCGTGGCGATCACGGTTTCGACTGCGCCGGAAAATATCGCTTCCTCGGCACTAACGATTTCACATTGTATAGTCGACATAATCTCTCACTTTGCCACACCTTGGGGACAGTTTACTCTTTACAGCACTTCCTATGGCACTCATTAATGCTTCAATCAAGTGCTGTAAAAAGTAAACTGTCCCCTTGGTACTAAAAGTTTTTACCCTGGCCGTAAACTCGCTACAGGCTCTTGGCTTTCTCGATAGCTTCTTCAATACCGCCAACCATATAAAACGCCTGCTCGGGCATATGGTCGTATTCGCCAGCCAGGATACCTTTAAAGCTGCTAATGGTTTCTTTCAACGAAACGTACTTGCCCGGCGAGCCGGTGAAAACTTCGGCCACATGGAAAGGCTGGGAAAGAAAACGCTCGATCTTGCGCGCGCGGTTCACCGTTTGCTTGTCTTCTTCCGACAGTTCGTCCATACCCAAAATTGCGATGATATCTTTCAGCTCTTTATAACGCTGCAGTACCGTTTGCACGCCACGCGCCACGTCGTAATGTTCCTGGCCAATAATCAATGGGTCGAGCTGACGCGAGGTTGAATCCAGCGGATCAACCGCAGGGTAAATACCTTTCGCAGCAATATCGCGGCTCAGTACAACGGTTGAGTCGAGGTGGGCAAAGGTTGTTGCCGGCGACGGATCGGTCAAGTCATCCGCGGGCACGTATACCGCCTGGATCGATGTGATCGAGCCGGTTTTAGTTGAGGTAATTCGCTCCTGCAATACACCCATCTCTTCCGCCAGCGTAGGCTGGTAACCTACCGCCGAAGGCATACGACCCAGCAGCGCCGATACTTCGGTTCCCGCCAGCGTGTAGCGATAAATGTTGTCGACAAACAACAACACGTCACGACCTTCGTCACGGAATTTTTCAGCCATGGTCAGGCCGGTTAACGCAACGCGCAAACGGTTACCCGGTGGCTCGTTCATCTGGCCGTATACCATCGCTACTTTTGAATCGGTAAAGGTCTCGACGTTAACAACGCCGGCTTCCTGCATTTCGTAGTAGAAGTCATTACCTTCACGGGTTCGCTCACCTACACCGGCAAACACCGACAAGCCTGAGTGCTCGGTGGCAATGTTGTTGATCAGTTCCATCATGTTTACGGTTTTACCAACGCCGGCACCACCGAAAAGGCCAACCTTGCCGCCTTTCGCAAACGGGCAAACCAGGTCGATAACCTTGATCCCTGTTTCAAGTAATTCGTCAGAAGCCGCCAGCTCGTCGTAGGCAGGCGCCTTACGGTGTATAGAAGCTTTATCGTGTTCCGCCAGCGGGCCTTTTTCATCGATAGGGTTTCCGAGCACGTCCATGATACGGCCCAGCGTTGCCTGGCCAACAGGCACCGACACCGGCGCGTTGGTGTTTTCAACCGCGAGGCCACGACTGACACCTTCTGATGAGCCCATCGCGATGGCGCGAACAACACCGTCGCCTAACTGTTGTTGTACTTCAAGTGTCAGGTTTTTATCCGACACTACCAATGCGTCGTAAACCTCGGGCACCGATTCACGTGGAAATTCCACGTCGATAACCGCACCGATAATTTGAACAATACGTCCGCTACTCATTTCGCGTTCCTCTTGGCTCTATGCGCTGTAACTGTTTAACCGTGTGTCGGTTAGATAAATTTCAAATTTCTATGTGTTGCTTTCGTTAGCAACATAACAGGGCGGAGTAGGTGGCTGTGAATGCTTCCAAGACCGTTCGGCGACATGGACGTCGCCGACGAGCGTACATGGATGTATTCACAGCGTGTCTTGGAAGCATTTTCGGCTTCCTGCTCCGCTCGCTTCAGTGTTCCGCGCTATTGTTGTAGCCTTACTTAACATCAGCTCGCGATTAACTAATCGCCGCGGCGCCACTCACAATCTCACTCAACTCCTGCGTAATCGCAGCCTGCCTTGCCTTGTTGTAAGCCAACTGCAAGTCATCGATAAGATCACCCGCATTATCCGTCGCGCTCTTCATTGCAATCATGCGCGCCGCTTGCTCACAAGCACCGTTTTCTACCACCGCCTGGTAAACCAGCGACTCCACATAGCGCACAAACAAACCTTCCAGCAAATCTCTTGCATCGGGCTCGTAGATGTAATCCCAATGGTGTTGCTGGTCATTGCGATCCGCAGGCTCCAGCGGCAACAACTGCTCTACCACCGGCGTTTGCGTCATGGTGTTTTCAAATTCGTTGTGCACCAAAAACAGCTGGTCAATCTTTTCGTTTTCGTAAGAGTCCAGCATGGTTTTAATGCCGCCAATCAGGTCGACTACCGCAGGCTCTTCGCCCAGGTCGCGTACCGCAGCCACTACATTACCGCCGTAACTATTAAAGAAGCCCGCGCCCTTAGCGCCCACCAGGCTTAAATCAACTTCTACGCCCTGGTCGTCAAACTCTTTCATCGCTGCTATCGCGCGTTTGAACAAATTAATGTTCAGGCCGCCACACAAACCGCGATCGGTAGACACCACAATAAAGCCCACACGCTTTACGTCGCGTTGCTCCATAAAGATGTGCTGGTACTCCGAGTTCGCATTCGCAACATGGCCGATAACCGCCTTAATCTTGTTCGCATAGGCTTTACCGCGCGACATGCGCTCCTGCGCCTTGCGCATTTT
>JABDNS010000016.1 GCA_013043705.1 Pseudomonadales bacterium
CATTTGCTTACAAAAGCCTTTTTCTCGATCGTTTCGTTTGCAGGTGCTTTACACAGTACGCTGGCGCCCACCCAATACGCTTCCACAAATTGCCGCAATGTTCCCTGCGCGACAAATGGCGCGCTGGCTTTGAATAACTCCCTCGCATTGCTTGAGCCATTTGAGAGGCTGGTCTCCCAGTCACTTACAGATAATTCAAGCTCTTGCCTGATGTGTTCGGCAAACGTGTCCTTGGGTGTATAGAAAAATTCGAACTTGAAGAGATCTCGTAGCAGGTCAATCTCCTGCCAAAACGCATCCAGCGGTTGGTCTTGCGCATTCTCAGCCGAAATAAGCGCCAGCTCCGTAAATGCCTTGTGCAAAAAATGATGCGCAATAGTGTTTCGATAGTAGGCTGCTGCATGTTGTTGCTCGGGTTTAATTGAATACAGCCGGACGGGTTCTTCTTCGTATAGCGATACTAGCCCGGTATTCAGCATAATTTTCAGGATTGCATTTCCATGCTCTGGTGCGCTGATATCAAAATCGCTGCTCATTGGAGTTTTTCGCGCGCTTAGCCAGTCCAGCAGTGGTAAGATACTTCGTGACAGGTTCTCGCCGCTCAACGCCCTGGGCGCGGCACCAAGCAATACCAGCGCCACTAGTGAAGGCACCGTAACCGGTGAGACCCGGTTGGCCTCTACGCCAACTTGAAAGGCAACCTTAGCGACTGCGTCGAAATCATCGGACTCGATTGGTTCGCGCAACACAATAGGCTGGCCAACGTCCATAAAAATCCTGCCCATTGGCGTGCGTAACTTTCGATAGTACTTCACGAACCAGCCTAGTGATTCAGCGGTTTTTTTCATACCGGCTTGTTCGCGCGCGTGATCTGCAACTTCGCCCAGCAAGTCATAGTTAATCGCTATAGGCAGGATGTGCAAATCTTTTGTGTTTGAGGCGGCGCAGGCATCGAGCAAATATTTTAATAGGCCGTATTTGGGCGGCACCAATTTGCCGGTTCGCGATCGAGTTCCTTCAAACGCCCAGGAAAAAGGAAAACGGTTTTCCAGCAGGTAGGCAATGTAGTGCCGGAGTATCAGTTTGTAGAGCTCGTCGTCGTTAAAGGTGCGGCGGATAAAGATAATTCCACCGCGCCGTCCTGAGCTGCCCATGCCGGTGAAGGCCATATTCAAGCCGCCGAAGGTGTGCGCCGGTGGCAGGTCGTGTTGGTACAGCACGTGCGGCACCACCATGCCGTCGAGGTAGGATTTATGTGTCCACAAAAATGCCGTAGGGTGCTTATCTACCGTGCGGCTAATCAGGTCGATGTCTTCAGGGCGGGTTGCCAGTTCCTGCTCGTAGCCCATCGACAGCATTTTCTTGGTAAAAGCAGCGAGTAAATCCAGCCACGCAGGGTTAGGTTCGGCAACCAGTTCATCCATGATCTTGTTGGCACGTTGCCATAGCTTTTCGGCGCTGGTGCCGGTTTTACTTGCCATCGCATCAATGGCATCACGCAAGGCCGGGCGCAGCTTTAGTTTTTGCGCCACTTGTCGCGGAACCTTGTAACGACGCCCGCGCAGCTTGCGCTCGGCGATATCCAGCGCAAGGCGTGCCTTGGCCGCAATATAGCTATTTAGCGTGTCAGCGCCGCTGCCGGCGCTGCTTTGCCGCTCAAATTCATCAGCCAGCGTAGCGAGCGTGGCCGAATCGCCCACTAGTTCTATGCGCTCTGTCGCATCCCAGTGGCTTGCTTGTTTGAGCAAGCCAAGATTGCTAACAAAACGCTGGGCTTTACTGCGAAGGTAGGTCGTACTTTCCTGTTTACCGGTGTCGGTGATAGCGGGCAGTGCGTGCAGCGGTACTAGCAGCGTTGCTGGTTCGGCAGATGACAATGCTGCGGCATTGACTTGCTGCTTGGCTTGCCTGCTAATTCGCTTGCTATTGAGCGGCAGGAATACCAACAAGGAGTCGTCGTACTGTGGCTGTGGCGGCCAGCACGGTTCTGCATCGCGCAGCCAGGCAAGAATGTGCTCAACGTGGGTCTTGGCCGCGTAGTCGATTATAAACAAGACCGATGTCGTGTTTCCGGTTTGCACCTTGTCTTTTTCGTCTTGCATCCTTTGGCTCACGATATATCTCTAGATCCGAAGTGATGCGCTCACGCACCTGTTAGCTTTTTTACGACTCGAGTTTTGCTACGCCTCGCTGTCTTTTTTGCACTGCTTGTGCTGGTGGCGCGGGGTTTTTTTGTTTTAAGTTGGCGCTGCTTGTTGCGACCGCCTTTTGAGCTGTGGCTTTTTTGGTCCTGGTTTTTTTGGTCCTGGTTTTTTTTGTAGTGGCTTTTTTTGCTGCGGCTTTTTTAGTTGCAGCTTTTTTTGTTAGCGATGGGGCTTTTGCGCCAATCTCAGTATAACCCAGCGTCTTCAGGTATTTCTGTTCCATTTCAGCGACATGGCGGTCAAGGTCTTCACGCTTCCAATTGCTGGTGTCGACGGGCTCCAATACTTCGACGTCAATCGTTGCCGGGCAAAATACTTTGCCATCGCCAGGCAGTGCGTCATAGGAATTGTGAATCACAATTGGCACAATCGGAACGCCGGCCTGCATGGCCAGGTGAAACGCGCCTTTTTTGAAATGATTCAACGATTTGGCATTGGATCTGGTTCCCTCAGGTGCCAGGCATACTGAAATATTCTCATTGTGGATTTTTTCTACCAGCGGTTGCATTGCCGATATGGCGCTCTGGGTGTTTTCACGGTCGATCAGTACCGCACCCGCGTACTGGATAACCCGGCCTATTAACGGTACATCGGCAAGCTCTTTTTTTCCTATGCTGGCAATATCGCGCTTGAGTAGCTTGGCGATCAATATCAGGTCGGCGCCGCTTTGGTGATTAAAGATAAACACGCAGGGCCGGACGCTATACAAATAATTTTCATTCTTCACATTGTACTTAAGGCCGATCAGCGCAGAGGCGACGTCGCCGAAAGTTGAAATTGAAAAGTTAACTGACTCTCGCTTGGAGCCAGTAAGCCCTAGTATGGGCAGGCCACCGACAAAAGAGGTTATAAGAGAACCTGTTGCCGCGATGCTGCGAGCGCGAGTTAACAGCCCGGGCTTTTTCTTCACCTGTAATCGCCTAACTTGCCAGCCCCTTTTTTCTGCTATGGCTGTCAGTTTCTTGTTGGGGTTCATTGCCTGTGGTTTGCCCACATGCTCAAGTAGTTCGATGTCGTCATCACTGTCCGAGTAGAAATAACTCTGTGACAGGTCAATATCAAACTCCGCGGCGAGCTGCTCGGCGGCGTGAACCTTGCCTGTTCCAAAGCATACCGGATCGATCACCTTGCCGGTGAATTTTCCTTTCTTGACCTCGAAACGCGTGCACAACACCTCGTCGATACCCAGGTCTCGCGCTGCGGGCTCAACCTGGTAAGGCGTTGCGGATGATATGATGGCTAGCGTGTGGCCTTTTTCTCGGTGCGCTTCAATAATCGCCCGGGCTTCCGGATAAATCAGGCCGTGAATCTGGTCTTCAAAAATATGTTCGCCGAGCTCTTCGTAGGTGGATTCCGGCTCGCCCTGTATCAATTTTGCAGAAGCTGCCATCAAACCGGAAAAACCGATTTTTCGGGTTAGCATTTGGCCGGTTGTGGAGAGCATTTCAGGCAGTTCGCGCAGGCCTATGTCGCCACGCTTGAATTGCTCCTTGAACATAGCGGTTACTGAGTAGCCGGCAATAATAGTGCCGTCAAAATCAAATATCGCCGCGATGTGCGCGCCGCTTGGAGATTTATGGATGTTGCGGATCACTTCTTCGTGGTCTTGCATAGGGTCGCACTCTTGCAGTTGAGGGACGATGAGGGGTACAGTTTGCGCTGGGAATTTGAGCACTTTTAGCCGGGTGCAGCGCTGCTTATTTTACATTTCAGGGCATACTGTGCATCCGTCTGAATGGACTAGAAATACTATTTCCCCTTACTTAATGCATATTTACTTACAAAATGTATGTCATGGCGCGTCGCGCTGTAAAGCTATTTTATGATTTTTCTGTTTGTGTGTTGCTTTTTTTTAGTCGATAGGCCGGTGTTGGCAACGCCGTATTTTACGGCGGCTTCCTCCCGTTGTACGGTGTACCCATTGCGATGAGTGAGTTGTATTTGGTCAGGCACGGGCAGGCATCGCTTGGCTCAGACAATTACGACCAGTTGTCTGAGCTTGGTTATCGCCAGTCACAAGCGTTGGGAAATTACGTTAGTGAACGAGAGCTTTCATTTGACTTCCTGTTGACCGGTACGCTGCAGCGACACCTGCAGACGCTAGACGGCATCGCCGCAAACGCGCAATTACATGGCGTTGATCGCGCAGAGCATGCCGGCCTGAACGAGTATGATTTTCATTCCCTGGTTGCTAGTTATGCCAAACAGCATTCCCAAGACCCGCTGGTCATTGCTGCCAAGGAAAATCCACGTGACGCCAAGTTGTTCTATCGCTTGCTTCGACAGGTGCTGACAGCCTGGAGTCGCGATGCGCTAGCGGGCGGATCAGAAACTTACAGCGGTTTTGTTCAGCGCATTCGGGGCGTTGCCGAAGATATCCAGCGCCAGGCCGATCGCGGCGGCCGTATTTTAGCGGTTAGTTCAGGCGGTGCGATTTCGCAATTTGTTGGTGTAATGCTTGGGCTTGCGCCGGAGAAAGTTTTCGAACTGAACCTTCAAGCGCGGAATACGGGCATTACGCAATTCTTTTTCAACGAAAAAAAATATAATCTTCTACAGTTCAACGGCATCGCGCATCTCGACCATCCAGACCGGCGCGAGCTGATAAGTTTTTAAATATCAGTTAATTGCTGAGTTATACAATGGGGCAAATTTTGTGACATCAGGTAATGCGGAAAACGCGGGAATAAGTGCCGTAGCAGCGGAATTTCGCGGTATCACCACAACGATACTCGACGTAATTGGCGGCAGTATAGATTTGTCAAAGCATGGCGAGCTCGACCAGTCTGCACTAGATGATGCACGTACGCTATATGCAGGTTTTACGCAGGCGCTCAACGATTCATTGCCACCGGAGCCGGCGGTAGAGATTAATCAGCGATTGGCGACAGGCCCGGCAAGTAACCCGCAATTGAAGGTGCTCGAATACCGTCCTGCAGCGCAGTCAAAACAGGCAGCAGCGTTGCCCGCGCTGTTGTGGATGCATGGCGGTGGTATGTTGCTTGGTGAAGCGGAGCAAGATATGCAATTGCTGCGCGATATTTGCAAGCAACTGCAGTGCGTTGTGATTTCTGTCGATTATCGACTGGCCCCCGAACATCCTTACCCCGCGGCAATCGACGATTGCTTTGCAGCTCTGCAATGGATGCATGATGCGGCTAGCGAGTTGGGCATCGATCAAACCCGCCTCGCGATTGGCGGTGTCAGCGCCGGCGGTGGCCTGGCGGCATCGCTGGCGATACGGGTGCGCGAGCAGGCGAATTTTTCGATAGTGTTGCAGGCGCTACTTTATCCCATGCTCGATGATCGCAACGTGCCCCAGCAAGGCAAGCCAAGCCAGCCCGCGATTATCTGGACGCAGGAAAATAACCACGATGGCTGGCGGGCTTATCTTGGCGATGCTTTCGGGCAAGCTGGCATACCGGCAACCGCTGCAGCTGCACGGCTGGAAAATTTTAAAGGTCTTGCGCCGGTTTGGATGACGGTGGGCGATATTGATTTGTTTGCCGCAGAAAATACCCGATACGCGAGTAATTTATTGCGCGGCGGTGTTCCCACCACTTTGCATATTTATCCAGGCGCACCGCACGGCTTTTTCACCGCCGACCTATCCGCACCCAGCTCGGTGCACTGCGCGCAGAGTTTGTTAAAAACACTTTCAGAGGCGTTTTCTGGCTCATCAGCTTCCCTGCCGTCGGCACAGGATTCCCGATCATGAAACTTAAAGTTAATAACGTTGACTATGACCTCGATGTTGAAGCGGAGATGCCGCTGTTGTGGGTCTTGCGCGACGAGCTGGATATCAAAGGCCCAAAGTATGGTTGCGGTATCGCGCAATGCGGCGCCTGCACAGTGCATATCGACGGGCAAGCAGTGCGCTCCTGCAGTTATCCTGTTGGCGCAGTGCAGGGCGCGGTCACAACGATTGAGGGCCTGGGTACACCCGACGCGCTGCATGCTGTGCAGGAAGCCTGGATAGAACACCAGGTCGCACAATGCGGTTACTGCCAGCCTGGCCAAATCATGGCGGCTGCCGCGTTGCTGGCGCAGCAGGTTGCACCAAGCGATGATGATATTGACAATGCGATTAGCAATCTTTGCCGCTGCGCAACCTACCCGAGAATTCGCGCTGCGATAAAAACCGCGGCGGCCAAATTGCAGGGAGCCGCATAATGGGCAAGCTAGCAACAATAACGCGGCGTACCTTGCTGGTCGGCTCCGCTGCTGTGGCCGGCGGTGTCGTGTTTGGTGTTTACAAAGCCAAAGCACCCATTAAAAACCCGCTGCTCGATTCGCTGCAACCCGGCGAGGCGGCCATCACACCCTACGTGAAAATTGATGCGTCTGGCATCACGCTAATTACGCCGCGCGCCGATAAAGGCCAGGGTAGCTACTCGCTGCAGGCGCACTTGTTGGCTGAGGAACTCGATGTCGACCCGCACGGCGTTAATTTATCACCGGGCATGCCCGATCCTGCTTACTATAACGCGAAGGTCATGAGCGAGGGGCTACCGTTTGCAGCTACCGACGATAGCAAGCTCGCCAGGTCGGCGCGTGATATGGGCGGCACAATGGCCAAAATGATGGGCATGCAAATGACCGGCGGCTCCAGCACCGTGCCGGACAGTTATGAAAAGCTGCGCCACGCAGGCGCGGTGGCGCGTGAAACCCTGAAGCAAGCCGCGGCGCAGCGCAGCGGTATTTCAAGGTCGGAATTAAACACCAAAAATGGGCGCGTGTTATTCCCCGATGGCAACAGCATCGCTTATACAGAATTAGCGGCTGCCGCGGCGCAGCTGGACCCTGTGCGCGATGTAGCGCTTCGCGACCAGAGTGAATGGCGCTTGCTAGGCAAAAACATGCTGCGCACCGATATCGTTGCAAAATCTACTGGCACCGAAATTTATGGCATTGACCTGGTTATGCAGAATATGCTCTACGCGTCGGTGCGTAGCAATCCGGGCTTGGGTGGCAAGCGACTGAATTACGATGCGGGTCGCGCCAGGGCGATGCGCGGCGTGAAAAAAATTGTTGAAACCAGGCACGGTATCGGGGTTATCGCCGATAACACCTGGCGGGCCTTCCGTGCAGTGAACGCGATTGATGTCGACTGGGGCAAACCGGATTATCCGGCCAGCTCAAAAGAAACCTGGGATGTACTGGCAAATAGTTTCGTTGATGAACACAGGAATAGTCGTTTAAAAGATCTTGGTGATGTCGAGCAGGCGCAAAAGGATAGCAAGGTCATTGAAGCGGAGTACCGCGTACCTTACCTGGCGCACGCGCCATTGGAGCCAATGAATGCGGTAGTGCTGGTTGGTGATGAGCGGCTGGATATTTGGACAGGAACACAAATCCCGGGTTTTATCCAGGATCACGCAGCCAAACTTACTGGTATCAATAACGATAACGTCTTTGTTCACGTGCAGCCGATGGGCGGCAGCTTCGGCCACAGGCTGGAGTTCAGCTACGCCATGCAGGCCATTGAGGTGGCCATGGGGGTTAAAGGCACGCCGGTAAAAATGACCTGGACCCGTGAAGAGGATATGGCGCAGGATTTTCCACGCCCTGCACAAATCGCTCGCGGCAAAGGCACTGTGCAAGCGGGCCAGTTGGAGTCGGTAGATTTAGCGATTGCCTGCGATTCAATATCGGTGTCCTGGTTTGGTCGGCTGATGGGCATGGGCGTGCCGGGCCCCGACCTGCTTATCGTTGCCGGCGCATGGGACCAGCCGTTTGACATTCCCAACTACCGTGTTTCAGGCTACCGCGCGCCGGTGAATAGACCGATTAGCTCGTGGCGATCGGTGGGCGCATCGGGTAACGGCTTTTTTCACGCAAGTTTTCTTGATGAGCTGATGCATGCAGCCGGTGCAGACCCGCTGCAGGAATTGATTCGCCTTTGTAATCACGATGTGAGCCGTAAGGTGTTGCAAGCGGTGGGTGACCTGTGTAACTGGCAAGGCACACAGATCGGTAAAAATCGTGGTCGCGGTATTGCTTACACATTGTCTTTTGGTGTGCCTGTGGCCGAAGTAATAGACGTTACCAATACACCTTCTGGTATTCGCATCGACAAGGTTTATGTTGCGCTCGATGTTGGCAAAATTATCGACCCGGTTAATTTTGAAGCGCAGGTCAGTGGCGGTGCGCTATTTGGCCTGGCGCACGCGATGAACTGTGAATTAACCTACGAAAATTACCAGCCGCAGCAGACTAACTACCACACCTACCAGGGCATGCGCTTGCACCAGGCACCTGAGGTAATGATAAGAGGGCTTGAGAACGCAGAACAAATTCGCGGCGTAGGCGAGCCCGGCGTACCGCCTGCAGCACCCGCCTTGGCGAATGCTATTTTCGCAGCCACTGGCCAGCGCATACGCGAATTGCCGATGTCGCGGCATATTCGTTTTGCGTGATGTTCCAGTGCTGCATTGGCGTGCATTGGCGTGCATTGGCGTGCATTGGCGCAATAGATAAATGAATAACAGTCTGCTTGCCATGCTTGATGCCTGGTATCCGGCGCGTGATAGTCGGGGCTGGGTTTTGGGTGTGGTTTATAAAACGCAGGGTTCGGCCTATCGCAAGCCGGGTGCGTTTATGTTGTTCGACGACGAGGGTGGCCAGTACGGTTTGCTCAGCGGTGGTTGCCTGGAGTCGGATTTGCATCGCAAAGCCATGGCATCGCTTGCTTCGGGTAATGCCAGTACCGTGCGCTACGATAGCAGCGACGAAGACGAAATGACCTTCAAGCTCGGCCTTGGTTGTGGAGGCGTGGTGGATATTCTGCTGCAGCCGGTACTCGCATCGGCCAATTACCTTGCACTAGGTGAATTGCGTGAACGCCTGAAAGCGCGAATGGCCGCGCAATACTGGCAGCGTATTCCACATGCTGGCGAAGCGCCCGCGGCCGAGGTAGCGCCCGCGGCTGCGCCCTCGTTTGCCGGTCGCCGCGTTGCACAATTACAGGCGCGCAATGACCGACAATATCTTTGCACCACGGTTTCCCCCGAACCACATTTGCTGCTAGTTGGTGGCGGCATTGATGCCAGGCCGCTGGTTCGAATGGCATCTGGATTGGGCTGGGAGATTACGCTGCTGGATCCGCGCCCGGCCAATGCGCGGCTGGAGTATTTTCCAGATGCAACGCGTATTAGTCGCGTTGCACCCGAGAACATGGCAAGCCAAAATTGGTTTGCATCAATTGATGCGGCGGTCATCATGACGCATAGCAAGCCTCTTGATGCGGACGCGCTGGCAGGATTACGTAATAAAACGCTGGCTTACTGCGCGATGATCGGCCCACCGCACCGGCGTGATGAAGTGCTCGCACATGCAGGTATTTCGCCTGAGCGATTAGCTTTCAAGCTGCATGGCCCAGCCGGGCTGGATATTGGCGGTGAGTTGCCGGAATCGATTGCGCTGTCCATTCTAGCCCAATGCCACGCGGTGCTTTACGGGCGCGAAGCCCAGCCTGTTGCAAGCGTGTGGCCGCAGTTCGAACCCGCTTCCGGTGCCGAGCCTCCCTTGTCGCAAATTCATACCAAAGCTAATTCAACGCGCAATTAAGCGCTGCTATCGAAATGAGTAAAGCAGATAGCAAGCACGCTGGGCTGGTAGCGGTGATGCTGGCGGCCGGCACTTCCAGCCGCTTTGGTGGGTGCAAACTCAGCGCGACTATCCACGGCAAATCTATCCTAGAGCATTCACTGAGCCCGCTGCAGCAAGTGTTTGGCCAGCAATGCCTTGTCGTTCTCGGTGCACATGCCAGCCAATTGCGCCCGTTGCTAGGTTCCACACCAAGCACTTATTGCGAGGACTATCGGCAAGGTATGGGGCATTCATTGGCATGCGGCGTGCGAGAGGCAACGCGACGTTTCGCGCCCAAGGCGATCTTGCTGGTGCTTGCTGACCAGGTGGCGTTGAGCGCAGACGATTATCGTGCGCTGCTCAAAGCCAGCGCCAATGGCGAAAGGCTCTGCTGCGCGGCTTACCCACCCGCGGAAGCAGGGCAGCATCGGGCGCCACTTTTGGGTGTGCCCGCTGTATTTCCGGCAAGTTATTCTCGCCAGCTCATGAGCTTGCAGGGTGACCGCGGCGCGCGGCATTTGCTCAGCGTCGCCTCGCCTGCCGCCAAAACAGTTGCGCTGCCTAATGCCGCGATTGATATCGACACCCCGGCGGCATTGCAGCGCTATTTGCTTACCCGTTAAACATTGAAATTTGCGATAATGCACCGCTTCGCAGCTGCAATTACAGCCCGCCAACAACACCCATCCGGAGTTTTTTCTATGACAATGACAATGGACTTTAGTAATCAAACTGTCGTCGTAATTGGTGGCACCAGCGGTATCAATCGCGGTATTGCTGAACTATTTGCCGAACAGGGCGCGCGGGTGGCGGTGGCCAGCCGCTCGCAAGATAAAGTAGACGACACCGTTGCCAAATTGGAGTCGCTGGGCGCGCAAGCAATGGGCTTTAGCGCGGATGTTCGACAGCCAGAGGCAATCGCCAACGGCCTGGCATCGGTGCATAAAGCCTTCGGCGATTTTGATGTGCTGGTGTCGGGCGCTGCAGGCAATTTTCCAGCTACTGCAAAGGGGATGTCTACCAATGCATTCAAGACCGTCATCGAAATCGATTTGTTGGGCACCTTCCACGTTATGAAAGGCGCGTATCCCTTTTTGAAAAAACCCGGCAGCAGCATTATTAATATTTCCGCACCGCAAGCATTTCTGGCCATGCAGGCGCAATCGCACGTTTGTGCGGCCAAGGCCGGTGTGGATATGATTACCCGCACATTGGCGCTGGAATGGGGCCCTGAAGGCATTCGCGTCAATTCCGTGGTGCCAGGGCCAATAGATGGCACAGAGGGCATGGCAAGGCTGGCGCCCAGCGAAGAAATGCGACAGTCTGCCGTCAACTCAGTGCCGCTACAAAGAATGGGCTGGCCGGTTGATGTGGCCAATGTCTGCGCCTTTCTGGCCTCCCCACTGGCCAGCTATGTTAACGGCGTTATCCTGCCGGTCGATGGTGGCTGGGCTACAGCGGGGGCGGGCAGCATGGCCATGGGCATGGAGGCCTTCGCCCGGCATAGTTAGCGCGATCCTGCATTAGGGCGCTGTTTATTTCGCCAAAACCGATCCGCGTCAAGCGCTAGCTTATGCCGTATAGACGTTTGCATTTGGGGCTGCGCGTATACAATTGGCCGCGTTTATCGCGCAGCTGCCGCGCGCACCGCGGTTATGCTAATGCGTGGCGAACGCAACATTCGGCCTTCGCAATTCGGGAATAAAGTTATGGCGAATAATAAAATGTTTTTTGGCTGGTACGTAGTAGGCGGCACCTTCATTGCCCAGCTATTCGTGGTTGGCTTTTTTATGTATTCGGTTAGCCTGGTAGTGCCTTTTGTGCGCGAAGATTTTGGCGTATCACTTGAACAGGTTATGTATAGCCTGACGCTCGGAACCTTTTTTGGGTTGGTATTGATGCCAATCGCAGGCATATTGCTCGACAAGTTTTCGATTCGCTGGATTATGACCGCAGGCACCTTAGTTTTCGCGGCAGGACTATGGCTACTGTCCAGGTGCACTACCATCACCCAGTTTATTATTATTTTTGGTTTTACCTATTCGATAAGCAACGCTCTGGCCAGCTCCGTAGCCAGCCAGACCGCTATCTCGCGCTGGTTCACCGTAAGCCGTGGCCGCGCATTGGGTATATCGGCGATTGGCACCTCGATTGGTGGCATGTTAATACCGGCATTGGTTGCGTACTGGCTCAATAGCGGTGGCTGGCGCGTTGCGCTGGAAAATTTAACTTACGCAATCCTGCTGGTTGCGCTGCCAGTAGTTGTGCTTAGCGTGCGCGGTAAGCCGGCGGATATGGGCATGCAACCCGAGCCCGACCCTTCGCCGGTGGCGAGCGCGCCGCTTGATGCGAACCTTGGTCTTGGCGATATCCTGCGCAAGCCAGGGTTTTGGTACATTGGTGTGGCGCTGGGTTTGTTGTTTGCAGTCTACTCTTCCATGCTGGCCAACCTCACACCCTATGTTATTGACCTGGGTTCCAGTACCGAACGCGCATCGCAGTTAATTATGGTTTTGGCGGTAACGGGGCTGCTGGGCAAACTGCTGTTCGGTTATGCGGCTGACATCATTCCACTCAAAACCGGCCTAAGGTTGTCGATGTTGTTTGTCGCAATAGCCTTTCTCATAATGGCCAGCGAACCGGGCTTGGTGTGGTTGGTGCTTGCGGCGGCGCTACTTGGCTTGGCTACGGGCGGCATGTTGCCGACCTGGGGGGCGCTGATGGCGCGTGTGTTTGGGCTAGTCAGTTACGGGCGGGCGATGGGTTTAATGGGCCCGTTGATCACACTGTCGATAATGCCCAGTTTCGCGATCGTTGGCCGGCTTTACGACCAGACTGGCAGCTACCAATCAAGCCTGCTGCTTTTCGCGGGGCTTATGCTGGTGTCCATGTGCATTTTAATACCGCTGAAAGTAGACGCCGGGCAATCGCCCGATGCGGCGAAAACCGGCGAAGCTTGAGATAAAGTCTTCGAGCGAAAGAATCACTCACGAAGTGAGTGGTGCCCAGGAGAGGGTGAGACCAGCGTAGGCGAAGCGCCGCTTCGCGCACAGTCGAACGCCGCCGATCTGTGATCGGTGGCCGGCAGTCCTGACTGTTTTTAGGGAATCACGAACGAAGTGAGTGGTGCCCAGGAGAGGACTTGAACCTCCACGCCCTTGCGAGCACTAGCACCTGAAGCTAGCGTGTCTACCAATTTCACCACCTGGGCAGCTTAGGCGGGAATCGCCGCAAAGCAGCGAGGCTGCGCACTCTAATAGCACTTCCCGAGCATGTCAATTCTGCGCAATACCAACAGACCTAATGCCACCCGTTTGCCGGGCGGGAGCGTTATACTACCCCCTGCAATCGGCCAGGCTTAAGTAGGTCAGAATTAGCAGGTCACACTTAGTTGGTCACACCGTTTCCGGGTGGCCGATCGCTTAATACTCAAACCACTCGCATTTCACCTTTGCGCCTATCGGATACTCCGTGCCAAGAAAAAAACCCAAGTCTGCCAAGCGCAGCGATCCCCACGCCGCTCGCGAAGCGCGCGATTACGATAACCCGATCGCCAGTCGGGAGCACATTATCGCGCAGCTTGCGGATAACGGGCCGCTGGATTTTCGCGGTCTGGTAAAGCAGCTTGCTATTAAGGGCGAAGACAGCAGGCAGGCGCTGCGCAAGCGACTGCGTGCAATGCAACGCGACGGGCAGGTGCTGTGCAACCGCGCAGAAGAGTATGGTGTGGTTAACAAAATGGACCTGTTGCGAGGCCGTGTTGAGGCACACCGCGACGGCTTTGGCTTTGTACTGCAAGAGCACGGCGGCGATATCTACCTCAGCGCCAACGAAATGCGCAGGCTATTTCATGGCGACGAAGTGCTGGTTAGTATTGCTGGCGAAAACCGTCGCGGCCAACTGGAGGGCAAGGTCGCCGAGATTATTGCGCGCGGTATTACGCGCGTGGTCGGCCGGCTTAAAAAAGAAGCCGGTGGCTATTTCGTGGTTCCGGATAATCCCCGCATAGCGCACGATATCCTGATCGACGCGGCCGACCGGCAAAAAGCCAGGCCCGGCGAGTATGTAACGGTTGAAATTCGCGACTATCCCGACTGGCACAATCGCGCCACCGGTATCGTGATCGAAGTGCTCGGCGAGCCGATGGCGCCCGGGCTGGAAATCGATATAGCGATTCGCAGCCATGCGCTGCCCTATGAATTTCCAGACGCCGCGCTGGCCGAGGCCGAAAGGCTTGGCGATGCGCCAGAAGAAGCGGACAAAAAGCACAGGGTCGACTTGCGCAGGCTGCCGCTGGTCACCATCGATGGCGAAGACGCACGCGACTTTGACGACGCGGTGTACTGTGAGCCGGGCCGGCGTGGATCATTCCGTTTATGGGTGGCGATAGCCGATGTGGCGCACTACGTGCCGGTGGATTCCTCACTCGACGCCGAGGGCTTTCAGCGCGGTAACTCGGTTTATTTTCCCGGCCGTGTGGTGCCGATGTTGCCCGAGCAAATTTCTAATGGTTTGTGCTCACTAAATCCGCAGGTCGACAGATTGTGTATGGTTGCCGAAATGCACATTAGCGCGTCTGGCGAATTAAAGAGTTATGAGTTTTACGAAGGGGTGATGCACTCGCACGCCAGGCTTACTTATACCGAGGTTGCCGAGGCGCTGGGACTTATCGACAGGCCGCCGCGCGCGGGTTTGATGCAACGCATCGAGCCGGTAATGCCGCACCTGGAAAATTTGCAGCGTCTTTTTCGTGTATTGCGCAAGCGGCGTAACAAGCGCGGTGCCATTGATTTCGATACGGTTGAGACGCAGATTGTTTTTGACGAGAAGCGCAAGATCGATGCGATCGTGCCGGTAGAACGTAACGACGCGCACAAGATCATCGAGGAGTGCATGCTGTGCGCCAATGTTGCCGCTGCGGGCTTATTGGATGCGAGTGGGCTGGATGCGCTGTACCGCGTTCACGAGGGTCCCAAGCCCGAAAAATTATTAAATTTGCGCAGCTATCTTGGCGAAATGGGGCTGTCGCTGGCCGGTGGTGATAAGCCTACGCCGCTGCACTATCAAAAGCTCATGCAGCAAATTGCAGACCGGCCCGACGCGCACCTTATCCAGGTGATGCTGCTGCGTTCGCTTAGCCAGGCCGTTTACGACCCGGAAAACAATGGTCACTTTGGCCTGGCCTACGATGCCTATGCGCACTTCACGTCGCCCATCCGGCGCTATCCGGATCTCTTGGTCCACCGCGCAATAAAGCACCTGGTGCATAGCCGCAAGCGCTGCAAGCAGGTTAAGCGCGTTCGCGGCGGCGGCACCTGGCCACGCGAAGAAATTTATCCTTACGACAAGTCTGCCATGTTGGCGCATGGCGCGCACTGTTCCATGACCGAGCGCCGCGCCGATGATGCCACCCGCGATGTTATGGCATTCCTCAAGTGCGAGTACCTGCTCGAGCATATTGGCGGCGAGTTCGACGGCGTGGTGGCCGGGGTAACCGGCTTTGGCATGTTCGTAGAATTAACAGACCTTTACGTCGAAGGGCTGGTACACATTAGTTCGCTAGGCAGCGATTATTTCCACTTCGAGCCTGCCATGCAACGCCTTGTGGGCGAGCGCACGCGCAAAATTTACCAGTTGGGTGATTCGGTGCGGGTAAGTGTCGCTGCGGTGGATATGGAGCAGCGCAAGGTCGATTTGGCGTTGGCTGGTAGTAGCGCCGCTGGCGATAGCAAGCGCGGCGCTAAGCGAGCCCGAGGCGGTAAGCGTGGCGCCGGCGCTTCCAGGTCCGGCGCATCAAAACCTGGGTCGTCCAAGCCAGGAGCTAAAAAGACCAAGCGCAGCAGTAGTGGCAAAACGAAAGGCAAGCCAAAGGCAAAAAGCAAGCGCGGCGGGCGAGGCCCGAAAAAATCTCGCTAGCGCAAGTACGCTTGTGGCGCAGCCGCACGAAAATCGGGGCAAAAAAACGCCAGCACGAGGCTGGCGATTGAATTTGAGGTTAAAACACTAACTTAACAATGAGGCAAGGGCTCAGGTTAACCACCCTGTAGCTGGGGACCAGCTCTTTACCGAAGGGCGCTAACCGAAAACTTGTCTGCGATCGATCAGTGGCGCTTATGAAACCACAGAACATTTTTTAAAAAAACGGGACGCGGCGTCCCCTTACCGCGGTTAAACGCGCATGCGCGGCATCTCAAGTGCTGTATCAAAGTCCATTGACCCATCGGCAGGTGTTAATTATTGGCAAAAATACTCATAAAATCAATGGCCTACAAACAAATGCTCGCAGTTTTAGGTGGCTGCGCAGGGTCTATCGGTGCTTTTTGGTAGATAAACGTGGGCACCCTGAGGCGACGATATGTTTTTTTATTAAGCAAAACCTGAACCCAATTTAATTAATTAGCCGCAGGCGAGTAAGCGCCACGGGCTCTCAGGCGCGTGAAATTTCCGGACATCCTTACTATGAATTTGGACTCTTTAAATTACAGAGCTAGCAGCCGACCCAGGTTGACGATTGCACCCACGAATAAAACAACAATTAAAACAGCGAATAGAAAATCGAAAGCCTTGTCGCTGGCATTACCGTTTGCATTGCTGCTTGGCTTTGTCTCATTGCCGGCAGAAGCCAGTGGCATGCAAACGCTGGACCTGACCCGGCATTGGGTGGGTTACCTGTCGGTAGTGATTTTTTTCATCGCTTACCTGCTGGTCGCGATGGAGGAAAAAATCCATTTGCGAAAATCCAAGCCGGTGATGCTTGCGGCTGGTCTTATCTGGGTGGCTATCGCCGTTATCTACAGCCAGCACAATATCGATCACACGGTACACGAAGCGATAGAGGAAACCTTTATCGAGTACGCAAGACTGTTCTTTTTCTTGCTGGTCGCAATGACCTATATCAGCGCGCTGCTTGAGCGCGGTGTTTTTGAGGCGTTGCGAAACTGGCTGGTCACCCAGGGCTTTGGCTACAAATCGTTGTTTTGGATCACCGGGGCGCTAGCGTTTATTATTTCGCCGGTTGCCGATAACCTGACAACGGCCTTGATAATGTGCGCGGTGGTGTTGGTGGTCGGCGCCGGCAACGACAAGTTCATTGCAATAGCGTGCATTAATATCGTTGTGGCGGCAAATGCCGGCGGTGCATTTAGCCCGTTTGGCGATATCACCACGTTAATGGTGTGGCAAAAGGGTGTTGTTGAATTCAGGGAGTTTTTTGCGCTATTTATACCGTCGCTGGTTAACTTTTTGCTGCCCGCTGCAATTATGTACCTTGCGATTCCAGAGGGCAGGCCAACAAGTGCGGGGCTAATGCAGAACCCGTTGAAAGTTGGTGGCATCGCCATTTTAATATTGTTCTTCCTCACCATCGCTACGGCAGTGTCATTCCATAACTTTCTTCACATACCGCCTGTATTTGGCATGATGCTGGGCTTGGCCTATTTAAAGTTGTTTGGGTTTTACCTGCTCCGCAAGTCGCCGACCTGGTCTACCGAAGTAGAAAACCCGCCTGCATCGGAAGATGACCCTTACGATTTCGATGTATTTGCGCGCATTGCGCAAGCCGAGTGGGATACGCTGTTCTTTTTTTACGGTGTAATTATGGCCGTGGGCGGGCTAGGTTTTATTGGTTATCTCGAGTTGCTGTCGAGTTACATGTACGGCGAGCTTGGCGCATTAAATGCCAATATCCTAGTCGGCATACTATCGGCGTTCGTCGATAATATACCGGTAATGTTTGCCGTGTTAACGATGCAGCCCGACATGCCACATGTGCAGTGGCTGCTTGTCACATTAACTGCTGGCGTAGGCGGAAGTTTGCTTTCTATTGGTTCTGCCGCAGGTGTCGCGCTAATGGGCCAGGCCAGGGGCAAATACACGTTCTTCACGCATTTACGCTGGACGCCGGTAATTGCATTGGGCTACTTTGCGAGTATCTACGTGCACCTGTTAATCAACGGCTAATGCGTCGCATTTAGGGCGCGTGCGCGGAGTCCCAGCGGCTGGAGCCCCACTGCCCGTCTCCGGAAGACACCGCAATAGTCAGTGAAGTGATACGCTGCTCAATCAGGAAATTGTCGGATTTGCGTAAGACTTGTAACAGGTAATACGAGAGTTCTTCTACCGTGGTATTGTGAATTGGCAGCAGCAGCGTGTCGCTGTGATTGAATTGCAGCGTCTCTTCGGCGAATGCCACGCTGTAGGTATCGGTGTTGCTTGTAATCTTTAAGTGTGGCGAATGTTCGGGCAGCAGCATATATTCATCCAGGGACTTGCACAGTTTGCGCAGCCGTGATTTTATCTGCTGGTAATCGAAGCACAGGCCGTTGTCATCAACCGGGGCGCAAAGTTCTGCTCGCACCCTGAAGTTGTGGCCGTGCAATCGCTCGCGCTCGGTGGCGCTAAACACGGTAAAATGCGCAGCGGAAAATTTCAGGTCTTGCTTGCTTATCTCTATAGTCGTATAGCGAGTTGTCATTGACGATGCCAAGGTAAGAACCATTGTTGCAATAGATTTTTAAATGAATGTTGTGACAAGTGATCGTTACTAACTGCTAACTAGTAACTACAGCAACTACCCACCTGCAAGTTATTGATTTGGGCCCTGCGTTCGGGAGCGTTAGAACATTATGGCAAAAAACACCTTGTTAATCACCGGCGCCAGTCGCGGCATTGGGCTGGCAACCGCTAAGCGTTTCCAGCGTGCTGGCTATGGCGTGGTAAACCTGTCCAGAAGCCAGCCCGATTTGCCGGGCGTAGAGCATATAGCGCTGGATATTGCCGATGCGGAGGCGATCCAGGCCGCCGCCAAGCCGATTGCCAATGCTTTATCGCAGGTAGGCAACAGCGCGGGCAGTGTTGTGCTGGTGCACAACGCGGGCCTGTTGCAAAAGGATAGCGTGCGGGATTTACCGGCCAGCGAACTGCAGCGCGTTTTGCAAACCAATGTCATCGCGCCCGCCCAGATCAACCAGTTGGCGCTACCGTTTATGCAGCCGGGGTCTTCGATAATTTACGTTGGCTCCACCTTGTCGGAGAAGGGCGTGGCCAACACCTGTTCGTATGTTACTTCCAAGCACGCAGTGCTGGGCTTGATGCGCGCGAGTTGCCAGGACCTGGCGGGCTCGGGCATTCACACCGCCTGCGTATGCCCCGGGTTTACCCATACCGAAATGCTTTCCAATCACGTGGGTAATGACCAGCGGGTGCTGGATGACATCGCTACCGGTATTGCCTATGGTCGGCTGATTGAGCCGGAAGAAATTGCCGAAGCGATATTCTTTTCCGCGACCAACCCGGTGCTGAACGGCGCGGTACTGCACGCCAACCTTGGCCAAATAGAGTCGTAACTATTGTTGGAATTAGCCGCTAGGCCTCGCGCAGCGAGTGACGCACTTTGTCGTCCAATGTGCGCAGCGTTACGCTGGTAAGATAAAACGTAACAATAATTAGCGCCAGGGTTGCGCCTGCCACTGCGGTGGTAGCGGCGATACCAATGTACTGTGCCATCCACGCCAGCGGTACAACACCCAGCGGCGTAAAGCCGAATGCCATCATCATTAGCGCCGATACCCGGCCGCGTTGGTTATTGTCCACCAGCAATTGCATCGTCGTGTTATTCAAGGTTTGCGCGGCCGACGCACAAAGGTTGGCGAGTAGCAGCGGGACAAGCGCCAAATAAAAGTTGCCGGTTATGCTAAAGGCCACCAGGAACAGGGTGGAGCCAATGCCATTGGCAACCATCAGTTTGCTGCGGTTGACGTTTTCGCCGCGCGCGGCAATCCAGAAGGAGCCGAGTACACCGCCAAGCCCTGATACTGCCATCAACACGCCCAGGCCGGTTTCGCCCACTGCCCAGACATTATCGGCAAAAAGGATCAGCACATTCTGGAATGGAATCGCCAGCAGCATAGGCAAAAAGCCAAATAACAGGCAAACGATAATTTCGCGTTGGCCGCCGATATAGCGTAGTCCGGCAACCACATCCGCATACAGGCTGAGCCGCGACTCACTATTGGCCATTCTAGCCACCGGCTTGGGGCTAAGTTTGAGCATGGCCAGAAAGGCGGCAAACAGCAGTAACGTGGCAACAATGTAGGCACCGGTTGCGGCGTACACGCTAATCGCCCAGCCCATAAGCATCGGGCCGATAACGCGGCTGATATTTACCACTGCCATGCTAAGGCCCATTGCGGCGCCGAGCCGTTTTTGGCCAACAATATCGAATACCACCGCTGTTCTGGCCGGCATGATCACTGGAATCACAACGCCGCCGACAATTCCCGCAATAATCAGGTGCCAAAATTCAAGCTGTTGCGTGGCCAGCAATACCAGGATGCAGGATTCGCTGGCCAGCACGATAAGCTGGCCCCACTGGATAAGTTGGCGCCGCTCAATGCGATCGGTTAGCGCGCCGCCAATTAACGAGAAAAAAATCATTGGCACGGCGTAGGCCGCGTTGATCGCCGCCAGCGACATCTCGTTGCCGGTCATGTCCCAGGCAAGAAAGCTGCGCGTTAGCGTTTGGCCATGCATAACCAGGAAAAATGCAGCGTTACTGATTACCAGCCAGCGAAATTCGATATTTTGCAGGGCGGCAAACGTAGACGAGCGTTTTTTGCTGCTTGGCGGTAGCGTGGGAGGCAAGGTTTATGTCCGCAAACGTTAGTTCTGGCGAGGAGATTAAAGGCTTACATTTTCGCACGGTAAGCCTTTTAAATGCCCTGCAATATTGCAATCGTGTTTGTGTCAGCGCGCAAATGTCTCGGTCAGGCCATGTTTCGGGTATCGATTTGCAAGTAGCGGCTAAGCTTTGCGACCAACAAGTAAAACGGCAGGGTGTCGAGCAGCGCCACTACCATCTTGAAAGCGTAGTTGGATGCCATTAGCAGCAATAGCGTTGCCGGAGCCATTTCCCCGGCAACCAGCAGTGCACCGAAGGTGATACTAACGACCATGAAAGAGTCGACAGCCTGGCTGATTAGCGTGCTGAAGTTGTTGCGCAGCCACAGGTGTTTACCGTGGGTTAGGCGTTTCCAGAAATGAAACAGCCGAACATCGGCGTACTGTGCAGCAACATAGGCCATCATCGATGCGAATACCGCGCCAGCAGTGCATTGGTAAAGTAGCTGGAACAGTTCAACGCTGCCGCTAATGGTTCGGCCGGTTGGTGTGCTCACCGCTTCTGCCAGTTGCAATACTTGCCAGGGTGGCACCGCTGCACCAGTAACCGACGGCACATGGCTACCCAGCCACATAAAAGCAAAAATAAAAATGTTCAAGCCAAGACCTACCGTTACCACAAAATTGGCGCGCGCACGGCCGTACAATTCGCATATCAAGTCGGTGCACAGGAATGTAAGCGGGTACGGCAACACGCCTAGCGCGAGCTGCAGCGGCCCCAGTTGGATAAAACGGGTGATGCCAACCACATTGAGCAGTGTCATACAGCAGATAAAAAAAGCCGCCAGCACCAGGAAAACGCGTTCGCGGCGCTCTACCAGATCTGTTTCAGGATTCGCCATTTGGGCCTTGCTCCGGAAAATAGTGTTTAGCCAACAGCTGTTTGCGTTTATGCTCTCGCAGTGCCGCAGTTGTTGCAAGCAGGCAAAAATTTTTTTGCCTGTGATTGTCCAAGTGGAAAAGCGATGAGTAATGAAAACGCAGATTTTGTTTACGGTATCAATGCTGTTGAAGCAATACTCGAGCAGCGGGCGTCCAGTGTTGAAGCTTTGTATCTCGGTGGCAAGCGCGACGATAAGCGCCACAACAATTTGATTCGGGCAGCGCAGGCGAGCAACGTTAACATTAGTCGCGTCGATGCGCAGGCGTTTGAGCGTTTATTGGTACAAGCCGGGCTTGATGCTGCCAGCGTGCACCAGCAGGTGCTGGCGCGTGTCCGGCCTGCCGAGGTGCAGGATGAGAACTTCCTGAAAACGCTGTTGAAACGGCTGGAGGTGCCGGCTTTGCTGCTTGTGCTCGACGGCGTTACCGATCCGCACAACCTTGGCGCCTGTATGCGCTCGGCAAACGCGGCTGGCGCGCAGGCGGTTGTGGTGCCGCGAGACAATGCTGTGCATTTAACCGCGGCGGTGCGCAAGGTCGCGAGTGGTGCGGCCGAGCTCACACCGTTGGTGGTAGTAAAGAACCTGGCCCGCTGTATCGAGTCGCTGCAGCAGGCCGGCGTGTGGGTAATGGGTGCGGCTGGCGGTACGGGCCAGAGTCTTTACCAGCTCGATCTTACCGTTCACACGGCGCTAGTGCTGGGCGCCGAGGGTGCCGGGCTGCGCCGGCTAACACGCGAGCGCTGCGATGCGCTATTCGAAATTCCGATGGCGGGTGAAGTTGAGAGCCTCAATGTGTCGGTAGCGGCGGGAGTGAGCTTGTTCGAGGCTTTGCGGCAGCGGCGCTTTTTATGAGCCACGGGCGTTTTACAAGCCACAGGCGTTTTACAAGCCACAGGCGTTTAAGTGGCGGGTGGCTCAGGCGGTGGCCAGCCACCCAAATCCTTCCAGCGATTAACGATATAGCAAAACAGCTCGGCGGTTTTGCGGGTGTCGTAGGCGGCGCTATGCGCATCGTTGTTGTTAAATTCTATATTGGCCGCGTAGCAGGCCTTGGCCAGAACCGTTTGTCCGAGTGCCAAACCTGACAGCGTGGCAGTATCGAAGCTGGAGAAAGGGTGAAACGGATTGCGCTTAATATTGCAACGCGCGTTGGCTGCGTTGAGGAAACCCTGGTCGAAAGTTGCATTATGCGCAACCAGGATGGCGCGCTTGCAATCAGCCTCTTTCTTGGCCGCGCGAATACGTGTGTACAGGTCTTTTAGCGCTTCGGCTTCAGGCTGCGACGGGCGCAACGGGTGGTAGGGGTCGATACCGGTAAACTCCAGCGCAGCCGGGTCGATATTGGCGCCTTCGAAGGGTGCTACGTGATAGCTGAACATATCGTCGTAGTAGAGCGAGCCGTCTTCGCGCATTTTTAGCGGAGCGGCTGAAATTTCCAGTAGTGCATCGGTCTGGGCATTGAAGCCGCCGGTTTCGAGGTCGATCACCACCGGCAGGTAACCCCGGAAGCGATCTTTTAGCAGCTGCGCGGTATCGCTCAAGATGCGCGCTCCAGCTGCCAGCTAATAGGTTCACCTGCCATTAGCGGCACTAGCTCGCATTCGCCCATGCTCAGCAACGATGGCACCACACCCGGTTTTTTGTGCAGTTGTACTTTGCCTTGGTTGCGCGGCAAGTTGTAGAAGTCAGCGCCGAAAAAACTGGCAAAGCCTTCCAGTGCGTGCAGCGCGCCTGCGCTCTCGAATGCCATTGCATAAAGTTCCAGCGCATTGTGCGCGGTATAGCAACCAGCACAGCCACAGGCATTTTCTTTTTTGTCTTTATCGTGCGGCGCCGAATCGGTACCGAGGAAAAAACGCGCGTCACCGGAGCTTGCCGCATCCAGCAACGCTTGTTGGTGGGTGGAGCGTTTTAACACTGGCAGGCAGTAGTAGTGCGGGCGCACCGCGCCCGCCAGCAAGTGGTTGCGATTAAATAGCAGGTGGTGTGCAGTAATTGTAGCCGCCGTGTGCTGGCTACAGTTGCTGACAAAATCAACCGCGTCGGCAGTTGTAATGTGTTCTAACACAATTTTCAAAGTTGGAAAGTCATTGCGTACTCGCTTTAATATGCGTTCGATGAAAACTGTTTCGCGGTCAAAAATATCAATCTCGGCGTCGGTGACTTCGCCGTGTATCGAAAGCACAATGCCGTGTTTTTGCATGGCTTCAAGCGCCGGGTAGATTTTTTTGATATCGGTAACACCCGAGGCCGAATTGGTAGTTGCGCCGGCCGGGTACCATTTGAACGCGTGCACAAACGGCGATGCGGCGGCTTGCGCGACGCAATCTGCGTCCGTTTGGTCGGTGAGGTAGAGCACCATCAAGGGCTCAAAGTCGGCGCCCGCATCCAGTGCACCGAGAATGCGCTCGCGGTAGGCCGCGGCTGCGGCTACATTACAAACCGGCGGCAGCAAGTTGGGCATCACGATGGCGCGGGCGAACTGCCGCGCGGCATCGTTGACCGTGCGCGCCAGCGCGTCGGCATCGCGCAAGTGTATGTGCCAGTCGTCGGGGCGTGTGAGCGTGAGGGTGTCGGTTGAATTGGGCGACATTGAGTATCCGGGATTTTCCGGCAGGCTAGTAGGTGTAGCGGGGCCGCGAGAATAACATTAGTGGCACCGTTGTGCTGCGCCAAGCGCTAAAGAATTCGCGGAAGCTGCCGATAAAGCCTCGATGATGCCTGTTAATTTCTTCACATTATGCCTTCCGGTTTTGCGTGCCTTGCCGGTCGTGCCAGCATCTGCCCGGTTGCGTGGTGCGCTGTTGTTCGCGGCGGTTTCGCTAGTCGCTGAATCCGCGCTGGCTGCTATCAATTACCATGCGCGGATGGATGTGGCTAGCTGGCGCGCTGATTCGCAGGTGCTGGGCTGTCGGCTGGTCCAGGACATTCCGGATTTCGGCCGCGCGGTTTTTGAGCGTGAGGCAGGTGGTGAGTTGCGGTTTTTCCTGCACAGCCCGAAGCAGCCACTTGCGCCCGGCCAGGCCTCGCTGCGTGCCAAGGCGCCAGCTTGGCATCCGCAGTTGGAAGAGCTGGATTTAGGCGTGGTGGCGGTGCGCGATGGCGTGTTGCCGATACAAGTTGATGCGGCCATGGCAGCGCGCTTGCTGGCTGAACTCTACCAGGGCAGGGCGCCGGCATTCCTGCGCAGGTCCTGGTACGCAGACGAAATGCCGATAGAGGTGGGTCTTTCCCCGGCAACATTCCGGCTCGCACACCGCGAATACCAGCGCTGTTTGGGCCAGTTGGCGCCGGTTGGCTTCGCCAAGCTGGAGCGATCGCGCGTGCACTTCGCCAGCGATCGCGCTGAAATACTGCCCAAGACGGCCGCGTGGCTGGATATCGTGGCCGACTACCTGTTGCGCGCCGATGATGTCGAGCGGCTTTATATCGATGGTCACACCGACGATACCCACACCAGCACCTACAACGTGGAGCTTTCGCGAAAACGCGCCGAGGCGGTGGCTGGTTACCTTGCCACCAAAGGCGTATCGCGAAATCTCATCACGATTCGCTTTCACGGTGAGCGCTACCCGGTGAAGCCCAATACCAGCCTGGCGGGCAAAGCCTATAACCGCCGCGTAACCTTGCGCGTCGAGCGCGTCCCTTCGCAGATCGCCAAGCGCTAGCGGTAATTTCTACTCTCGCGGTGCGGGCGCGGCGCTTTTTCGGTAAACTCGCCCCTTTTTTGCCGAGGGCAATACCGTGAAACCAGCTGTCAACAAAGTCGTACTCGCCTATTCCGGTGGGCTAGATACCGCCGTTATCGCCAAATGGTTGCAGCAAACTTACGACTGTGAAGTGGTGACTTTCACCGCAGATATTGGCCAGGGCGAAGAGGTCGCGTCGGCGCGCAGCAAGGCAGAGGCGCTGGGTATCAAGGAAATTTATATCGAAGACCTGCGCGAAGCGTTCGTGCGCGACTACGTCTATCCGATGTTTCGCAGCAATGCCATTTACGAGGGCGAATACCTGCTGGGTACCTCGATAGCGCGTCCGTTAATTGCCAAGCGTATGGTGGAAATTGCTAACGAGACAGGCGCCGATGCCATTTCGCATGGCGCAACCGGCAAGGGCAACGACCAGGTGCGCTTCGAGTTAGGTGCCTATGCGCTAAAGCCCGGCGTGCGGGTTATTGCGCCGTGGCGAGAATGGGACCTGAATTCGCGCGACAAACTGATGGCCTATTGCGAGGCGCACAAAATCCCGGTTGAAATGAAGCGCGGTAAAAAATCGCCGTATTCCATGGACGCCAACTTGCTGCACATCTCCTATGAAGGCGGTTTGCTAGAAGACCCCTGGAACGAGCCCGATGAAGAAATGTGGCGCTGGAGTGTATCGCCCGAAGCCGCGCCCGATAGCGCGCAATATATAGAGCTCGATTACCGCCACGGCGATATTGTTGGCATCGACAACAGGTCTATGAGTCCCGCAGACGTGTTGACCACGCTGAATGAGATTGGTGGCAAGCATGGTATCGGCAGGCTCGATGTTGTCGAAAATCGCTACGTGGGTATGAAATCACGCGGTTGCTACGAAACACCCGGTGGCACAATTATGTTGCGCGCTCACCGTGCAATTGAATCGCTAACGCTGGATCGCGAGGTGGCGCACCTGAAAGACGAATTTATGCCGCGCTATGCATCGCTGGTGTACAACGGCTATTGGTGGTCGCCCGAGCGAAAAATGCTGCAAACCGCAATCGACGAATCGCAGCAATCGGTGAACGGCAAGGTGCGGCTAAAGCTGTACAAGGGGAATGTGACGGTGGTCGGCAGGCAATCGGAAGACAGCCTGTTTGACGAATCGATTGCAACATTCGATGAGGACGACGGCGCTTACAACCAGCAGGACGCCGAAGGCTTTATCAAGCTGAATGCACTGCGCATGCGAATTGCCGCGAGCAAAGGGCGTCGCTTCGAATAAACCTTAATTTGGTTGCAATTTGATCGCTGGTCAGGCCAGCGGTCGAATTGCTGCATCTTTTTTGCTCGTTACGCCGCCTTCTCCCTGCACAATCACTAAACTGTGTTTATTCCTTGCGTTTTTTGCGGTGGCCCTTTTTTGATACCAGCGAAGCTTACGTTAACGGTTTGTTCCGCGCGCGCCGTGCTGCTCGCGCTGCTTGTCGCGTTGGCGTCGACGGCGCTGGCCGAAGATATTGCCTTGCCGCCTTGTGAAGATTGCGAGCCTTTGGCGGAGCGCTCTTTCGTAGATGTTTCCCACAGTTATGTTAGCGAGCGGTTCGATAGCCTGGCACGCTGGATTGATGGTTTTTTTGGCGAGCGTCGAGCGGATACAGAGGCGGCGAATTCCTTTGTGCGGTTTCGTGCAGAGCAGCAAATGGCCGAGTCCGGCGCTGCGAATGCAAGGTTTCGAGTGCGCGGAAAAATCAGCTTGCCACTTTTAAACGAAAAGTTGAAGCTGGTTTTCTTCGATGAAGAAGATGCGCTGATAGCGGGGGAGTCACTAGAAGAAACCGAAACCGAACGCGAGAACGAAGGTGGTGTTGGTCTGCAGTACAATGTGGCTGATGGCAGCGAATTCAGGGTGGACTACCGTGTCGGGCTGCGCTCTGGCGATCAAGTCCGCACCGGTGTCAGGCTGCGCTATTTGCTGGCGCTGGGTGAGCGAAGCCAGATGCGTTTAACTGAAGAGCTGTACTGGCAAGATACTCGCGGCTTCGGTAGCAAGACAGTGCTGGATATTGAGCGATTGCTAAACAGCAATCAATTGCTGCGCTGGAGCAATCGCTTCGATTTTTCTGAAAATACGGTGGGCGTGCCTTGGGCGAGCGTGTTGTCCTTCCGGCATGCATTCAAAGCCGATCATGCGGTTGCCTACTACCTACGCGCTGCCGGTGACACGCGCCCGGCTTACCGAACCATGAATTATGGGCCGGGCATGCTGTACCGAATCAATATATGGAAAAAGTGGCTATTTTTCGAGTTTGAACCAACTTACCGCTGGACGCGCGAACCGGAAACCTTCAAGCACGAAGGGGTTGCGTCCGTTTTTTTTCGACTGGAGGTCATGTTTAGCGAAAAACATCGCTACTAGCCTAAAGCAGCCAAAGTGGCAGGCTGGATCTTGCATAGCAAGGTAGCGGATAGATTCTTTGCTACTTCCTGGGTGTGCGTAAAAATACTAACCTGACAATCAGGCCAGGCTGGTTATCCTCGACAAAGATCGCACCCTTGTGCAGGTTGATCGCCGCGTGCACCATGCTAAGCCCCAGCCCGTTACCCGGGTGCACGCCACGACTCTGTTCTTCCCGATAAAAACGCTGGAACATTTTTTTATAATTATCAGGGTTTACGCCAACGCCAGAGTCGATAATTTCAAGACTGCAATAGCGTTTTGAGCGGTAATCCAAGGTATTACTTTCGTCGCCTCGTTCTTGCGTAGACAGGGCTTGTAGAATTTCGACTCCACTTACCGAGCTGCCCGCGCGAAGCACTATGCTTATATCACCGCCAGTAGGCGTAAATTTGATGGCGTTATCCAGCAGGTTGGCTACGGCCTGGAATAGCAAATGGCGATCGCCAAGTATTTCAATGTTACCTTCTGCCTGCAAATTAATACCGATTTGTTTGTCGGCGGCAAGTGGCTCGTAAAGCTCTATGACATCTTGCAGCAATTTAGCCAAGTCCAGCGCTTCAAACTTAGTGCTGCGGTTTGCTGACTCGATACGCGCGATGCGCAGCAGCGCGTTAAAGGTGGCAAGTAGTTGGTCGGTTTCGGTAATTAATTCCTGCACTGATTCCGCTTCGCTATCGCCGAGCCGGTTTTTTACTGAAACCAGGTTGTTGCGATGCCTCGTTAGCGGTGTGCGCAGGTCGTGGGCAATATTGTCTGACACTCGTTTGACGTCGTCCATTAGCGAGGCGATGACGTCGAGCATGCGGTTCAGGTTTCTCGCCAGCTCCTCGGGTTCCGCGTTGGAGTTGCTGGTTGCGAAACGCTGGCTCAAGTCGCCGCGCATGATGCGGCGAATACCAATATTAAACTTTTCCAGGCGGGTTAGGCTAAGCAGCGAAAATATCAACGCCAGGCCAAGGCAAAGCACTACCGAAACGGAAAAAAATAGCAAAATAACAAAGCGGATGTTTTCAATAAATACACGCAACAGACGCAAGTTGCGCGCCACCAATACGCGGTTGCCGTCGGGCAGCGCGGCTTCAACAGCCATTAGTTTTACAGTGTCAGCGTCACGTGCCAGCCGATCAATTTCAAACACCATGCGCCCGTTTTTTCTCTCTGCATTGTCCGGCCATGCAACAAGGTCGCCCGCAATTCGCTTACCAGCCTGGTCTGCCAGCAAGTAGTAAAAATTGGAAAGGTTGTATTCAATATTGTCGTGCGAAGTTGCCCGCTCAAAGCCATCTACGCCGCCCTGCGCATAGGCCTGCTGGATTCGCACAATTTCCAGCTGTAAGGATTGGCGAATCTCCAGGCTCGCTTGTACGGTCATGAAGGTAAACAGCGAGATAAAAATGATAAGCCCGATAAAAACAAGGATTAGCGCCGAGCTTAAGAAAAACCGGAATGCATAGCTTTTAAGCGCAAGCTTGAGGGCTCGCAGTCGCGCTTCGAACCGGCTTCTTGTGTCGGCCAGGGCAGGCATCGAATACAGTGCTCTAGTTGGTGGGATAATTGTGTTTTGAATAGCTGCGAACTCAATTGTATCGCGGCAGCGTTATGTTAAGGTAGCCTGATATTTTCGGGTCGCGAACTCGCGTTCATCTTACAATATTATGTCAGAAGTCATCATCCATCCCTCAGCCACCGTTGTATTGCTGCACGACGATGCCGATGGTATCAAAACCTTGTTGCTCAAGCGCAATGCCAAAGTCAGCTTTGGTGGCGGTGAATGGGTGTTTCCTGGCGGCAAGATTGAGGCCGCTGAGCTTGAAAAGCATGCCGACGATGCGGAGCGTGTTGCGGCGGTTCGCGAATGTAAGGAGGAGGCTGGCATCCTCTTGACCCCGGATGCACTGCAAAAATATTCGCACTGGGTTACACCCGATTTCATGCCCAAGCGTTTTTCTACCGGATTCTACCTGGCGCAGCTAGACAATCAGTTGCCTGTGTTGGTCGATAACAGCGAGATCGTTGACTATCGCTGGGTGTCGCCGGCGGAGGCCCTGGCACAGTATGCGCGCGGCGAGCTGCCAATGATGCCGCCGACCTTTGTGTCGCTGAATGACTTTGTGCGCTTCCAGGCGACCAGCGAACTGCTGCAGCATTGCCAGCGGCGAGATCCTTTGGTGTTCGAGCCGCGTATGCTGCGCCATAACGAACGAGTGTATTTGCTATACAGCGGCGATTGCGCCTACGAGTCGGCCGATGCCAGTACTGAAGGTAGAAGGCATCGCTTGTTAATGAGCGAGTCAGGCTATGAATATATTTGCGACCAGCCAATCTAGGCAGCAAACGCTGCGCCAACAACTTATGAAAATCAGTTTGCGAATGTATCTGCGTCTATCTCGCCCAGATGTCGGGCCAATCGCTTGAGTCTTTTTACCCTGCAAGCGGGCTCGCGCGCCTACCGGAAAATTCAGCGCGATGGTTTGCGTGCGGGCGACGTTGGCGCCGTATTCGGCGCCTCCGGCGCTGCCAAATGGCTTGCGATTAGTGGCCTGGATAAAGCGATTTTTGGTCGCTGGTTGGCAGCCAGCGAGCAGCAGATATTAACTTTTGGTACCTCGGTGGGTGCTTTCAAGCTTGCCGCGGCGGCGCAGCACAACCCGGTGGCAGCGCTCGACAGGTTGGCTGTAGCGTACATTGAGCAGCAGTACCCGGATGGCTTGACGCGCGAAGCTATTGCGCAGCAGCTCGACCTGATTCTTGATAAAACAATTCCCGATGCTGCCCGGCACGAGATCCTCGGCAATCCGCGCTACTTGTTCAGTTGTGCCGCAACAGCATGCCCCGGTTTGCTTGGTAGCGAGCAAGCGCCGCTACAGTGGCTAGGTATGGCGGGTACGGCGCTGCGCGAATTGTCTCCACAGCGGCTCCAGCTTCGTGCCAATTTGCGGCGGATAATTTTTTGTTCCGAGCAGGCGCGTGTACTAATGCAGCCACAGGCGGGTAACTTCGTAGCGTTGTCAGAAGCCTCGCTAAAGCCGGCAATAATTGCATCCGGTTCACTGCCTTTGTATATGCATGGCGTGCAGGGGCTGCACCCTCATACTTTGCGCGATGGCGGGCTGCTGGACTATCACCCGGTACCTTCCAACTTGCTCGCCGCACAACAGGGGTTGGTGCTCTACCCACATTTTTTCCCGCACCTGGTGGAGCGCTGGTTCGACAAGTTTTATCCGTGGCGAAAGGTCACCGCCGACCGCCTCGAGGATGTGGTGCTGATTTCACCTTCGCAGGCCTTTTGTGATTCGCTGGAGCTGGGCCGCGTGCCGGATCGCAGTGATTTCAAGCGCTACTACAATCGCGATGCCGAGCGCATGCGGCTCTGGCGCGAAGTTACGGAGCGCAGCGATGAGATGGGTGAGCAATTTCTCGACGCTGTGCAGAGCGGCAATATTGTCTCGTTACTGGAGCCACTGCCGCGCCAGGTGTAACGGCGCCTCAGCTGCGAAATACACTGAATATACCTGTGGAATGGTACTTTTGCGTGTAGTTCTCGTTGCAAGGCGTGTGCGCTTCGGTAGACTACTCGCGCCGCGGCAGGTGTCAGACAGCGCGAAGTCGGCGCGGCTTATTTTGTAAGTAGTGCTTGATGGCCGCCAGGGGGGATGACGCTCCGGCAAGGCTTTAAGCATTGAGATTTATCGTGATGTCCAAATGCGCCCAAGCGCAACTGGCAACTGTTAAAGCAACTGTTAGACAAGAGGAGAATGCAAATGGCCGCCAAGAAAAAAGCCGCCAAGAAAACCGCAAGCAAGGCCCGTGGCAAGAAGTCCACTGCCAAAAAGAAAACCACTGCAAAAAGAAAATCGACTGCTAAAAAAGCCACGCGCAAGAAAGCCACACGTAAGAAGGCTGCACCCAAGCGCAAAGCAGCGAAGAAGAAGTCTACTGCTCGCAAGTCGAAGCGGATTTCGATCGACAGGATTTCAGGCAGTGCACGCAAGTTGATGCTGGCCAACCTCGGCCTGTACGGCAAAGTAATCGACGAGCTTGAGGCGCAGGCTGAGCGCGCGCGCGACGCGATTGAACGCGCCCGTCGCGAAGCACCGGACGTGAACAAGGACCTGGTGCGTCGAGGCGAAGTGGTGGTTAAAGATATTCGTGCGATCCTCAAGCGCGCTGATATGCCTACACCGCCCAAGCTTGACCAGCAGATCGAACGTCTTCGCAAGTCTATCGAGAACCTGCGCAAGCGCTTGCGCTAACTGGCTTATGGTTTAACCACCGCTCCACGCCGCTTGGCTTGGAGCGGTGGATGAGCTGGCTATGTTGCTAGATCTCGTTGCTGGATTTTGCTGCTGGCACTTGTCTTTTTGGTCTAAATGCAAATAAGAATTAATTGCATTTAGCTCGTCTTTGCGGATAATTGGTTCTTCAAACTTTCGATTGGAGGCCAGCTGTTGCATGTTTTTTCTCCCCCGTGCTTGCTTAGTAGCGCCATTAACTGCCGTACTTTTCTTTACTAGCCTGCTAGGCGGCTGCGCCGAGCGCGGCGCGGAAGTGGGCGGCGGCGAGACAAAAGCAGAGCGCCTGGTAGTCTATTCGTCACGCAATGAGCAGCTGCTAGCACCGGTGCTAGCGCGCTATGAGGCGCATAGTGGCGTGAAGGTCGATTACGCTACCGACAAAGCGGGCGTACTGCTCGAGCGCATCAAGGCTGAAGGCGCGAATAGCCCGGCTGACGTGCTGATTACCGTTGATGCCGGCACGCTGGGCTTCGCTGCTAGCCAAGGCCTATTCCAGCCGTTGGATTCATCTATCGTAGAGCAAGCTGTGCCCGTACATTTGCGCGACCCCAAGGGCCGCTGGGCCGGGCTTAGTTTGCGCGCCCGAACCATTGTGTACAGCACCGACCGCGTTGCCAAACAAGACCTGTCTTCGTATGCCGCGCTAGCCGAACCCAGCTGGCAGGGCAGGCTTTGTCTTCGCACTTCTAAAAAAGTTTACAACCAGTCGCTGGTAGCAATGTTGATTAGTGAGCTGGGCGAGCAGCAGGCGGAGCGCGTTGTAAAGGGCTGGGTCGCCAACCTGGCTATTCCGCCGACGTCAAACGATACCAAGGTGATGGAGGCGATTGTTGCCGGACGTTGCGACATTGGCATTGTTAACACCTATTACTTCGGCCGGATGCAGAATGCGCAGGCCAATTTGCCGCTAGCGTTATTCTGGCCAGACCAGGCAGCGGGTCAGGGCGGCGTGCATGTTAACGTGGCCGGTGCGGGTATCTTGCAGCACGCACCGCGGGCTGCAGCCGCGCGCCGCTTTATCGAATGGCTGGTAAGCGACGAGGCGCAGGCAATTTTTGCCGGGGTTAACCAGGAATACCCGGTAACTTCCACAACCGAAGTTGACCAACAGGTAGCGAGCTGGGGAGTGTTTCGCGCGAGCCAGCAACCGCTTGCGGATGCCTGGCTGTTACAACCCGCCGCGGTTAAGTTAATGGATCGCGTAGGCTACCGATGATACGGCTGATGCCGCGCCTTGGCTTGCGTTGCGCATGACGCTGAATTGGCAAGGCCTGCGCTGGCAACTATTACTGCTGCTTATTGCGTCACCTGCGTTGATGACGTTAGCGAGTGTATTCGCATCTTTTTTCATGGGTGATGCCGACACCATGGCGCACCTGCGGCGCTATGTGCTACCCGACGCGATTCTCAATTCGCTGGCGCTGGTTGTTTGTGTATCGTTGCTAGCCGGGTTTCTTGGTGTCATGCTGGCCTGGCTTACAGCAGCCTGTGAATTTCCATTGCGACGCTTTTTTTCCTGGGCACTTTTTTTGCCAATGGCTGTGCCAGGCTACGTCATGGCGTTTGCCCTGGTGGGCATGTTTGAGTCCAATGGCAGTTTACATCGCAGCGTGTTGGCCAGTTGGCCCGAGCTGTCATGGTGGCCGGATGTTTATGCTTTCCCGGTTGTAGTGCTGTGTCTATCGCTGGTGCTTTATCCCTATGTTTACTTGCTCGCGCGTAACGCCTTTCAAACCCGTGGGCAGCGTAGCCTTGAGGTAGGACAATCTTTGGGGCTAAGCGCAAGGCAGAGTTTTTTTCGCGTCGCGTTGCCAATGGCCAGGCCGTGGATTGCCGGCGGCATTTTATTAGTCGCCATGGAAACGTTGGCTGATTTCGGCGCAGTTTCAGTGTTCAACTTCGATACGCTAACCACCACGATTTACAAAGCCTGGTTTTCACTATTTTCACTGCCCGCAGCGCTGCGCATTGCGGCTGCGTTGCTATTGTTTGTGTTGGTTTTGATAATGCTGGAGCGCTACACGCGCAGAATGCAGCGCTACGCTGATAACAAGAGTAAAAGCCTGCTTGAGCGGCGACAAAAGTTAAGCCGCTTGCAGCAAGCGTTGGCACTGCTTGCATGTGGTGTTGTTTTACTATGTGCCTTCATTTTGCCGGCATTGCAGCTGCTTGCATGGGCGATGCCCCAGCGTGCAGTTGAATTAACCCCGCGCTTCTGGTCGGCGCTAACCGGCACCGTGTGGTTGGCAACCATGGCGGCGTGCATTGTAACGGTGCTAGCGGTGCTGCTGGCGTTCGTGGCGCGCACCCGGCAGGGCAGGCTAGTGCCGGTGCTGGTGCGGCTTTGCACAATGGGTTATGCGCTGCCAGGCTCAGTATTAGCGGTGGGTGTTTTTGTACCGGTGGCTGCGTTTGCCGCGTGGCTTGCATCGCAAGGTTATCCCAGCAGCTGGTTACAAGGTAGTTTGTTGGTAATGATGCTAGGTTACAGCGTGCGCTTTATGGCCGTGGCCTACACACCGCTGGAGAACAATCTCTTGCGTGTTACACCGTCCATTGATCTTGCCGCGCAGAGTTTGGGCGTTAGCGGCTGGCGCATGCTCAAGCGGGTGCATTTGCCAATGTTGCACAGCGGCTTGCTAACCGCATTGGTGTTGGTATTCGTCGACGTGATGAAAGAGTTGCCGATAACCCTGATGACGCGCCCTTTTGGTTTCAACACCTTGGCGGTGCGCATTTTTGAATTTACTTCCGAAGGCCAGTGGCAACGCGCCGCTATGCCCGCATTGGCAATTGTTGGTGCCGGTCTATTGCCGGTGTTCTTGTTAATTCGCGGCAGCGAGTCAAGCGTCTCTGCGCGCGCTGATGTCGTTCGCGCACCGCAGGCCACATTGATCTATGAGCAAAAATAAGTCGCAGCAGGCATTCGCTCCTGCGCCCGAAAACGAGCAGGATGATGCGTTTTTCCGTGCTTCGGGTATAGCGGTGGGCTACAACGGGCGGCCGGTACTCGCGGGTATCAACCTGGTTTTGGCACGTGGTGAAATTGGTTGCCTGCTCGGCCCCAGCGGCTGCGGCAAGTCGACACTGCTGCGCAGCATCGCCGGGTTTGAAACGCCGCAGGATGGCGAGTTTTTTCTTGGTGAGCGCTGCCTTTACCGGCATGGCGCAGAACTGCCGCCCGAACAGCGCAACGTAGGTATGGTGTTCCAGGAGCATTCGCTGTTTCCGCACCTTGATGCCCTGCGTAATATTTTGTTTGGCCTGCACCGACTGCCCAGCGGTGAAGCGCGGGAGCGGGCGATGCACTGGCTGGCGCAAGTGGGCCTGGTGGGTCGAGAGCGCGCCATGCCGCACGAGCTTTCCGGTGGCGAACAGCAAAGAGTGGCGCTGGCCCGGGCGCTGGCACCCGAGCCCGCGTTGATGTTGCTCGATGAACCCTTCGCCAGCCTGGATCTGGATCTTCGTGAAAAACTTGGACGCGATGTGCGTGCGCTGTTCAAGGCCAACAACACCACCGCGTTGCTGGTTACACACGATCAGCAGGAGGCCTTTGCAATTGCTGATAAGGTCGGCGTGCTACAGCAGGGCGAGCTGGCGCAGTGGGATGAGGCGTACCGCATTTATCACCAGCCTCGCAACCAGAGTGTGGCAAACTTCGTAGGTAAAAGTCGTTTCTTGCGTGGCGAGGTAGTCGATGAGGCGCGCGTTAGAACCATCATTGGCAGTTTTGATATCGATAGCGCCTACCTGCGCCAATACAATTTTTCTGTGGGTGACAAGGTGCAGGTGCTGTTGCGCCCGGATGACGTTTTGCACGACGACCACAGCGTGCTGCAGGCAAGGGTGGTAGCGCGATTGTTTCGCGGTGCGCAGTTTCTTTATACGCTGGAAATGGAAAACGGCGAGCAGTTACTGGCGTTGGTGCCCAGTCATCACGATCACGCCATCGATGAGTCGATCGGCATACGGCTTGAAATCGATCACGTTGTTGTATTCCCCTCGCCAGACTGAATGACGGGTTTTTTGAAAAATGCGCGAAAGAAATAATAGATCGTACTCGCCAGGCCCCAAAGCAAGCCGACAACCACGCCGGCATCAAGAATGCCCCGCCACGGTTGTGGTATGTGCTGAAACAGGAAAATAAAAGTCAAGATTAGTAGCAGCAGTGAGTAGCTTACCAGCATACGGCGTACGGGTGCGTTGAAAAAATTCATGCAGTAGAGCGGCGCCAGCAAGCGCTCTATGCTGGACCCCTGGTGGTACAAGTGCATCGCGCGATTCGCAAAGCGCGGTGAGAAGCCTTTCTGGAAGCCTTTGTAACCCTCGGAGTAGGCCATAAAAATAATGAAGGCTGCAAGCAACAACCATTGCAGCGCGGAAAAATCATAGTTGGCTGCATCCAGGCTCACCGCCAGCAATTTGCGCACGGCCTGTAACATTAACAGGCTAAAGCCTGCCAGGGCCCACAGCGCGGCGATAGCGCCGGGAATGTTATTCTGCCTGCCTTGCATACGCTATCCCTTAGCGAGAAGTCGGCTGCACATCGTTGGCGAATTCGTTGGCGCTGCCACTGGCTGGGTGCTCTACCTGCTGGCCATAAAAGGCCAGTAGATCTGCCATTATTTGCTCACGCGGTACATCGTCGAATTCACCACGAAAATTCTTGTACTCCATGTGCTTGTTACCTGCCTTGTCGTAGGCGTGATAAATTGAATCGCTGCGTCCGTCGAACTCCAAAGGATGTATACCGGCTTTTTCACACAGTTCAATATTGAACGCCGGGGTGGCCTTTACCCACTGATCTTCCAGGTAGAGCGCGGTATAGCCGTGCCATATAAACAAGTCGCTACCCATGCGTTCGCGAAGCTTTTCGCTGCTCAAGTGATTGACCACATCAGCAAATCCCACCTTTGCCGGTATGCCAATGCGGCGTACGCAAGCGGCCAGCAAAATGGCTTTTGGCACACACCAGCCCTCGCGTTTTTGCAGAATTGCGCTTGCAGTGAAGCCATCTGGCGATGGATCTATGTTGTAGGGGTTGTAGCGAACATCGTCGCGCACCGCATAGTAGAGCTTTACAGCATTATCTAAATCGCTGGCGCCGGCAATGCTATTAGCCGCCGCGTAGGCGGCGATGCCGGGGTGCTCGCTGTCGATATAGCTAGTTGGGCGCAGCGCGGCCTGCAAATCGTTCATGCTTTTATTTCTCGACGATCGCAGTTACGCCCTGGCCACCAGCCGCGCAGATTGAAACGAGCCCGCGACCGCCGCCATTCTGGTCGATCAGCTTGGCAAGGCTTGCCAGGATACGACCACCAGTGGCGGCGAAGGGGTGCCCGGTAGCGAGCGAGCTGCCGTTAACGTTGAGCTTGCTGAGATCAATTTCACCGAGTACATCGTCCAGGCCAAGCCTGTTTTTGCAGAAGTTTTCGTCGTTGAGCGCGGCCAGTGTGCATAGCACTTGCGAGGCAAAGGCCTCGTGAAATTCGTAGAAGTCAAAATTTTGTAGCGATAAAGAAGCTTTATTTAACAAGCGTGGCAGCGCGTAGGAGGGTGCCATCAGCAGGCCTTCTTTTTTATCGATGAAGTCTACCGCAGCCACCTCGCCAAGACGCAGGTATGCGAGCACTGGAATGTCGTTGGCAGCGGCCCATTCTTCACTGGCCAGTAAACACACCGACGCGCCGTCGGTTAAAGGCGTAGAGTTACCGGCGGTCAGGGTGCCGTTTTCGCGATCGAACACCGGTTTCAGGCGCGCGAGTTTTTCAATGCTGGTATCGGCGCGCAGGTTATTGTCGCGCTCGAGTTTTTTGAACGGCGTGAGCAGGTCATCGAAAAAACCTTGCTCGTAGGCACGCGCCAGGTTTTGGTGGCTGGCGGCAGCCAATTCATCTTGCGCCTCTCGGCTAATGCCCCATTCATCGGCTGTTATTTGCATGTGCTCGCCCATGGAGAGCCCGGTACGCGGTTCGCTATTTTTGGGTAGTGCGGGTGCAAGGTGCGAGGGGCGCAAACCTAAAAACGCCTTGGCGCGGTCGCCACCGGTTTTGGCAGCGTTTACATTCATCAGCACTTTACGCAGGCCATCGCTTACCGCGATGGGCGCATCGGAAGTGGTATCGACGCCACCGGCAATGCCCGCATCAATTTGCCCCAAAGCAATTTTGTTGGCGACTAAAATCGCCGCTTCGAGGCCGGTGCCGCAGGCTTGCTGCACATCGTAGGCGCTGGTTTCGGGGGCGAGCTTGCTGCCCAGCACGCATTCACGGGTGAGGTTGAAGTCGCGGCTGTGTTTCATTACGGCGCCTGCAACCACTTCGCCAAGTAATTTACCCTCGAGGTTATACCGCGAGACCAGCCCGTTTAACGCGGCGCTGAGCATTTGCTGGTTGCTGACGTTCAGGTAGTTGGTACCTGAGCGAGCAAACGGAATGCGGTTGCCGCCTAGGATCGCGACGCGTTTAATTTCGCCTGTAAGCATGAGAGTACTCCGGACAGCTAGTGGAATAGAGAGAGAAGGGCTGGCGCTGCACAACCGTAAAAAGCGCCGCAAATTGTACGCCGAGTGGTCTGCTAGCGGCAATAAGGCATTGCCGCTTTGGTGCAATTCCGTAAACTAGCGCACTGTGCGAACGATTGGTGCCGGGTCTTGGCCCGGTATACCGTTCGATCATTCCTGTTTGTACCCAGTTTTGAGAGGTTGTTCAATGTCCGATCGCTATGTAGATTTCGTCAATTCCGGTGTGGGCCAAAGCCTCGCGCGCTCTGTGGGTTTGCCCCAGCCGGTAAAGTTGCGTCGCTACGAGCACGGCATCGATTTTATCGACGGCGATTGCCTGGTTGGCGCAGCGCCGGGCGCCGAACACCTGGACGCACTGGCCAAGGTGCTGGCCAGCTCGCGCTCCAGCATTTATGTGAAATGCGACAACCCTGAAGTGAAAGGTCTGTTGCAGGTCGATGGTCTTGCCGCGCGCGATTACGACGTGGTGATGCCCGACAAAATACGTGCACTGGTGTTTGATGCCAGCGGTATTACCAACTCCACGCAACTGCGCGAGCTATACAACTTTTTTCATCCGGTAGCGCGCAAGCTGCAAAGTTGTTCGCGTGTGCTGGTAATTGGCAGGCCGCCCGAAAATGCGGATACGCCCGAACACCGTATCGCGCAGCGAGCACTGGAAGGTTTTACTCGCGCGCTCGGCAAGGAGCTGGGTAAGGGCACAACTGTGCAGCTGTGTTATGCGGTAAAGGGTGCAGGCGATGGTATTGCCTCCACGGTGCGATTCGTGTTGTCGTCGCGTTCGGCCTATGTCTCGGGCCAGGTTATTCGGGTGGGTAAGGCCAAGCTGGCTGCCAAGTTTGATTGGGACGAGCCATTGGCGGGCAAGGTGGCGCTGGTGACTGGTGCGGCGCGCGGCATTGGCGAATCTATTGCAGAAGTTTTGGCGCGCGAAGGCGCGCACGTAGTGTGCCTGGATATTCCACCCGCGGAAGACGACTTGAAAAAAGTGGCGGATAGAATTGGCGGTAGTTATATCACCGCCGATATCACGCATGCCGACACACCGCAGACGCTGGTAGATTATTTTGGCAGCGAACACAAAGGGCTGGATATCCTCGTACACAATGCTGGCGTTACACGCGATAAAACCCTGGGAAAAATGAAACCCGAGTTTTGGGATATGGTGCTTGATATCAATTTGTCATCTGAGGAGCGTGTTAACAAAGCGCTGCTGGAGGCCGAAACGCTTAAAAGCGGGGCGCATATTATTTGCGTCTCTTCCATGGCCGGTATTGCCGGCACGCGCGGGCAAACCAATTATGCTTGCTCCAAGGCGGGTGTCATCGGTATGGTTGATGCGATGGCGCCAATCCTGAAAAAACAGAAAATCACGATCAATGCGGTGGCGCCTGGTTTTATCGAAACCGCGATGACTGCTGCAATGCCCTTCGGGCCACGCGAGGTGGGCAGGCGCTTGAACTCCATGTCACAAGGTGGACTGCCGGTGGATGTGGCTGAAACCATATGCTGGTTTGCCAGTCCTGCATCGGCAGGGGTTACCGGCAACGTAGTGCGCGTTTGTGGCCAGAGCTTGCTGGGTGCGTAGGGCCATTCCAAAGCAATAGAATTTACGGAAACAAATTAATGACTAACAAAAGTGAAAACAACGCGGAGAGTTCCGTGCCTGAAAGCAGCACGCAAACCGGGCAAGGCAATGTTGAGGCTATGGATAAGCTGGTAACGCTGAAAGAATTGCCTTCGATGGGTAGCTTGTTGCTGGGTATTGGTAAAACGTTGGTTAAGAAAGGCAAGGGTACGCGTTTGCCAGAAGCGACCTTTGCCTACAACAACCAGCGTATCGACCGCGAGCACTTGAATGCTTACCGTAAAATCTGCAAGTTTGAATCGACCGATGCTTTACCGCTTACCTACCTGCATGTATTGGCATTTCGCATGCAACTGGCCATGTTGCTCGACGAAAGTTGCGATTTTCCGTTGCTAGGTTTGGTGCATATTCATAACGATATTACGCGTCACAAGGCGCTGCCAATGGATGCGCGTTACGATTTTAAATGTCGTTTTGAGCCAATTGCCAACCATCGCAAGGGCAAGTTGATAAGCACAGTGCTTGAAGCCTTTATAGATGAGGAACTGGTCTGGGAAGACCGCTCGATCAACCTGTGCCGCATGAAAAACGAAAATTTTGATAACGACGCAGCGCCAGCATTTGAGCCACTGCCGGTTGGCCGCAAGCCGGTTGCCAGCGTGGCCGAGCCCTGGAAACTACCCGCCGACCTGGGTCGCCGTTACGGCAAAATATCCGGCGACAGGAACCCTATCCACACGCGCAAATTTACCGCCAGGATGCTTGGTTTCAAAAAACAGATTGCGCACGGCATGTGGAGCAAGGGCAGGGTATGCGCAGCAGTAGAGCCGCAAATGGGTGCAAAATTACGCGTGCGTTGTGACTTCAAACAACCGGTTTTTTTGCCCAGCAAAGTGCACTTTTATAGCGCCGATGAGAAAAAAGCCAAGCGCGCCGAAATCTGGAATCCGCAAGGCAACCGCGTTCACCTCGTCGCACGTTTCGATTAAAACCACGGGGACAGTTTACTTTTTCCAGGGGACAGTTTACTTTTACTGAGCGACGCAGTCGCTCAGTAAAAGTAAACTGTCCCCGAGGTTTTAAAAAAGGAGAGCTACCATGGCAAGGATCGCCAGGCTGGTACTACCCGGCCACCCGCATCACATTACCCAGCGCGGTAATCGCCGCCAGACTACTTTTTTCAATGCAGCAGATTACCGCGCCTACATTGCGTTGGTAGCCCGCGGTGCAGAAGCCGCAGAAGTGGGGGTGCTCGCATATTGCCTGATGCCCAACCACGTACATTTCATTGTCGTGCCACAGCGCAAGAACAGTCTCGCGGCATTGTTTAGCGAAGCGCATCGTCGCTACACGCGCCGTATCAATGAGCGTGAGAAATGGTGTGGTCATCTGTGGCAGGCGCGCTTTCACTCGGCGGCACTGGACGAGCAGCACTTACTGGCGGCAGCGCGCTATGTTGAGCTAAACCCGGTGCGTGCGACCATGTGCCAGCAGCCACAAGAATGGCCGTGGTCAAGCGCGCGAGCGCACTTGGCGGGGATCAATGATGCGCTGGTAGATGTGGCGCCGATGCTCGGACGCGTTAACAATTGGCGAGAATATCTTGGTGCGGAAGTGCCTGAACAGCATATTGAGGCGATAAGGCGCAATACTCGCAGTGGAAGGTCGTTTGTGTAGAGCATAGGGGACAGCTTACTTTTATAATCGCTCTGCGATTATAAAAGTAAGCTGTCCCCGTGGTTCTGCGGTTGTTTTGGGGTTACATTTGCGCGGTGGGTGTGCTGGCCGATAGCGCACGCTCTTCGTCGTCCATCTCGGCTTCAATGTCGGCGAACAGTGGCGTGCTTAGGTAACGTTCCCCCGTATCGGGCAACATGCAAAGAATGTTGCTGCCGTCCTCGGCTTTTTCTGCCACTTCCAATGCGCCAGCAAAAGTGCCGCCGGCGCTAATGCCTACAAAAATACCTTCCTGTTGCGCGAGTTCGCGCGAGCAATCTAGTGCCGCTTCGTTTTGAATGGTAAGAATGCGGTCGATACCGCCGGCCTGGCGCGCATCGCTTAACAGCTTGGAGATAAAATCCGGCGTCCAGCCCTGCATGGGGTGCGGCTTGAATGCCGGGTGAGATTCAGCGGCGGAGCCATCTTCGTTTTGCTTTTGCACGACGCCGCTATCGAGCAGGTTGGCTTCGGCCGGTTCGCACACGACAATGCGCGTTTTGGGGCTTTGCTCGCGCAATACTTTCGCAACACCTTTCAAGGTGCCGCCGGTGCCGTAACCGGTGACCCAGTAATCCAGTGGGTCGTCGGCAAAGGCTTGAATGATTTCCGGGCCAGTGGTGCGTGCATGCATCTCGGCGTTTGCCTCATTCTCGAATTGCCTTGCCAGGAACCAGCCATTTGCCTCGGCGAGTTCGCGTGCCTTGGCAACCATTCCGGTGCCTTTTAACGGTGCGGGTGTTAACACTACCCTAGCGCCGAGGAAGCGCATCAATTTTCGACGTTCAACGCTGAAGCTCTCGGCCATGGTTAACACCAATGGGTAACCTTTTTGCGCGCAAACCATGGCAAGCCCAATGCCGGTATTACCGCTGGTGGCTTCTACGACGGTCTGGCCGGGTTCCAGCTCTCCACTTTTTTCGGCCGCTTCTATAACCCCTAGCGCCAGCCGGTCTTTTACCGAGCCCAGAGGATTGAAAGCCTCGATTTTCACGAACATATTCACGTGAGGGGGTGCTAGGCGGTTGATTCTCACCACCGGCGTGTTGCCGATGGTGTGCAAGATATTGGGAACGGGTTGCATGGTGATTGCCTCCGGTGAAAACCACGGGGACAGTTTACCTTTTTTGAAACCAGGGGGGAACCAACGGGACAGCTTACTTTTGCTGTGCGGCAGAGCCGCTCAGGAAAAGTAAGCTGTCCCCAAGCTGTGCTTAGGGTGTAAAATGCGCGCCCTGTATGAGTATTTCTGAAGCTATTCCACCCGCCTCCAACAACGCACGCCACGCGGTCGACGTGGGCGGTGTTATCGTGGGTGGCGACGCGCCGGTGGTGGTGCAGTCGATGACCAACACTGACACCGCCGACATTGAGGGCACCACCGCGCAGATTATCGAGCTGGCCGATGCCGGCTCCGAGCTGGTGCGCATTACGGTAAACAATAACGAGGCCGCCGCGGCAGTGCCGCACATTGCCGAGCGCCTGCAGATTCGCAATGTGCGCGTGCCGATAGTGGGCGACTTTCATTTTAACGGCCATAAACTTTTAGCCGAGCATCCGGCCTGTGCAGAAACGCTGGATAAATATCGCATTAATCCGGGCAACGTTGGTCGCGGCGCAAAAAAAGACAAACAGTTTGCCGAGATGATCGAGTTTGCCTGTCGCTACAACAAACCGGTTCGCATTGGTGTTAACTGGGGCAGCCTCGACCAGGCCTTGTTGGCTGAGCTTTTAGACGACAACGCAAAACTGCCCGAGCCATTGCCGCTAGACGAAATGATGCGTCGTGCGGTAATTCACTCTGCGCTGCAAAGCGCCGCGCAAGCCGAACAGCTGGGCTTGCCCGCGAACAAAATAATTATTTCCTGCAAGACTAGCAAAGTGCAAGACCTGGTTACCATTTACCAGCGCCTTGCCGAGCAGAGTCATTATGCCTTGCACCTTGGCCTTACCGAAGCGGGCATGGGTAGCAAGGGTATTGTTGCCTCCACTGCCGCGCTGTCGGTGTTATTACAGCAAGGCATTGGCGATACGATAAGAATTTCGCTTACACCTGAGCCCGGCGGTAGCCGCAGCAAGGAAGTGCAGGTGGCGCAAGAAATATTGCAGAGCATGGGCCTGCGCGCGTTCACGCCGATGGTCATAGCCTGCCCGGGCTGTGGCCGCACTACCAGCACCTACTTCCAGCAGTTGGCCGAAGACATCCAGGCTTATCTTCGCGAACAGATGCCGCACTGGCGCAACAGCCATCCGGGCGTGGAACATATGAACGTGGCGGTAATGGGCTGTGTAGTCAACGGCCCTGGCGAATCCAAGCACGCCAATATCGGCATTAGCTTGCCAGGTACGGGAGAGCGGCCAGTGGCGCCGGTGTATATCGATGGGCAGAAGGACGTAACGCTTAAAGGCGACGATATTGCCGGTGAATTCAAGGCGCTGGTGGATAGCTACGTCGAGCGCAACTACCCGGCTGCCCCGGCCCGCGCCTGAGCCCTGGCCGAGTGTGTTTCTGGCGCGCATTGCAGTTTGTTTAAAAATTCGACGATTGCAGCCGCACCACCAAAAACCTATAATCGCGCACCTTTTTTTGTCAGGCCAGAAAGTCCTTTCTGGCTCAATCGTTCCCGAATCCGGAGATTTTAATGGGCATCGAACGCACGCTATCTATTGTTAAACCCGACGCTGTAGGCAAAAACGTTATTGGCGAAATTTACTCGCGATTCGAGAAGGCGGGGCTGAGTATTGCCGCAGCGCGTATGATGCATATGGATGCGGCGGTAGCGGGCGGCTTTTACGCCGAACATGAAGGCAGGCCGTTTTTTAATGATTTGATTGCGTTTATGACCTCCGGGCCGGTGATGGTGCAGGTGCTGGAAGGCGAGTCTGCGATTGCGCGCAACCGCGAAATAATGGGCGCTACGAACCCTCAAGAAGCCGGTAAAGGCACGATTCGAGCTGACTTCGCCGAGTCGATAGATGCCAACGCTGTACACGGTTCGGATTCACCTGCATCGGCTGCGCGCGAAATCGCGTATTTCTTTGGCGACGATGAAATTTACTCACGCAAGTAGGCGGGCCGGTGTTTACTGCTCGGCTGTTGCTCCGCTTGCCTGGTGCTGCTGTTGCAATTTGCTGAGTTGGGGAACCAATTTGGCTGGCCAACCCACTAAGCTATTCGTTTACTAACAATAACAGGCAACTTTATGCCCACAACTGCAGTAAACAACAGGACCAACCTGTTAGGCAAAACCGAAGCGCAGTTGCGGGACTACTTTGTATCGCTCGGCGAAAAACCCTTTCGTGCCAAGCAGGTTTTAAAGTGGATTCACCAGGCCGGCATCAGCGACTTTGCTGCAATGACCGACCTGAGTGTGGCGCTGCGCGAAAAGCTTGCTAATGTTGCTGAAATATCTGCGCCCGACATCGTAAGCCAGCGTGATTCCAAAGATGGCACTCGCAAATGGGTGCTGCGAGTAAGCGGCGGTAGCTGCGTTGAAACCGTTTATATTCCAGAGGCTGACCGCGGCACGCTTTGCGTAAGCTCGCAAGTGGGCTGCTCGCTTGACTGCAGTTTTTGCGCCACCGGTAAACAGGGTTTTATGCGCGACCTGGGCGCGGCCGAAATCATTGGCCAGTTGTGGCTGGCCAAACATAGCTTCAATACCTATGACGCAAGCCGCGAACTAGCCGATGGTGAGCACGGCAAGATCACCAACGTGGTGATGATGGGTATGGGTGAGCCGCTACTCAATTTCGACAACGTGGTTAGCGCAATGAACCTGATGATGGATGATAACGCGCACGGTCTGTCGAAGCGGCGGGTAACCTTGAGCACATCCGGCGTTGTTCCGATGCTGGATAAGTTAAGCGAAGCGAGCGACTGTGCGCTGGCAGTTTCACTTCACGCGCCGAACGATGAACTGCGCAATGAGCTCGTGCCTATCAACAAAAAATACCCGATTGCCATGCTAATGGATTCGGCCCAGCGTTATATGGATGCAGTGGGCGGCAACAAGCGCGTCATCACTATTGAATATACACTCATCGACCAGGTTAACGATTCGTTGCAGCTTGCGCAGCAGCTGGCGCAGCTACTCAAAAATGTGCCATGCAAAATTAACCTGATCCCGTTTAATCCGTTTCCACTCTCCGATTACCGCCGCCCGAGTAACAATCGCATTCACGCCTTCCAGCGCGTGCTGCGCGAAGCCGGGCACATTGCGCATATCCGGACTACCCGTGGCGAGGATATCGACGCAGCGTGCGGGCAGTTAGCCGGTGAAGTGCTCGATCGAACAAGGCGCAGCGAGCGTTATCGCCAGGCGCAGGGCAACAGCGAAGGCGCCGGGCCGGCCGGCGCGGCGACAGCCGAACCACATATTTTTGCCAGGGGTTAGTATGAATTTGCCGCACATTGCGCAGGTCTTCACCAGTTGCACACGCCTTGCGCAAGCCGTGGCCAAGCGGCTAAAGCCGCGTGGCGCGGTGCAAATGAAAAAACTTGCCCCGCAGCGTCTGGCGCGCTTTATCGCGCTGTCGCTGCTGGTTATGATGCCAATGGCCTGTGTTACTACCAAAACAGGCGGTGTAGGTAATGCGGCAAGTACCGATGAAGCGGTTTCCGCACGCGTGGCTGCAGCTGTACAGTACCTGCAGAAGCGGGATTTCGAGTCGGCCAGGCGGCACCTGAAAAGCGCGCTGGAGCTGGATGGGAGATCCCCCGAGGCGCACGACGCGCTAGCCTACACCTTCCTCCTCAGCGGAGAGTTGGAGCTGGCAGCGGTACATTACAAGAACGCGGTTAACTACAGCAATGGCGGTTCGCGCTACCGGCTGAATTACGCGAACTATCTGTTCCAACAGGGCAATTTCGAGCAGGCAGAAAAGCATTTGCAAATTGTTGTTGATGATTCCCTCTACGAAAAGCGCGTTGCAGCGCTGTATTTGTTGGGAATGACCCAACAGCAGCTGTTAAAAATTGAGCAAGCGCGCCGATCCTTTGAGCGAGCTCTCGTTTTAGACCGAGCGGACCGCCGGGTTCTGCGAGAGTTGGCTATTATGAATTATGACGCGCGCGATTTCGAAGGCGCGTGGCAGTATTTCCAGCAGTATCGGCGCTACACCAGCAAGCCCAGCGCCGAGATGTTATTGCTCGGCATTGAGCTGGCCAGACAGTTGAACGAGGCCGACGCCGAAGCAAGCTACGTGTTGGCACTGAAAAACATTTATCCGGATTCGCGCGAGTACCAGAGTTACAAGCGTGATCTAGAAGCCCGGCGCAAGCGCGCGAAGCAGTAAGCTGCTGCTGCGCGGCATCGGGCGAAAACGAGTAATCGAGAAACGATGAAGGAAGAAATCATATCCTCTGTGCGGGTTACCCCGCGCGATTCGTCCACCCCGGCAAGCGCCAGGGTCGACGCGGACGAAAGCACACAGGACACAAGCATTGCTGGGAACAGCACTGCGCAGAACGGCACCGGCACTGGCTCCCAAGACCGCCTGGCAGGGTTGCCAATCAACAAGCCTGCCTCGATGGGCGCGCTGCTGCGTGCATCGCGCGAGGCTCGCCAATTGAGCCTGCACGATGTGAGTGCGCAAACCCAAATTGCGCTGGAACATATTGCTGCACTTGAGGCCGACAAAACCTTAGCGCTACCGCAGCCGTTCGTGCGTGGCTACGCAAAATCCTACGCTATGCTGCTGGGTATAGAGCCGGAATACCTCGACAAACTCATGCCGCGTGCAACTTCCAACGCGGCTGCTGAAGCAACTACTGCGAAACCAACTACTGCGCAAGGTGCAACTGCGGCGCGCAAGGCGCAAGACGCAGATAGCGCGCCAGCTGCGCCTGGCTTGCATAAACAACGCGGCAAAAAATTTGGCTTTCGCAATGGTTCGAGCTGGTCGCAAGGATTGCTGGGCTCGCCCGACGGCCTGTTGCGTGCGGCAACAACTACAACCGTGCCATTGTTATTGATGTGCCTGGTGACCTTTGCCTACCATGCCATCGACAGTGAGTTCGATGCAGCGCGTGATGCCAATCTTGCGCGCAGCGCGCTAGGCCAAACTCCGGATGCACTGGGTACGCTGGCCCACGAGGCGGTCGCAGCGCCGAGTATTGCCGACAGTACGCGTTTAACCGTGGGTGCAGAGTCGGAGCCCGCTGCGCTGCAAGTAGTTGGCTCGCCAATAGCCAGCGTGCAGCTAGCTGATACGCCAGCAACTACGCCAGCAACTACGCCCGCAACTACGCCCGCAACTACGCCAACAACTACAGCCACAGCCATCGCGGCGGCCACCGAGGTGCCCAACGCCAATATGCGCGATTTGCATGAGCCTGTAGGCCCGGGCGCGGCGAACATGATTTCCCAGCTGCAGGTGCCCGACAGGCTTGTGATAGACGTTTATGAAGACAGCTGGATCGACATCCGCGATAGCCAGGGCAATCGACTGTATCGCAACCTGGCCCGCGCCGGCCGGCGCATCGATGTTAGCGGCAGCCTGCCGTTTTCGCTGCACGTGGGCAACGCGCCTGCGCTGGACATTGCGTTAAATGGCGAGCGTGTCCCCATCACCCGCTATCGTGCGGACAATAGCGCACGCTTGACGCTAGCCAGCAACTAGCTGCTCGCCTACAATCCCGCCTCGCGGCTTGATCGCCGCATTTTTCACAGCGCCTTAGATGTGCGCTATACGTTCACTCTGCCAGTAGGGTACCAGCGCACGCCGGGCCGATCATGACAGCTAATAAATTGAAAGCCGTTCGCGGCATGCACGACATCCTGCCCGTCAACAGCGGCAATTGGGCGCGCATGGAGGCCGTGATTGCTCGCGTATTTTCCAGTTATGCCTATCGCGAAATTCGCATGCCGATTGTGGAGCCTACTGCGTTGTTCAGCCGCTCGATTGGCGAAGTGACAGATATCATTGAAAAGGAAATGTACACTTTCGAAGATCGCAACGGCGAATCCATGTCGTTGCGACCCGAAGGCACCGCCGGTTGTGTCAGGGCCTGTATCGAGCACAGTTTACTCGATACGCCGAGAAAGCTTTGGTATGCGGGCCCGATGTTTCGCTATGAGCGGCCACAGAAAGGTCGGCAGCGACAGTTTCACCAGGTGGGAGCGGAGGCATTTGGTTGGCAAGGCGCGGAAATAGAGGCAGAGATGCTATTGCTTAACCAGCGCCTTTGGTGCGAGTTACAACTGGAAAATGGCATTCGGCTGCAACTGAATAATATTGGCTCGAGCGAATCGCGGAAAAAATTTCGCGCCGCACTGCTCGATTACCTGGAAAAGTATCGCGACGATTTGGACGCAGATAGCCAGCGTCGCTTGCAAAGTAATCCGCTACGTATTCTGGATAGCAAGGACCGCGATACACAAAAAATATTGCATGACGCGCCCCTGCTAACAGATTTCGTCGATGACGAATCGCGACAAAAACACGACACATTGCTCGGCCTGTTACAAGATAGCGGTGTTAGCGTAGAGCAAAATTCGCGTTTGGTTCGTGGGCTTGATTATTACAACGACACGGTATTCGAGTGGGTGAGTGATGACCTGGGCGCCCAGGCCACCGTTTGTGGAGGCGGTCGTTACGACGGGCTGGTGGAGCAACTTGGCGGCAAACCCGTGCCAGCAGTCGGCTTTGCGATGGGGCTGGAGCGGTTGTACATGCTTTTAGAGGGCCAGGGCTTCGCGTGTTTTCACGAGGACGATGCGCCGGATGCTTATTTGCTGGTGGCCGACAGTGCCTACCAGCGTTACGCGCTGGATCTGGCTGAGCGCCTGCGCGCGGCACTGCCGGGTTTTGCTATCATGCAGCACCTTGCCGCCGGCAGCCTGAAAAGCCAGTTCAAGCGAGCCGATAAAAGCGGTGCCCGCTTCGCGTTGATTGTGGGTGAGCAGGAAGTCGCCGATAACAGTGTCTCGGTAAAAGACCTGCAAAGCGGCGAGCAGAGCAGCGTGTCGGTTGGCGATGGTATAGCTGCACTGCTGGTGCAGTTGAGTGCCGACACCTAAGCAAGCTATCAAGTCCAGCACTGAAGCTGTATGGCCAATGAATATACGAAATTCAATGTGTAACAAAATTGTGGAGACATTGCTTTGGACCCGATGAGAACAGAAGACGACCAGGTGCAGGCGCTAAAAAAGTGGTGGGACGAAAATGGCGTGTCCACTGTGCTTAGTGTCATTGTCGCGATTGCCGCAGTGCTGGGCTGGCGAGGATGGCAGTCGGCGCAGGAAGCCAAGGCCGAGGCTGCGGCCTTTTCCTACCAGGCCATGCAAACGGCGGTGGCGGCTGCCGCGCAAGCGCCGGACGATGACATCAAGATCGCCGAAGCAATGCATGCGGCAGATACCATCAAGCAGGAGTTTGCTAAAACCGGTTATGCGCAGTTCGCTGCATTGGCCAAGGCCAAGCAGGCCGTGCTCGATGAAGACTACGCAAGCGCTGAGACTGAGCTCCGCTGGGTCATCGACAAAACCCAATCAGCGCAACTTCGCGAGATTGCCAGGCTGCGATTGGCCCGGGTGTTACTGAGTGCGGGCAATACCGATGGCGCATTAGCCGCGCTTAACCAGGGCGCAGAAACGGGTGGCACCTCAGGCGATATTTTTGCGGCCCAGAAAGCTGAGTTGGCCGGCGATATCCATATTGCACGCGGTGAATACCAGCTTGCGGTAGAGCAGTACGAGCGTGCCGGCAAGATTACCGGCGATGGGCCAACGCGCTTGCCGCTGGTGGCGATGAAGCTAGGCTACGCCAAGAGTCAGATCTAATGGTAAATGTGTTCACTACTACGGGGCGCCATGCGGTGCCCCGTTTTTTGTCGATACCAGGCGTACTATGCGTGCTGCTATTATTAGTCGCGGGCTGTGCCTCCACGCCCGAAGAGCGAGAGCAAGCGGGTAAAGCGCTCAAACTTCCTGACTTCGAGCGCCGTGTGCGGCTTGATTCAAGTTGGCGCCGTGACATCGGCAAGGGCCAGGGTGGCTTTTACAATCGACTGGCGCCATCTACTGATGACGCCGGTATATGCGTGGCCAGCATTGAAGGCAAGCTTGGCTGCTATACCGGGCAGGGCAAAAAGAGCTGGCGTAAAAAACTCGGCCACGCTTTGTCGGCGGGCGCCGGAATTGCCGCTGATTTGGTGCTTGTTGCCAGCAGTGACGGTGAAGTTATTGCGCTGTCGCGTGAAAACGGGGATGAGCGCTGGCGCCGCGACCTCGGCGGTGAAGTGCTCGCGCCGCCGCAGGGCGATGCAGGCGTTGTAGTGGTACAAACTGCGGATGGCAGGCTTACCGGCCTGGCAGCGACTGACGGCAAGAAATTGTGGCAGCACAAAAACGATGAGCCGATCCTGACCCTGCGCGGTACTGCAACCCCGGTTGTTGCCGATGGCATTGTTTACACGGGCTTTGCATCGGGCAAGCTGGTTGCTATCGACCTGGAAACAGGTAGCTTGCAGTGGGACCAGCTGGTTGCGTTAGCCAGCGGTACTGCCGAAATAGAAAAGCTTGTTGATGTTGATGCTTCACCGCACGTTACCGAAGAGATCGTTTACGCAACAAGCTTTAACGGCAACCTGTTTGCATTTGCCCGCGCCAACGGCCGCGCGCTGTGGCGCTTTCCATCATCATCCTATCGTGAAGTTGATGAGGGATTTGGGCATGTATATATGGCTGATGAAAAAGGGCGAGTTTATTCAATCAACGCGCGCGATGGCGAACAGCGTTGGGAGCAGTCGGCATTTGTCAATCGCGAATTAAGTTCGCCTGTTGTATTTAGTGGCTACCTCGTTATTGGCGATGACGACGGCTACCTGCACGTGCTCTCGCAGATTGATGGCAGTGTTGTCGGTCGTGCGCGAATTGACGGCTCTGGCGTGCGTGCGCCGATGCGCGTAGTAGAAGACCAACTCATTGTTTACAGCAATGCTGGCAAGCTCGCCGCGTACACCTTGCGCGCCGTCGATTAAAACCTCGGGGACAGTTTACTTTTGCCAGGCGCTGCTGGACGAAAGTAAACTGTCCCCCTAATTAAATTTCAATCAAAGAGCAATCAATGCTTCCCGTAATAGCCCTGGTGGGTCGGCCCAACGTTGGCAAGTCGACACTGTTTAACCGACTGACGCGTTCTCGCGACGCACTGGTGGCAGACTATTCCGGGCTAACCCGCGATCGCAAATATGGTGAGGCGCGCGTTGGCGAGCAACGTTTTATCGTGATCGATACTGGTGGTCTTAGTGGCCTCGAGCAAGGTATCGATAGGGCAATGGCACAGCAGTCGCTGGCGGCCATCGAAGAGGCCGACGAAGTTTTATTGTTGGTTGACGCACGCGCCGGTTTATTGCCCGCCGATGAAGCTATCGTGAAACAGATTCGCGCGCGCAATAAGCCGTTCCGCGTGGTCGCCAATAAGATGGATGGCGTTGACGAAAGTGCCGCCGCCGAGTTCTACCAGCTCGGTACTGCACAGGTGTTTCCGATCGCCGCTTCGCATGGCCGCGGCGTAACGCAGTTGCTTGAGGAGTTGCTGCCAGCACCCGACGACAAGGGCGAACCCGTCGGCAGTGAGGAAGACAATGCACGCTGGGCGTCTACCCGTATTGCGGTGGTGGGCAGGCCGAACGTTGGCAAGTCGACGCTGGTCAATCGTATGTTGGGCGAAGAGCGGGTTGTGGTTTTCGACCACCCGGGCACTACGCGCGACAGTATTTATATCGATTACGAACGCGAAGACAAGCAAGGCGTTAGCAAGCCCTATACATTAATCGATACCGCCGGGGTCAGGCGTCGCAAGAATGTAGCCGAAGCAGTAGAAAAGTTTTCTATTCTGAAAGCGCTGCAAGCGATCGCTGATGCCAACGTTACCGTGTTGTTGATTGATGCGCGGGAAGGCCTTGTCGACCAGGATTTGCACTTGCTTTCGCATGTGGTTGAAGCAGGTCGCGCGCTTGTGATTGCGGTAAATAAATGGGATGGCTTGTCGCAAGAACACAAAAATCGCCTGAAAAGTGAAATTGACCGGCGCATGGCGTTCAATGATTTTGCCGAGCTTCGATTTATTTCGGCATTGCATGGCACTGGCGTCGGCGAGTTGTACCGTTCGGTTGATGTGGCCTACGCTGCCGCTACGCAAAAATTGGCTACCAATGAGTTGACGCGGGTACTGGAAAAAGCGGTGTTCGACCATCCGCCACCCAGCGTTGGCGGCAGGCGCATCAAGTTACGCTATGCGCATGCTGGCGGGCAGAACCCGCCAATTATTGTTATCCACGGCAACCAGGCCAAGCAGGTGCCGCGCCACTACACCCGCTACCTTGAAAAAACCTTTCGCCGCGCGTTCAAATTATTCGGCACGCCGGTGCGCATTGAGTTTCGCAGTGGAGACAATCCCTACGCGGGCCGCAAGAACAAGCTAACTCCGCGGCAAGTAAGCAAGCGACGTCGCTTGATGTCGCATGTAAAGAAAAAGAAAAATACCCGTGGTCGTTAAGCGGCGCTAGCGATTCCTGCCCAACGCATCGTGGCTGCTAACCCAGTCACCGGCCAGTACCGCACTCATCAGCGACAGTTCACCCGCCAATACCGTTGCTGCAATAATTTCCGCCAGTTTGTACACCTTGCCAGGGCCATTGCAGCCCAATAGCGACAGGCACTCCTGTTGGGTAGGTAAACCGGTACCGCCACCGTGGGTGGCGACGATAAGCGATGGCAGCGTAATTGAAAAATAATAATCGCCATTGTCGTGCAGGTCTACATAGACAATACCCGACGACGATTCTGCCACGTTGGCCGCATCTTGGCCGGTGGCAATAAAAGTAGCGGTAATACCATTAGCGGAGTGAGCGCCAGTATTTACCGAGCCCGCCATAAAACTGCCCACCTGTGAGATAAAGCGCGCTTTAAAAAGTGTTGCGCTGGAAACGCCCATCACTTGCTCGATAATGGCATTGGGAATAATCGCCTCGGCAATGACCCGTTTACCACGCGTGTGCAGGGTGTTGAGCTGCGAATGTTTTTTGTCGGTGTCCATCGATCCCGACAACATGTAGCGGCAACTGCCCTGGTATTTCGATTGCATCCATTCGCAGGCAGCCTGGGTAGCCTTACCCACCATATTTTGCCCGGCGGCGTCGCCGGTTGTAAAATTAAAGCGCAGGTAGCGCATGCGCGCGGCGGCGTACTGTTCGATATCGCGTAACTTGCCTACCGAAGTAGTAGTTTCTGCCTGCTGCTTTATCTGTTCGAAGTTGGCCTTAATCCACTCGCCAAAATCGCGCGCTGCCCTGGCGTTGTCAAAAATAAATACCGGTGCGCGCTGCATTGCATCGTCTACCACCGATACTGTTGCGCCACCGGCCTGGTGCAGTAGTCGCATGCCACGATTGTAACTCGCCACCAGCGTGCCTTCACTGGTGGCCATGGGCACATAAAATTCGCCTTTGGCGTGCTCACCATTTACAAGCAGCGGGCCTGCCAAGCCAACTGGCACTTGCGCTACACCAATAAAATTTTCGATATTACCTGCGGTGAGCTCGGGCGTAAATGCGTAGTGGCTAAGGTGCTCAAACTTCACGCCGGTTGTTTCACTGGCAAACTGGCGGCGTTCGGCGGCCATGGCTTCGCTGTGGTCGTTGTGCTTATCTCTCGGGATTCGTTTGGTCATGGTATTTAGGCGTTTCAGTCCGGGCGCAGGTGATAGAGGTGAGCCGCCCTGCGCCGGATAGCGGGGCGCGCTCAACGCTGAGAAAGCTATGTTACGCTTTTATCGCACCGTTTTCTGCAGTGTTCTACGGTCTTAAAAGTCGATTGGCTTGCCATCCCAGTCGATAAAAGAGAGTTTGCCATCGGCGCTGGTAGCGTCCATCAGGTCCAGCAGCCTGTCGGCAACAAAATCAGCGCTGAAAAGCTTTTCCTTGCGCACATTTTTCTGGAAGGGCCGTGAAAGCGGTGTGTCGGTGGTGCCCGGATGAAATGCGATCAGCTTGACGCCCGGTTTACGCCTGGCCAATTCCACGCTCGCCGTTTGCAGCAGCATATTCAGCGCAGCCTTGGATGCCCGGTAGCTGTACCAGCCGCCCAGCTGATTGTCGCTTATGCTGCCCACACGCGCACTCAGCACGGCAATTTTGCATTCCTGCTTGTTATCCAACAGCGCAACCAGGCGCTGTATCCAGCGCAGCGGCAGCAGTGTATTCACCGCTATGCTGTCGAGAAAGTTTTCGCCCTGCAGGTCTTCCAGGCGTTTTTCCGGTAACAGCAAAGCGCGTTCCTGTTCGCTATTGTGCAGCACGCCGTTACAAATAATTATTCGTGTGAGTGCTGCGGCCTGTTGTTCTAGTTGGGCCTGAATAGACTTGACCACCCCTTCGATCGCAGCGTCTTGGTAATCGCAGATGTACCAGGCCCTGCCGGTTTGGGTAGCACCAGATGCGCCAAAATCATCCGGTGCCTCGGAGCGGCTCACGGCGATAATCCCGCTGTTTGCGCTGGCGACGTTCGCGATAGGTGACAGTTCCCGGATCACCGCGGCCCCGATAGCGCTACTGGCGCCTATTATGAGCGTGGTTTGTTTCTTTTCAGTCATAGTCAAGTTTACGCGTGAATGAGCGTCAGGGATCAACGCTCGCAATCCCGACGGTTGATCTTGAATCATCCGTCATTCGGGAAAACTGCGGTGTCCAGATTGGCACGGCTCAGGCTATCATGCACGGCAAATCCACTTTACACAGCCAGCTATGACCACACCTTCGAAAACACGCGTGCTTACCGGCATTACCACCACTGGCACGCCGCACTTGGGCAACTATGTCGGTGCGATAAAGCCCGCCGTTGCGGCGAGCAAAGATCCAGCCGTCGACTCATTTTTGTTTCTTGCCGATTACCACGCACTGATCAAGAACCACGACCCGGCGCAGGTGCATCAATCCAGCGTTGAAATTGCTGCAACCTGGCTGGCGCTGGGGCTGGACCCCGCGCAGGTAACCTTTTACCGGCAATCGGACGTGCCCGATATCACCGAGCTGACCTGGATCCTGACCTGCTGGACCGCCAAAGGCCTGATGAACCGCGCGCATGCCTACAAGGCGGCGGTGCAGACCAACGAGGAAGCAGGGGAGGACAACGACTTCGGTATTACGATGGGCTTGTTCAGCTACCCGGTGTTAATGGCGGCCGATATCCTGATGTTTAACGGCGGCAAGATTCCGGTGGGGCGCGACCAGGTGCAGCATGTGGAAATGGCGCGTGATATTGCGCAGCGCTTTAACCATCACTACGGCGAACACTTTTTATTGCCAGAGGCGGTGGTGGATGACAACGTCGCCGTTCTGCAGGGCCTTGACGGCCGCAAGATGAGCAAGAGTTATAACAATACAATTCCCTTATTTGAAGGCGACAAGAAGCTCAAGAAAGCGATCAATAAAATTAAAACCAATTTACTGGAACCTGGCGAACCCAAGGATCCGGATACCTCAACCGTGTTCCAGGTCTGGCAGGCCTTTGCAACGGACGTACAGACCGCAACAATGCGAAAAGAATTTGCCAATGGCATTGCCTGGGGCGAGGCAAAAAAACAGTTGTTTGAATTGATTAATGCAGAGCTAACTGCACCGCGCGAGCGCTATAACGAACTGATGCAGCATCGCGACTATTTGGAAAAGACGCTGCAGCAAGGCGCCGAGAAGGCCAGGGCAGTGAGTTCGCCGTTGCTTGCCAAAGTGAAAGCCGCGGTTGGACTTAAGCCGATAGCTTAGGTGTTTTGGGGACAGTTTACTTTTTATAAATTGCGAAGCATTTTATAGAAAGTAAACTGTCCCCGTTTGGTCAATCCCGGCGCAGTTTGTCCGATACGGCAATAGGCGTAGGAAAGTTGAAAATAACGATATAGGTCGAAATCAAAAACGTCAGGATCGCAGTGGCCTGGATAAGATGCGAAGCCTCTTTGCCAATTAACAGCGTGCTGGTTGCCACGTAGGCAATTAGCAGTGAAAACTCGCTGTTCTGTCCCAGCCGGAATCCCACACTCCACGACAGCGCGCGTCGCTCGCGCGAAGCGCGCAGCAAACCGCGAAACGCCAGTGGTTTTACCGCAATCATTGCGGCGGTTAGCAGCAGTGTCGGCAGTAGTATATCGGCCAGCATGCTGGTGTCGAAGCGCGCGCCCAGCGCAAAGAAAAATAGCACCAGGAAAAAATCGCGCAGTGGCCTTAGGTTCAGCGCAATAAACTGCGAGATCGGGCTGGTGGCTAGCACAATTCCCGCGGTAAACGCTCCGATTTCAGCTGACAAACCGGCTAGCGCCGCCAATTCAGCCATGCCCAGGCACCAGCCAAGCGCCAGCAAAAATATATACTCGTGAAAGCGGTCGAAGCGCGCTATTAGCGCTAGCAACACATAGCGTACAAACAGCAGCGCGCCAACAGCCAGCAGCGGCAGTGCCAGCATTGCACGCAATAGCATGGCGTAATCAAATTGCCCACCACTGCCGCTGAGCAAAACAATCAATACAAAAATTGCGATCAAATCCTGGATCAATAACAGGCCGACAATCAACTCGCCGGTATGTTTGTGGTGTAGTACAGTAGTTGGTAGCAGCTTGATGCTGATAATGGTGCTGGAGAACATCATCGCAACACCAATGATAATGCACTCGTTGCTAGTGAAGCCAAAGCCGAAGGCGATCGCCGCGCCAATCGCAAAAAACAGCAATGAGCTGGCTATCGCAACCACGCTGGCCTGCTTGGCCACCGAGCGCAATGACTGCGGCTGCATATCGAGCCCCAGTAGAAATAGCAAAAAGATAATGCCGATATGGCCTACATCTTCAAGCAGGCCAACGTTGTTGATATAGCTTGCGCCATAGGGCCCTATCAATGCACCCAGCGCAATGTAGGCGATCAACATGGGCTGGCGCGTGTACAGCGCAGCAGTGGCCAGCACCGCCGCACCCGAGAAGATAAGGAAGAAGGAAAAGGTTAGCGAGCCGCCGTCCATTGAGCAAACGCAGGCTCAGGCGTGGCGCGACTTGATAACGGCTGTTGCCTCGTCACGCGCCGCCTGGTAGCTCAGGCTAAAGTCACGCAGGCCAGCAACGGCAACCTCGGCATCGCGATCGCTGCGCACGGCGAAGCTATTGAAGCCGCAGCGCTTGTAGAAGTACATCTGGTCGCGCAGTACATCGCCAATCGCACGCAGCTCGCCCTTGAATGCATAGCGCTCCCGAAGCTGGCGCGCATAGGAGTAGCCGCGGCCATCGGAAAACACCGGAAAATCAATAGCAATCAGTGGTAACTGGTTTATATCAAACTCAACGCTTTCACTGTCATCATCCAGCGCATTGCCGAACAACAGCGCGGGCGCTTGCTTGCTACCCAGCCATACGGATACGTTGGCTTTACCCAGTAGTACTTCGCGTTGCGGTTGCCATAGCGCGAGCGGCAGGATGAGTTGATCGCCTGCGGAGATGGCATCGGCGGGGTAATCCGCATCTGCATCGACCAGCGTCCAGCTGTCTTCCACGATGGTTTCGTCTTTAACCAGCTTTGGCATATACACGCTCCTTGAATGGGTCGATGCCTACGCGCTTGTAAGTATCGAGAAAATGCTCTTCGGCTTCGCGTAGTTCAACAAAGGTGTCGAGAATTTTTTCGATCACCGCAGGAATTTCATCTTGCGCGAAGGAGGGGCCAAGAATTTTTGCGATCGCCGCTTCGCGCCCCATATTGCCGCCCAGCGATACCTGGTAAAACTCCTGGCCTTTCTTATCCACGCCCAATATGCCAATCTGGCCAACGTGATGGTGGCCGCAGGCGTTCATGCATCCGGAAATATTCAGGTCGATGGGCCCAAGGTCGTATAGATAATCGATGTCGTCGAATTTGCGTTGAATCGCTTCGGCAATTGGAATTGATTTGGCATTGGCCAGCGCGCAGTAGTCGCCACCGGGGCAGCAGATGGGGTCGGACAGATAACCAAGATTTGGCGTGGCCAGGCGCAGCCCGGTGAGGGCTTGCCAAAGTGCATACAGGTCCGATTTTTTAACATCGGCAAAAACAATATTCTGGTTATGGGTATTGCGCATTTCGCCAAAGCTGTACTCGTCGGCGAGGTCGGCGACCTGGTCCATTTGACTATCGCTAATATCTCCGGGTGAAATGCCTGTGGGCTTTAATGCAAGGTTGACTACCGCGTAGCCTGGCTGGCGGTGTGCGTGAATATTCTTATCCAGCCAGCGGCCGAACTCCGGGGATTCCATGCGCTGCGATGCCAGCTCACGATTGGCTGATGAGTCGTCGAGCTGTTCGTAATCGGGCGCGACAAAGTGGCGTTTCACATAGTCAACCGCAGCGCTGTCGAGCGTATTTTCGCCACCGCGCAAGTAATCCCACTCTTTTTCTACTTTCTCTCGGAACGCCTCTACACCAAGCGCGCGAACCAAAATCTTGATTCGGGCTTTGAATTTATTCTCACGATTGCCGTGCATGTTGTATACGCGCAGAATAGCCTCGATATAGGTTAGCAAATGCTGCCACGGCAAGTCGGCGCGAATCAGCTGGGCTATAACCGGGGTGCGGCCAAGGCCGCCACCCGCGTAGATATCGAACTGGGTCTGGCCGCTGCTATCGTGCTTGAGCTCTACACCAATATCGTGAAACTGGAATGCGGCTCGATCATCTCGTGTGGCACATACGGCTATCTTGAATTTGCGCGGTAGCAGCGCGAACTCGGGATGGAAGGTGGACCACTGGCGCAACAGCTCGCACCAGGGGCGCGGGTCTTCGATCTCATCGGCCGCGACGCCCGCGTATTGGTCGGTGGTGATGTTGCGAACGCAGTTGCCACTGGTTTGTATGGCGTGCATGTCCACTTGTGCAAGATCAGCGAGGATATCCGGTACGTCTTCAAGATGCGGCCAGTTAAACTGGAAGTTCTGGCGGGTGGAAACATGCGCATAGCCCTTGTCGTAGTGCCTGGCAATATGCGCTAGCTGGCGCATTTGGGTGCTGTTGTAAAGCCCGTAGGGCACCGCTACGCGCAACATAGGCGCGAGCCGCTGGATGTACAGGCCATTTTGCAGGCGCAGCGGCAGGAACTCGTTATCGCTTAATTCACCCGCCAGAAAGCGTTTTGTTTGGTCACGAAACTGCGTAACGCGCTCGCTGAGAATCTGTTTATCGGTGGCATCGTAGCGATACATTTAACGGCATTTCTCCAACTCGTAAATAGCAAGACACTTTAGCAAAAACCGTGCGTCTCGTCCTCGTCAATAGCGCCTCGAATAGGCGTTGCAAGCCCCAAAGACCTGAAAATTCCCGCCCGTCCAGCTGTCATATTGCCCCTGCTGGAGCATGGGCCAGCGCGCGCGCGTTGCTATAATTTGACAGTTGCAGAGCGATTTTGCTTTCAAGTTCGGCTGCCTTTTTTCGAATTTTCATCCGCAGTTTGGTACCTTGAGCCCTTATGCCCTCAGGTTTTTCCAGCCCTGAAGGCCATGTATGAGCAGGAGTTGTACAATGAACGATCAAATCAAACCCGCCGGGATCCCACCCGAACAAGACAACGACAGCCGTGTCGATATGTGGTGTTCGGTAGCGCTTGTATTACTGGCGTGGAGTGTCGCGATTTTCTGGGTGAGCGGCCAGTAGCACTCGCAAGCCAAGCAGAATGGAAAAGGCCGCCATGCGCGGCCTTTTTTTCGTTTTACAAAAAAAACGATTAATAAATAGTCAAATATGAATATAAATTCATTAAAATTATTTCATATATCTGCGGTTTGATTTAAAGTCTGGCTGCGGGCGGAAGTAGTCTTTTTGCGGAAGCCCCATGTTGTACCAGTACCCCCTATGAGCCCGCTGCTAACGCGATTGAGGTAACGCTGCGCTTCTACCTTGCCAGGGTGGCGAAGCGTGGCCATGAAATTTGTGCCGTCAGTTGTGCGTGTCGGCAGGCAGGCTGGTGGGGCGTGCTGGAAAAATGCAGGAGTTTTTGAAGTGGTTGTTTTGACCACATGTTTGACTCCGTGGTTGCTGTGCAGGTCGTCCGGAGATTGCCGGGCTTTGCCACTGCCGACTTGTGCAATGCCCAGCGTTGCTGGTGCGCAAGCTGCTTAACATCGCGCTTGCGAGCCTGCCGGTAACCATGTTTGCCCCAACCTAGTTGGGGCATTTTTTTTGCTTTTTTTGCGGCTACTGGTGGATTGCAGGATAGATATTTATTGTTTAAGCGGCGGCGCTGGCCAGTACCATACGCACTATCCAGGCGACGCCGAACACAAATAGCACCGTAAAGATGATGCCCGAAGCAATATAGATATAAACACCATTGCGCGAGTCAAAATCCTTCTGGCGATTGGCTTCACTTTGCACACCGAAGGCAGCTGCCACTGTGCTTTTGATAATTTGCCATGCACGGTTATGCGGCGGAGCTGGTTCGTCCAGGTTTTTCTTTTCAGGGTGATTCATTTTGCAATGCTTCCTGTCACTTATTTGGTAAATTGTTAGTCCAGTATCGGGCGCAATAGTTTGGCCAGCGCATCAGGCGGCTGACCTTTTCGTGCGGCGATTGCCTCCAGCTGGTCCTGGCCAATTTTTCGAATACCGAAGTAGCAGCTGTCGGGATGGGAAAAATAGAGTCCGCTAACGGAAGCTGCCGGATGCATGGCAAAGTTTTCGGTTAATACAACGCCAAGCTTTTCATGCGCTTCCAGTATTTTAAAAATTGATGCTTTTTCGCTGTGGTCCGGGCAAGCAGGGTAGCCCGGCGCAGGCCTGATACCTCGATACTTTTCTTTTACCATATCTTCGTTGCTTAGCTGCTCGTCCTCCGCGTAGCCCCAGTATTCGGTGCGCACGCGCATGTGCAAATGCTCGGCCAGGCTTTCCGCCAGGCGGTCGGCGAGGGCTTTCATCATAATGCTGCTGTAGTCGTCACCTGCTTCGGCAAATGCTTCCGGGCTTTGCTTGCCTGGTGTCTGGTCGATCGAAACTACGAATGCACCCACGTAGTCCACCACGTTGCTATTCAGCGGTGCAACGAAATCAGCCAACGACAAGTTCGGTTTGCCAGGCGTTAACTCGGTTTGCTGGCGCAACTGGTGTAGCTTGAGCAGCGGTTCGCTGCGGTGCTCATCGGCAAATAGCTGGATGTCATCGTCGTCGACCTGGTTGGCCGGCCAAAAACCGAATGCCGCCTTGGCGGTGAGCGACTGTTCATTAACAATTTGTTCTAGCATTGCCTGCGCGTCGTCGTAGAGTTGCTTGGCAGCTTCTCCCACCGATTTATCTTCAAAGATTTTCGGGTACTTGCCCACTAGCCCCCAGGTAATAAAAAATGGTGTCCAGTCGATCGTGCCGATCAGCTTGTGCAGCGGGTAGTCGAGCAGCCATTGTGCGCCAAGCACGCGTGGCACCGGCGCTTGATAGTTAAACCAGTCAAAATCGGGTTTGTTGGCAACCGCCTGTGCATAGCTAAGTAGCTTGCTGCGCGGCGTTTTATTCGCGTGGCGCTCACGAATCTTTTCGTAAGTCGTTTTGGTTTCGTCGATAAAAGCCGTTTTTAGCTCGTCGCTTACCAATGTGCTGGCAACCGCAACGCTGCGCGAAGCGTCTGGTACGTACACCACCTGCTCATTGGCGTAGGCGGGTTCAATTTTTACCGCCGTATGCGCCTTTGATGTGGTTGCGCCACCAATGAGTAGCGGCACTTTAAAATCCTGGCGTTGCATTTCGCTGGCAACGTAAACCATTTCATCCAGTGAAGGTGTGATTAAGCCACTCAGCCCAATCATGTCGACGCTTTCTTCTCGCGCGGTTTGCAGGATTTTTTCAGCCGGCACCATTACACCAAGATCAATAACTTCGAAGTTGTTGCACTGTAATACTACGCCGACAATATTTTTACCGATATCGTGAACGTCGCCTTTCACCGTGGCCATCAGGATTTTGCCGTTGGTTTTTGAACCCTCCTGCTTTTCCTCTTCGATATAGGGTTGCAAATAGGCTACTGCCTGTTTCATTACGCGCGCGCTTTTTACCACTTGGGGTAAAAACATTTTGCCCTGGCCGAACAGGTCGCCAACCACGTTCATGCCATCCATCAACGGCCCTTCAATTACCTGGATGGGCCGGTCGAATTGCTGGCGCGCCTCTTCGGCATCTTCCACAATAAACGCATTGATGCCCTTCACCAATGCGTGCTCTAGCCGCTTGGTGACCGGCTCTTCGCGCCATTCAAGCGTCTCGACGGCTTTGCTGCTGCCGTCGCCTTTGTACTGGTCGGCAATATCCAGTAAGCGCTCGGTGGCATCGTCGCGACGGTTTAATATCACGTCCTCTACGCAGTCGCGCAATTCCACGGGAAGCTCGTCGTAGATGGCTAGCTGCCCGGCGTTGACAATGCCCATGTCCATGCCGGCATTGATGGCGTGATACAAAAACACCGAGTGAATCGCTTCGCGCACCGGGTTGTTACCGCGGAATGAAAACGATACGTTACTTACGCCGCCCGATACTTTTGCATGTGGCAGGTTTTGTTTGATCCAGCGCGTGGCTTCAATAAAGTCTACCGCGTAGTTGTTGTGCTCTTCAATGCCCGTTGCTACGGCAAAAATATTCGGGTCGAAGATGATATCTTGCGGCGCAAAGCCAGCCGTTTCGGTAAGTAGCTTGTAAGAGCGCGCACAGATGTCTGTTTTGCGTTGTGCTGTATCGGCCTGGCCATCTTCATCGAAGGCCATCACTACCACGGCGGCGCCGTAGCGCTTGCAAAGTTTCGCTTGTTCGAGAAAGGGCGCTTCGCCTTCTTTCAAGCTAATTGAATTGACAATACCTTTGCCCTGCACGCATTTCAGGCCCGTTTCAATCACCTCCCACTTCGATGAGTCGAGCATAATGGGTACGCGCGAAATCTCGGGTTCCGAGGCAATCAGGTTGAGGAAAGTGTGCATGGCGTTGTGCGCGTCCAGCATGCCTTCGTCCATGTTGATATCGATTACCTGCGCGCCGTTTTCCACTTGCTCACTCGCCACTTCGAGCGCGGTGTTGTAGTCGCCTTCCAGTACCAGTCGTTTGAATTTTGCCGAACCGGTGACGTTGCAGCGCTCGCCAATATTCACGAACAGGCTGTCTTCGGCAATGGAAAATGGCTCCAGGCCGGATAGTCGCAGCGCATGGCGCGGAGCGGGCAGGGCGCGTGGCGCACCACTGCTGGCTGCCTTGGCGATCGCGCTAATGTGCTCGGGGGTAGTGCCACAACAGCCACCGAGTGCGTTCAGGAAACCGCGGCTGGCAAAGTCGGCCAGCTCCTGCTGCATGATTTCCGGCGTTTCATCGTACTCGCCAAAGGCATTCGGCAGGCCGGCATTAAAGTGACCACTGAAATAACAGTCGGCTGCGTTTGCCAGCTCTTCAACGAAGGGCCTGATTTCGCTGAAGCGTCGCCCGCAGTTAACGCCAATAATCAGCGGCTCGGCGTGCGCTACCGAGTGCCAAAAAGCAGTGGGGGTTTGGCCCGACAACAGGCGCCCGCTAAGGTCGGGGAAGGTCACCGAAATCATCAACGGCAAGCGTTGGTCGGGGTTTGCATCAAAAAAGGCTTGCACCGCAAAGATCGCCGCTTTGGCGTTCAGCGTGTCGAAAATGGTTTCGACCAGGATAAGGTCTACGTTGCCCTCGACCAATGCAGCGACGGCTTCGCTGTAGTCATCCACCAGGTCGTCAAAGTTGATATTGCGCGCAGCGGGGTCATTAACATCCGGAGAGATGGACGCGGTGCGCGGGGTAGGGCCAAGGACACCCGCCACGAAACGGGGCTTATCTGGCGTTTTGGCGCTGTACTCGTCGGCCACTTTGCGCGCCAGCCTGGCGCCGGCCAGGTTAATGTCGTGGGCAGCTTCTTGCAGGTCGTAGTCACCCTGCGCAACGCGGGTGCCGTTGAAGGTATTGGTTTCGAGAATGTCGGCGCCAGCATCCAGGTAGGCGCGATGAATTTCTTCAATGACATCGGGACGGCTGATATTCAACAGGTCGTTGTTGCCTGCCAGGTTTTTGTGATGCGACTGGAAACGCTCGCCACGAAAGTCGTCCTCGGCGAGCTTATAGCCCTGGATCATGGAGCCCATAGCGCCATCAATAACGAGAATGCGTTCCGCTAAAGCATCGCGCAGGCGCTGGGTAGTATTGGTGTTCGAAGCGGTCATACGGAGGTTTTTCGCAAAAAAAGTAGCGTCTGTACTTGAACAGCATCGCTGCAATGAGCTGGCCTGACAGTGTATCAAAGCAGTGGCTGAAACTCGCGGCAAATACGGGCTTTCATTTGGTACTTTTCGCGGCGGGCCTGGATGCTGGCAACGCCGCAGTTTGTTCTGCGAGTAAGGCGTGGTTTGTGATGTCAATGTCGCCAACTTTTCGACTTATTTGTGGTCGAACTTTGTTGACGCTGGAGTCGAGATTTGCCGCTCAATTGCATAGAATAGGCGGATCGCCAAACAGGATACCCAACATGACCGACACGCCCTCCATTTTTGCTGCCGCGGATACGCAAGCGCGCGAGTATGTTGAAATTGAATTGACCGACTCGGCCCAGGAATACCTGAAAGGACTGCTGGAATCGCAGGATGAAGATGTAATTGGTATTCGCGTGTTCATTAACGACCAGGGTACGCCGCGTGCCGAAACCTGCATTGCCTACTGCAGGCAAGAGGATGCCGGCGACGAAAGCCTGGTACGAGAATACGCGGGCTTTACCGCTTACTTCGATGCGGCAAGTTGGCCCTATCTCGATGCGGCCAAAATCGATTTCGCCGAAGACCGCATGGGCGGCCAGCTCACGATAAAGGCGCCCAACTCTAAGATGCCCCAGGTGCGGGCCGACAGTCCTCTGCAAGACCGAATTAACTATTTGCTTTACACCGAGGTGAACCCCTCTCTGGCCTCGCACGGCGGGGAAGTTTCCTTGATGCTTATCGACGACGACAACTTTGCAGTGTTGCAGTTTGGCGGCGGATGCCAGGGCTGCGCGGCGGTGGATGCCACCTTAAAAGAGGGCGTGGAAAAAACCCTCAAGCAACACCTGCCCGACTTGGCCGGCGTCAAAGACATCACCGACCACACCGACCGCAGCAACGCCTATTACTAACGAGGACAGTTTACTTTTGCGCGTTAAGCGCGCAAAAGTAAACTGTCCCCGAGATTGCGCCCGGTGTTGCCATGCCTCTCCGCTACCTTGCCCTGATAGTTGCGGTGCTGCCCTTCATTGCGGCAAATTTGTGCTACCTGGTTTCGGCGTGGCAGGGACACGTCGAGTGGTGCATTCCCTACCTGCATGGCTGTACGTCAATTAGCGCTGCTGCGCGTCATGGCAGCGCCTTTTACCTTTTCAAAATTTTGATGTTTCCGTCAATTGTGCTGATGGTGATTTACTGGCGTGCGCACTGTCGCTGGCTGGCTGCTGCTGGAGATCCGGCGGCAGGCATCAGGCGTGCGATTATGCTCATGGGTGTTGTCGCGGCGCTGGGTCTTGCGCTTTATACCTCGGTTCTGGGGCTGGTTGGTGACCTTTACTTCTTGCAGCGCAGAATTGGTATCGTGCTGTATTTTGCCCTGACATTTTTGGCACAGCTGCTGCTGACCTACCGCTTGTCAACGCTGGTCTCGGCCGCGGCGAGGGCTGCCTATCACGCCAAATTCCTGCTTATTTGCCTGATGTGGGGTTTAGGCCTGTTGCACCTGGTTTTTGAGGTCACGCGGCCTGAATTCGATGCGATCGATGACATCATAGAATGGAATTTCGCGCTGCTGGCCACACTGTTTTATGCCAGTAGTTACTTTCTCTGGAAAAAGGAATAACTTGCTGGAGACGATGGGCCGATGAACGAGTAGCGAGCGTTTTCGGCTGGCGCTTGCCTGTTCCGTAAGTACTGCGCCTTATGCAAGCCCGCATTGCAGGTATTTGATAGAATCGCGCGCCCATGAAAGCACTTCCTCACCAGCCGGCGACGGCGCCACCCCTGTTTGGCTACCAGAAATACTGGGCCGAATGCTACGGCACCGCGCCATTTTTGCCGATGTCGCGCGCGGAAATGGACGAGTTGGGCTGGGACAGCTGCGACATTATCATTGTTTCAGGCGACGCCTATGTCGATCACCCCAGCTTTGGCATGGCGGTTATCGGCCGTCTGCTGGAGGCGCAGGGTTTTCGCGTTGGCCTGATTTGCCAGCCCGACTGGAAAAGTGAAGCGCCCTTTAAGGCGCTGGGTAAACCCAATTTATTCTACGGCGTAACCGGCGGCAACATGGACTCCATGATCAACCGCTATACCGCCGACAAACGCATGCGCTCCGACGATGCCTACACTGCAGGCGGGCAGGGAGGTGCGCGCCCCGATCGCTGCGTAATCGTGTACAGCCAGCGATGCAAACAGGCGTTTCCGGATGTGCCGGTTGTCATCGGGGGAATTGAAGCGAGCTTGCGGCGTATTGCGCAGTACGACTACTGGTCGGACGAGGTGCGTCGTTCGGTATTGGTGGATGCCACCGCTGACGTTCTGTTATACGGCAATGCCGAGCGCGCGATCGTTGAAGTGGCGCATGCTTTCGCGCAGGGTAAGGATAGCCAGGGCCTCGACGATATTCGCGGTGCCACCTTGATTCGGCAAGCTGTGCCAGAAGGCTGGACCGAGATCGATTCCAGCCGAATTGATTGGCCTAATAAAATTGATTCGCTGCCCAACCCGTATAACTATGGCAACCAGCAGACGAGTTGCGAATCAAAGGGAGCGTCGCCAGCACAGCCCGACACGCGGTTTTCAGCTTCAATGCAGGAAGGTTTGCATGCGGAGCCGGTAAGAATTATTCCGATGCCACTAGCTACACGCGAGCTAGCAGGTGCCGACCAAAACAAGATCTGTGTGCGATTGCCATCATTTGAAAAAGTCAGTAAAGACGCGGTGTTATACGCGCACGCCTCGCGCGTGCTGCACCAAGAGAGCAATCCGCACAATGCCAGGGCGTTGGTGCAAAAGCATGGCCATCGCGAAGTATGGGTAACCCGGCCGCCTATCCCGCTTTCTACCGAAGAGCTGGATGCTGTGTTCGAGCTACCCTACCAGCGTGTTCCGCATCCCGCCTATGGTGAGGCAAAAATTCCCGCCTACGAGATGATAAAAACCTCTGTCAACATCATGCGCGGCTGCTTTGGTGGTTGTACGTTTTGTTCGATCACAGAGCACGAGGGCAGGGTTATACAGAGCCGCTCCGAAGCATCGGTATTGCGCGAAGTAGAACAGATTCGCGACAAAGTGCCCGGTTTCACGGGCGCGATAAGCGACCTCGGCGGCCCCACCGCCAATATGTACCAGCTTAATTGCAACGATGATGTGGTGCAGGCTAACTGTCGCAGGCTTTCCTGTGTGCACCCCACTATTTGTAAAAATCTGGAAACCGACCACGCGCCGACCACGCGTTTGTATCGCAAGGCCAGGGCGCTACCGGGCATTAAGCGCATCTTGATCGCCTCGGGTCTGCGCTACGACCTGGCCGTGCTGGACGAAGAATACGTGAAGGAATTGGTTACCCATCATGTCGGCGGCTATTTAAAGATAGCGCCGGAACACAGCGAAGATGCCACGCTTGCAAAAATGATGAAGCCCGGCATGGGCAGTTACTACGCGTTCAAAAAACTTTTCGATAAGTACTCGAAGCAGGCGGGCAAAAAGCAGTATTTAATACCTTATTTTATTGCAGCGCACCCGGGTTGTACCGACGAGGAAATGCTGGCGTTGGCGCTGTGGTTAAAACAGAATGATTTTCGGGTAGACCAGGTGCAAACTTTTTACCCCTCGCCGATGGCGCTTGCCACCGCCATGTACCACTCCGGGCGAAACCCGCTCAAAAAGCTGCGCTACAAACGGGGTGAAAAAGTTTTTGCCGCAAAGAGTATTGAACAGCGACGATTGCAGAAGGCATTCCTCCGCTATCATGATGAGAAAAACTGGGGGTATCTGCGCGAGTCACTGATTCGCATGAATCGTCGCGACTTGATTGGCGATGGCGACAAGCAACTGGTGCCCGATGCCCATCGCAGCCCAGGACGTAGCCGTCGACCCAAACAAAAAGCCCGCGGTGGGCAATGGAGTAAATAAGGGACAGCTTACTTTTCGCGTAGCGAAAAGTAAGCTGTCCCTTTGTCTTTCCCTGGCTGTTTTTAAGGTAGCAAATGGGCGACGGCGTCGCGTTCTTCGCAAAGCTCTTTTTCGGTGGCTTTCATTTTTGCCTGGCTGAAGTCATTTATTTTCAGGCCTTGCACGATTTCCCAGTCGCCGTTTTTGCAAGTAACCGGGAACGAGTAGATCAGGCCTTTCTCGATGCCGTAGCTACCATCGCTGTAAACGCCCATCGAAACCCAATCATTTTTAGCTGAACCCAATGCCCAGTCGTGCATGTGGTCGATTGCAGCGTTCGCTGCAGAGGCCGCTGAGGACGCGCCGCGCGCTTTGATAATAGCGGCACCGCGCTGCTGCACAGTGGGAATGAAGTCGTTCTCGTACCAGCTTTGTTCGACCTTGCCCATTGCTTCGCCACCAGCCACTTTAGCCTGGTAGAGGTCCGGATACTGGGTAGAGGAGTGGTTGCCCCAAATCGTCATTTGCGCCACGTCGGTAACCGCAACACCAGTTTTCTGCGCTAGCTGTGTAAGCGCGCGATTGTGATCAAGCCGGGTCATTGCGGTAAAGTTGCGCGGGTCAATTGAGGGTGCATTGCGCTGCGCAATCAAAGAATTGGTATTCGCCGGATTGCCGACTACAAGCACTTTAATATTTTTGTTCGCAGTCTTGTCGATTGCCTTGCCTTGGGCCGAAAAAATCGCCGCGTTGGCTTCAAGCAAATCTTTGCGTTCCATGCCGGGGCCGCGTGGGCGCGCGCCTACCAATAGCGCATAATCGCTATCTTTGAAGGCAACCTCGGCGTCGTCGGTGCAAACGATGCCCTGCAACAGCGGAAATGCACAATCATCCAACTCCATTGCCACGCCTTTGAGCGCATCAAGTGCGGGGGTGATTTCAAGCAACTGCATAATTACGGGCTGGTCGTTGCCCAGCATCGCCCCGGAGGCAATGCGAAACAGTAGGCCGTAGCTGATCTGTCCGGCTGCGCCGGTAACTGTAACTCTAACCGCAGGCTTCATAGCGTTTTCCTAGGTCGGTTGATATATCTCGGTATATGTTGGTAGAAGGGTGCGTACCTATTCAGGCTGTGGCACTTTAGGCTGTGGGCACCGCCCTGACGGCGCGGCGCGAGCAGCCTTAAAAACGGGCGCCATTGTACGCGCAGCGGGCGCGATTGGCTAGATTTGGCAGCTATCCATACGCCAACATCCAGGTGGATATTGCCGCCGGCACAATCGCAGCTGCTTTTATCTTCACTGGCGCGTAAAATAGCCGCGCTCGACTTTGTTGGCCGGCCCAGGTTGCACTGGCAGGTTGCCCGGCGGCTCGCACAGGTGCCCGGTCTATAGCGCTGCGGCGCAAAAACACGCTTTTCATTACCGTATCCAAAAACGATGGACGATCTACTCTCACAAAACCAGGCGGGGCTGGCCCGGCGCGCCCCTGCTTTGAACACTGAAGCTGCCAGCGCAAGCGCTACCGCTAGCCTGACAAAGTTGCCGGGGGCGACGCTGCCGCGCGCGCGCGCAGAGTTTAACAAGCTGCAAAAACGCCTGCGCCGCAATGTGGGCAAGGCCATCGAAGACTTCAATATGATCGAAGCCGGCGACCGGCTTATGGTTTGCCTCAGTGGCGGCAAGGACTCCTATGCCATGCTGGAAGTGTTGCGCAACTTGCAGAAAAGCGCGCCCATCGATTTTGAAATTATCGCCGTCAATCTCGACCAGAAGCAGCCCGGTTTCCCCGAACATATATTGCCGGATTACCTGGCTCGAGAGGGCGTGCCGTTTCATATCCTGGAAAAGGATACCTACAGCGTTGTTAAATCGATTATTCCGGAAGGTAAAACAACTTGTGGACTATGCTCGCGTTTGCGCCGCGGCAGCCTGTACGGTTTTGCCGAGGAGATCGGTGCAACAAAAATCGCGCTTGGCCATCACCGCGACGACATCGTTGAAACCTTGTTCCTGAATATGTTTTACGGCGGCAAGCTCAAAGCCATGCCGCCAAAGTTACTTAGCGATGACAAACGCAATATTGTTATCCGCCCGATGGCTTATTGCAAAGAGGCCGATATCGCGCGCTTTGCCGAGCACAAGCAATTCCCGATCATCCCTTGCAACCTTTGTGGCTCGCAGCAAAACCTGCAGCGACAGGCGATAAAGAAAATGTTGGCCGATTGGGAGCGGCAGCAGCCAGGCCGGATCGAGAACATTTTTCGTGCCATTGCCAACGTAGCGCCCTCACAGTTGGCCGATGGCCAGCTATTCGACTTCAATAATCTAGCTATTGATCGCTCACTGGGTGTTATTGATGCCATCAACATTAGCTAAATGCGAGCGCATGAAGTGATGCGCGACGTCCGGTTCTGGGAACAAAAAGCGCTTGAAGCAATGAGTGCAACCGAGTGGGAACAGCTTTGTGACCATTGTGGCCTGTGCTGCCTGGTGCGTATAGAGGATGCAGACAGCGGCGTTGTTTACGATACCAATGTTATTTGCAGGCATTATGATTGCGATAATGTGCGTTGTAATAATTATGCCGGGCGGGAATCGGTAGCGCATGGCTGCGAGGCACTAACGCCAGCAACCGTGCGCGAATACGACTGGCTGCCTAACTCCTGTGCCTACCGGGTTGTGATGCGTGGCGAGCCGCTGCCCGAGACCCATCCGCTAATGGGCGGCACTGTTGATTACAGTGTTGTTGCACAAACTTTTTTCGGAATAGGGTTGGTGCAGGATGCCGATGATGTTGACCCGACCTGCCACCTGATTGCAACAGACGCTATCAGTTAACGCTGCAGCGTAAAGCGCTAGTAGTATCCTGGCGGCAGGCGTCTGGGCATGGCCATCAGTCGCTGCATGCCGATCAAATCAAATTCACCGCGCGCGCACGCTTGATCCATCTTCAAGCCGTTCATCCGGATAAACTACCACCTGCTCACCTTCAGACAGTCCATCAATCACCTGAACCTCAAGACCATTGCGTTGGCCTGGTTCAAGTTCGCGCATTGACACGCGGCCACCCTCTATAACGAACGCAGACCATTGCTGGCCGACCTTAAACACAGCGGCCTCTGGTATTGTTAGCACATCATCTTGCTGCCAAAGCAGAAATTGCGCTTCTACCCGATAGCCGTCGCCCAGCGCTTGCCATTGCTCGGGCGGCGAAAGAATGTCGACAATAATCCAGACTCGCTGTTCTTCTACGCCAAGTGCTGAAACCTTGGTAAATCCGACCGGTTCTATGGTGCGGACTCTCGCTTCGAGGGTATCACCGCCCCAGCGCTTAAGTAATACGTCAGTACCAGGGTTGATGCGCACGGCATCGGCGCTGAGCGCGTCAATTGCAACCTCCAGCGCCCGCGGTTCACCGAGCTCCAGCAACATAGAGCCGGCGGCAACAACACCTTCGCTTTCTTTGAATATTTTCAGGATCGCGCCACTTATCGGTGCTGCTAATGGTACGCGGTGATTGTTGTTAGCTTTTTGTCCCGAGTACTGCAGCATGGTTTTGGCTGCATCGACTTCGTAGCGCGCTACATCTACTGTAAAACGCGCCGATTGCAGCACCGCCAACGCCCTGCGTTTTATCGATTCAGTCTCGCTCATTGCCTCGGCGGAAATGGCGCCCTTGTCGGCCAGCGGCTTCTTGCGATCGTATTCGGAGCGCGCGAAGTCAGCATCTGCTTTGGCAGCCGCAACTTGCTGCTCTGCTGAGCGAAGCGAAGCGCGTGCGGCGGACACGCGCGCTTGCGCTTCTGCGCGACGGCGCGGGTCGAGCACATCGGAGGGAAGCGGCTCGAGCGTGGCAAGCACTTCGCCCGACGCTACTATCTTGCCGACATCGTGGTCGATGCGATGCAGGTAGCCGGCCACCGGAGCCGAGACGATATAGCGATGCTTGACGCGCGTAACGCCCTCTTCATCTATAGTGACCCGCATCTGGGCGCGTTTGGCTACGGCGGATTCTACCAATACAGGCGCTGGCTTGAGCGACCAGTACAGTGCAGCCGCCAAGCCAAGCGCAATCCCGATGGGGATGATTCTGTTTTTCTTCAAATGAATTACTCCCGGGTTTTCAATACGGCTACCAAATCCAGCCTGTAGACTTGCCGTAGAATGATCAGCCCTGACGCCACGGCAGATAAAATGACAATAAACGCTGAAAAACCGTAGGTATAGGCTGTTAGTACCAGCGGCAACCTGTACAAGTCATTTTGTAGTCCGCTTGCCAGAATATCGCAGAGCAGGACGCCCAGCAAAAAGCCTGGAACCAAGCTTAACAGGGTTAGCAACGCGAGTTCACCGAGCAATGTGTAGGCGACTTCCGCACGCGTATAACCTAGCACGCGCAAGCTGGCCAGCTCCCTGGCGCGCTCGGCCATCGCTATTCGCATCGTGTTGTAAACCACGCCAAAGGCGATGATTGCGCCCAGCGCAGCGTTGATCGCGGTAAAGTAAATCACAACGCGCTCAAGCGTTTCGCTGAAGGCATCTATCAATGTTTGCCGTATATTAATTGAGCGCACAGCGGGAAAGGCTCGCAGCCTTCGGTATGTATCTTGCTGCGCGTTGGCTTCGAGTGTTAGTAGTGCTGTGTTAATGGCCGGGCCGGAATCCAGCATCCGGTTTAGTGAGCGCAGTGACATGTATACACCCGAACCGAGATATTCTGTACTCAGCGCGTCAATACGTGCGTGGCGGATTTGCCGACTTTCGCCGAGGAATTCTATCTCCAGTTTATCGCCAACACTTGCGCCCAACTTTTCGGCAAGGTAGTCGGTGATTAAAATACCATTTGTTGGAATTGGCATAATTGCCAGCGACTCGTCGCGCAACTGGCGCAATTGCGAGTTGGAACTAAAAGCGATAATGACGCTGCGCTCTTGCCGATGCTCAAAGCGCAGTTTTACCGCCGCACTGCGCATTCCTTCTACGTAACTGACGCCTGGTAAATTGTCGAGGCTATAAATCGCGTTGTAGGCCACCGCTTCGCTAAAGCCTATCGATAAATCTTCCTTTTGCGTGAGCTTGAACTGCACGTGCATCATTTTATCGATCGCCGCCTGCTGGAAATTTCCCACCATCATTACCGCAACAGCAGCGCTGATCCCCGCTATCGCCATCAGGCTTTTGAGGCGCTGGCGGTCGAGATTGCGCAATATCATCTTGCTAGTCTGGGAGAGTCGCGCCAGCCAGGGTATGCGCTCTGGCAAGGCTTTGCGAAACCGAGGGGGGGCTTTGGGGCGCATTGCCTCAGCCGGTGGCAGTGCGGCGGCAGCCAGCACCGGGCGCAAAGTGCCTGCGGCGCTGGCGGCAAAACACAGAGCGATTGCCAGCGCTACCTGCAGGCGATTATTTGCGTAGGTAAGCGCAGGAAAATGATAGTACTCACCGAAAACAGCAGTCATCAGGTTGCCTAGCCCGCTTCCCAGAAGCAAGCCGAGTAGCGTCCCCAATAAAGTGATGAGCATCGTAAAGGATAAGTAATGTAGCCCGATTGTCCGGTTGCTATAGCCGAAAGCTTTCAAAATGGCGATGACTTCGCGCTGGTTTTCGATCAGCCTGCCAATTACTACATTGAGTAGAAACACCGAAACGCTGATAAATATGAGCGGAAACAGCAGTGCCATAGTGCGCAGCTGGTCAAATTCCTGGCTAAGAAATTCATTCGAGACTTGCCGTTCGCGGGTGTAAGCACCGCGGCCGCCGTAGGGCGCTAGCAGTTTATCCAGCTGGTCAATGATCGCGCGTTCATTGGCACCACGGTTACTGGTCAACACCACACTATTGAAAGCGCCATCCATATCGTAGGCTACCGAAATGGCCGGATAGGGCATCCATAGCACACCGTAGCGTTTATAGTCAGGCAGCAATGAGCCCGGAGCAATCTGGTAGACGTGCTCAGGAGATAGCGCCAAGCCGACAACTGTTAGGGTTTGCAAGCGGCCGTTGATAACTGCGTCAATTTTACTGCCTTCGCGCAAGCGGTGGGCTTGTGCGAAGGCAGCACTCAATAGAATTTCATCGCTGCTGCTACTTTCGGGCAGGCGGCCGCTGCGTAAGTGCAGTGCGTTCAGTAGTGGTTGTCCACTTGGCGGGATCGATACCACGGAAGCGGTAATCGGCTCGTTAAAACCATCTACCAGCAGGGTTACTGCCGCGTTCACCCTGGGCTCAGCAACTGACACACCGGAAATTTCACGCACGCGCTCGACAAGTCTTAGCGGTGCACGAGTTAGATCGACAAAAATATTAGCAAAGCGATATTGGGCATAGTAAATGTCGCGCGTCTGCTTCACGGAGTCGTAGGTCGATAGACTCATCACACAAACGGCGATACCGCCCATGACCACCAGCGCAATTGCTAAAACCTGCCCACGCATATGCCAAAGCTCGCGAAGCAGTTTTATGTGCAGCTTGCCGGGTTTTACCACGTGATTTGCCTGGCCGGCAGGCGCTGCTGGTTTTGCCTTATGTTGCTTATACGCCCATCCGACATTTCAATGACGCGGTCAGCCATAGCAGCGATGTCGGCGTTGTGCGTAATAATAGCGGTGCTGGTGCCCAGTTCTTCGTTGATGCGCTGCAGCGCTTCCAAAACCACCACCCCGGTTTTGGAATCGAGTGCGCCGGTGGGTTCATCGCAAAGCAAGACCTGCGGTTTTTTTGCAATTGCGCGTGCAATAGCAACGCGTTGTTGTTCTCCGCCCGATAGCTGTGCCGGGAAATGTTGTGCACGTTCGCCAAGACCCACCAGCTCCAATGCCTGCATGGCGGGCATTGGGTCACGCGCAATATCAGTTACGATTTCGACATTTTCCTGCGCATTTAAACTGGCAATGAGGTTGTAGAATTGAAAGACGAAGCCAACCTGTTCGCGTCGGTAACGGGTTAGTGCGGTCTCATTGGCGTTGGAGAGGTCAGTGTCGCGATAGTGAACGCTGCCAGAGCTGGCGCTGTCGAGGCCGCCCAGAATATTCAGCAGGGTAGATTTGCCAGAACCTGAAGCGCCGAGTATGACAATGAACTCGCCTTCATAGAGCTCAATGTCGACGCCGCGAAGCGCGTGCACCTGCACCTCGCCCATGTCGTAGGTTTTGCTTAGTTGCGATGCACGAAAAACCACATCGCGACTAGCTTGCCGGGACATGTTTTTAGCAGCGTTGTCGTATTCGCGCGCTAGCCGTTAATAATTGTGTTCAACGTAGGGCTGGGTCGCATCACCTCTTCAACCCTGTGCATATCCGGGTGATAGTAACCCTTAATGTCCACTTCAACACCCTGGACCTCGGCAAGCTCGGTAAGAATTTTATCTTCGTTGGCCGCAAGCTGTTTAGCGAGATCTGCAAATTTCGCCGCAAGCTCAGGGTCATCTTTTTGCGCGGCCACTTTTTCGGCCCAGTACATAGCCAGGTAAAAGTGGCTACCGCGATTGTCGAGCTCGCCAGTGCGCCGCGATGGTGACTTGTTGTTGTCCAAAACTTTTTCAGTTGCTTCATCGAGCGTAACCGATAAAATTTCTGCGCGCTTGTTGTTGTGATGCTCGCCAAAGTCTTCCAATGATACGGCTAGTGCCAGGAACTCACCCAGCGAATCCCAGCGCAGGTGATTTTCTTCAACAACCTGTTGCACGTGCTTCGGCGCAGAACCGCCGGCGCCGGTTTCATACATGCCGCCGCCTTTGAGCATCGGCACAATAGAAAGCATCTTGGCTGAAGTGCCCAGCTCCATAATCGGGAACAGGTCGGTGAGGTAGTCACGCAACACGTTGCCGGTAACCGAAATAGTATCCAACCCGCGTATCTGCCGCTCCATCGATTGGCGAATGGCTTTCAGGTAGGGCAGGATGCTGATATCCAGGCCATCGGTGTCGTGCTCACCAAGGTATTGGCGCACTTTATTGGCCAGGTTCATATCGTGTTCGCGCTCATCGTCGAGCCAGAAAATGGCCGGCGTATCGGATTTTCGCGCGCGGGTTACCGCTAGCTTGACCCAATCGCGTATCGCGTCATCCTTGGTCTGGCAGGCACGCCAGATATCGCCTTCTTCAACCTGGTGCTCAATGTAAACCTTGCCGCTTTCATCAACCACCCGCATGGTGCCGGGTTGTTTAACCTCGAAAGTCTTGTCGTGCGAGCCATATTCCTCAGCTTTGCGCGCCATTAGGCCAACATTCGAAACCGAGCCCATGGTGCGCGGGTCGAAGGCCCCATTGGTTTTGCAGAAATTAATCACCTCCTGGTAAATGCGCGCGTAGGTGCTCTCGGGCATTACCGCTTTGGTATCCTTGGCGCGGCCATCCGGGCCCCACATCTGGCCTGAATTGCGAATCATCGCCGGCATGGATGCATCGACAATAATGTCACTGGGCACGTGCAGGTTGGAAATGCCCTTTACCGAGTCGACCATGGCCAGCTCCGGTCGCGTGGCGTAACAGGCCTGGATGTCTTCAATAATTTCATCGTGCAATGAGCGAGGCAGGTCGGCAATTTTCTCGAATACGCTGCCCAGGCCATTGTTCGGGTTAACGCCCAGGCGGTCGAATGTTTCTCCGTGTTTATCAAACAGGTCCTTATAGAAAACGGTTACCGCGTGGCCGAATACGATGGGGTGGGACACTTTCATCATGGTGGCCTTAACGTGCAGTGACCACATCACGCCGGTGTCCTTGGCTTCCTCCAATGTCGCTTCGAAAAAGTCGCGCAGCGCCTGCCGGCTCATGAACATGCCATCGAGTACTTCACCTTTCTCCAACGCGAGCTCTTTTTTAACTTCAACGTCGCCCGCTTCAGAAACAAATTCAAGCCGGACATTCATTGCTTTGTCGGCAACAAAAGATTTTTCGCTGCTAAAAAAATCGCCGCCGCGCATGTAATCTGCATGGCTGCGTGAAGCCTTGCTCCATTCGCCCATGGAGTGGGGGTACTTGCGCACAAAAGCCTTTACCGCTTTGGGTGCGCGGCGGTCGGAGTTACCTTCGCGTAGTACCGGATTCACCGCACTACCCAAGGTCTTGCCGTAGCGTTGTCGAATATCCTTTTCTTCATCGGTTTGCGGGTTTTCGGGGAAATCGGGCAGCGCGAAACCCTGAGCTTGCAACTCAGCAATACATTTTTTTAGCTGCGGTACCGAGGCGCTGATATTGGGCAGCTTGATAAAATTGCAGTGCGGGTCCTGGGTTAGCTGGCCCAAAAAGGCGAGGCCATCTTCAGCTTTCTGCTTGTCGTCCAGGAATTCCGGGAAGCCAGATAGAACGCGGCCGGCCAGAGAAATATCGGTGAGTTTGAACTCAATACCGGCGGCAGCGGCGAAGCGACGCACAATGGGTAGGAAAGATGCCGTTGCCAGCGCGGGCGCTTCGTCGGTGAGTGTGTAGTAAATCGTATTCGCGTGTTCAGACATGTAAGCTGCCCTGGAAGCAAGTTTTTAGAAAGGGGTTTTACGGGCGCAAGCGACCTTGTTCGAAGCGTGCCAACGCGGCTGTTCCGGCAAGGTAGTCCCCGCGCATTTCCAGCCAGTAGCTGATTAAAAAACCACCACCATTAGACTGCCAGACCCGTGTCCTGACGATTATACGCGAGATTGCCTGCCGCCCCTATGCCGCATGTCGTGCTAACTACCCAATATGGCTTACCCATTTATGCGCGGGCTCTCTGCCGCCGATCGCAAGCGCCGTCTTGCACAGTGATGGTTAATCTTTCAGACTGTCGACGTTCGTTTATGAGGCCGCCGTTTTTTCCATGCCTGACGCCAAAGCACATCATTTGCCGCTCGACCAGCTCGATAGCTACTTCGCCGAGCTGCAGCGTTGCGGTGGCGTTGCGCCCGCAAAACGCTACCGCCTGGAAGGATTTCTGCAATGCCTGTTGCAGACGAGGCAGGTAAGCGAGGTAGCGCTGCGTAGCGACATCGCCGCAAGAATTAAAGCTTTCAATCGCAAAGGGCAGGTTGTTCTTGCCACGCCAGACAATCCTTGGCAGCTGCCATATACCGCGCCACTGGCGCCGGTTAACAAAACCCGCAAGGAGTAAAAATTGGAGCATTACAAGATTGTATTGCCGGAAGATTTGAATGATTACGGCAGCTTGTTCGGTGGCACCTTGTTGAAATGGGTCGACGAAATAGCCTACATTCGTGTGAGCTTGGACTTCCCCGGCAGGCATTTTGTAACCATCGGACTCGACAGTGTGGAATTCCGGCATCGCATCGAGAAGGGCCAGATACTGCGCTTCGTTTGCGAAAAAACGCGTGTAGGCACCACATCGGTGACCTACAACGTTTCGGTTTACGCAGCGCGCTACAGCATTGAGATCAATAAAGTTCTCTTTGAAAGCAATATCACCTTTGTTTGTGTTGATGCCGACGGAAGTAAACAGTCAATTTTGGGCGCGTCTTAACAAGTGTTGTGCTTACCTTGCCAGATTAATAGGCATTCCGCTGTATAAAACATAATTAGCAGATAGCGAGGATTTTTAGATGCGCCGAATCAGTTGCTTGATGGCAGCGGTAATCGTTTGTCAATTTATATTGCTTTGCAATACTGTGTTTGCGGCAGTGGGCGAAAAATCACCATACTCGCCAAACGCCAACGCTGCTGGACAAAAGCAGGTATTGTGGGGCGATACACATTTGCATACGAACCTGTCGCTTGACGCGCGTGCCTTTGGTGTAACACTTGACCAGGCAACCGCCTATCGTTTTGCCAGGGGAGAGCAAGTTACTTCCAGCAACGGCTTGCAGGTAAAGCTCGACCGGCCGTTGGATTTCCTTGTAATTACCGATCATTCCGACGCGATGGGCACGATGCAGGAGTTAATAGCGGGCAACAAGCGTTTTTTGCGCGATGAGGTTACCCGTGGCTGGTATGAAAAGCTGGTGAACGGAAGCGCAGCAGAAAAGTTGGCGGCACGCATGCAGGTGATGGGTGCGTTAACCGATGGCTCGGCACCACGGGTGTTATTTAACGAGCGCTTTTTTCGCGGCATTTGGCGCGAACATGTGAAAACCGCCGATGCTTTTAACGATCCGGGCAGGTTCACGGCCATGATAGGCTTCGAGTGGACCTCGTCACCCGGCGGCAGCAACTTGCACCGCAATGTTTTTTATCGCGATGGAGCCAGGCAAGCGCAGAAGTTGTTGCCTTTCACTTCGAGTGAGAGCGACAACCCGGAAGACCTGTGGCGCTGGATGGCGCGCTACGAGCGAGACACGGGCGGTCGTATGCTTGCCGCCGCGCACAATGGCAATATTAGTAACGGGCTTATGTTTCCGGAAATCAATCCGGAAACCGGTGAGCCACTCACAGCCGACTATGCCAAAACAAGGGCGCGCTGGGAGCCCTTGTATGAAGTTACGCAAATAAAAGGCGACGGTGAAACGCACCGCTTGTTGTCGAAGAATGATGAGTTCGCCGATTATGAAACCTGGGACAAAGGTAATTTCGCCGGCGTTCTCAAGCAGCCAGCCATGTTGCAATACGAGTATGCTCGCGCTGCGTTAACGCGTGGCTTGCAACTTGAAAAAAGTCTTGGTAGCAATCCCTTCCAATTCGGCATGATCGGTGCAACCGATTCGCACACCGCACTGGCAACCGCCGGCGAAGACAACTTTTTTGGCAAGATGGCGTATATGGAGCCCAGCGCAGGGCGTTGGCAGGGTGTGCTGGGCGATGTGGCCGGTTACAAAATCCTTGGTTGGGAAATGGCCGCGTCCGGTTACACCGCGGTCTGGGCCGAAAAAAATACTCGCGAGGCCATTTTTGATGCCATGGCGCGTCGCGAGACCTACGCGACGACTGGCCCGCGCATTATTGTGACGTTCGATGCAGTGCTCGGGCAGCAGCAGGTAGCGATGGGTGGCGAGCTGGCTGCTGCCGGTATGATAGCCCCGACATTCGCTATAGCGGCGTTAAAGGATCCGCAGGGTGCCAACCTCGATCGCATCCAGGTAGTGAAAGGCTGGGTTGATTCAGTGGGCGCTGCGCAGGAAAGGGTTTTCGATGTAGTGTGGTCGGGCCAGCGCAGCGTGGACGGCGCGGGTAAGCTAAGTGCGGTTGGATCGACAGTGAATGTTGCCAATGCCAGTTATGAAAACAGCATTGGTGCAAGCCGCTTGCAAGTGCAGTGGCGGGACCCGACTTTTGATGCCTCCGCCAGCGCGTACTATTACGCCAGGGTTCTGGAGATACCAACGCCGAGATGGACCAGCTACGATGCTGCTTACTATCAAACAATAATGAGCGAAGATGTGCTCATGGCCACGCAAGAGCGCGCCTATACTTCGCCTATTTGGTATCGCCCTAACTAGGATTTCTGTTGCCACACGGGCTTACAGATAGCCTGTGATGAGCCGGGTCTTTATACAGCTACCAGCCAGTCATCGTCATTATTGATTTGCTCAATAATGGCGTGCAGTGATTCTTCAGCCCGGTCATTCGCAACCTGGCAGGTACCGGCCGCTTCGTGTCCGCCGCCGCCGTATTGCAACATCAGTTCGCCCACATTTGATTTTGAACTGCGATCGACAATCGATTTACCTGTTGCAAATACCGTATTCTGTTTTTTAAGGCCCCACAATACGTGAATAGATATATTGCATTTAGGAAACAGCGCGTAAATCATAAAGCGATTGCCGGCGTATATGATTTCTTCTTCGCGCAAATCCAGTACCACAAGGTTTCCATGCACGGTGGAGCAGCGCAGGATCTGTTCTTTAAATTTCTCTTCGTGGTCAAAATATAGTTCTACGCGCTCTTTTACATCGGGCAACTCAATAATTTGCTCGATTGAATGATCGGCGCAGTAGTCGATCAGGTCCATCATCAGGTTGTAGTTCGAGATGCGAAACTCCCTGAAGCGGCCAAGGCCAGTACGCGCGTCCATCAGGAAGTTGAGTAGCTCCCAGTTGTTCGGGTGCAAAATTTCTTCTTCGTTGTATTGCGCCGAGTCGCCCTTGTCTACAGCCTCCATCATTTCGTCCCATTTTTCAGGGAAGGCCTTGTGGCCACCGTAGTGTTTCCATACCACCCTGGCGGCAGATGGCGCGTTGGCATCAATAATGTAGTTTTCGTGCATGCCGGGGTTGCGTAAAAGCTCTGAGTGGTGGTGATCGAAAACCAGGTGCGCATCAACAACATAGGGCAGGTTAGTAGTGATATCACGATCACTTATATCAATACTGCCATCCTGCATATCCTTGGGGTGAACGAACGTAATTTCGTCGATCAGGTTCAGGTGCTTAAGTAAAACGGCGCAAACGAGCCCGTCAAAATCGCTGCGCGTTACAAGACGAAATTGCTCTGTCATGGTGCTATTTCCTATACTGTTTGGATCGGCTTCAAGATAAAAGTATAGTCATGAAAATCCCTCTGCAAGGCGAAGCTGGCCAGAATGTGTTGCTTGCGCTACTTGCTTTAAAGCCGTCTGGCATAAACGGCATTTTGATGTGTGCCGTAGACAGGCAAAGCGCGTTAAACTGTGAACTGCATCACTGTGAGTGTGTGAGGTAAATGCGTGTTTCACGTGATTTATGTAAGCCGGGCCTGCAAGCCTTTGTCTGGCGCTGATTTACTCGATTTACTGAAAGTGTCCAGGCGAAGGAATGGCCGCTTGTTACTAACCGGGCTGCTGTTGTACGCCGATGGCAGGTTTATGCAGGTTTTGGAGGGCAAGGAGCAATCGGTGCGCGAGGTCTATGACTCTATTCTTGCCGATAGCCGGCATACCGATATTCAAACCTTGCGCTTACAGGAAAAAGAAAAACGGCACTTTCCCGACTGGACCATGGCCTTTGGCGATTTGGCAGATTTAAGCGCGACAGAGGCGGCGGTTGATTCCGGGCCGGCAGCCAATGGCGGCTCAAGCGGGCGTTACAGCGATAGCATCGCTTTAAACACGCCGGGGATTTCGCGGTTTTTGGAGCCGGGTTTTGAGGCGCCCACGCTGCGTGAAGAATCCAGCGATGTCTACAAGCTGCTCAGGGCTTTTCGCGACGATAGCAGTGCCGGCTCCGCAGCTCGCTAAGCCATGGCCTTGCCGCGTGCGCAGCCTATAGCCTAAAGACTGCTTAGCTGGTCGCGCTGGGCGGCGAGTTTGTCTGCCGCTTGCTGGCATTGCGCAAGTTTTTCTCGCTCTTTTGCAACCACGTCTTGTGGCGCCTTGCCAATAAACTTTTCATTGCCAAGCTTGCCTTGCAAGCGAGCGGCCTCTTTTTGCAACTTCGCCAGTTCTTTGTCAAGCCTGGCAATTTCCGCGCCTGTATCAATATTGCCGGCCAACGGCACCATGATTTCGAGGCTACCGAGTAATTGGGTTGCGGCTGGCGGTGCTTCATCGTTGGCATCCAGCCAGTTTACGCTTTCGGTTTTGGCCATCGACTCAACCAGCACTTTGTTGGTATTGAATAACTCGCGATCTTGTGTCGATGCGTTTTTAAAAATTACCGGCAGCGCCTTGCCAGGTGCAATATTCATTTCGCCTCGAATGGTGCGCAGCGCAACTACGACGCCTTTTAACCACGCCACCGCGGCTAGCGCATCTTCGTCAATTGCTCGTGTATCGCATGCAGGGTAGGGCTGGCGCATGATGGTGTCGCAGCTTGCATCGATGCCGGCCAGTTTTTTTACCGATTGCCATATCTCTTCGGTGATAAACGGCATAATTGGATGCGCGAGTCGCAAAGTGGCTTCCAGCACACGGACGAGTGTACGCCGGGTGCCGCGTTTGGCTTCTACAGAAGCGTTGCTGTCGGCCAACGCTGGTTTGGAAAGCTCAAGATACCAGTCGCAGTATTCGTTCCAGATAAATTCATACAGCGCATGGCTGGCCAGGTCGAAGCGGTAGCCGGCAAAGTGGCTGTCCATATCGGCGGCCAGTTGTTGCAGGCGGCTGTTGATCCAGCGGTCGGCCACCGATAACTGCACTGGCTCGTTGTTTTGCCCGCAGTCTTCGTCTTCAACGTTCATTAACACGTAGCGCGCGGCATTCCAAAGCTTGTTGCAGAAATTGCGGTAGCCTTCAAGCCGGTGCATATCCCAGTTAATGTCGCGCCCAGTAGAGGCGAGCGCGGCCAGTGTGAATCGCAGCGCATCGGTACCGTGTGCGCTAATACCTTCGGGAAACTCCTTTTTGGTGCGCTTGCCAATTTTTTCGCGCAGCTGCGGCTGCATCATATTGCCGGTGCGTTTTTCCAGTAATGCCTGCAACGAGATGCCGTCGATCATATCCAGCGGGTCGAGTACGTTGCCCTTGGATTTCGACATCTTCTGGCCGTGGTCGTCGCGGATCAAGCCGGTTACGTAAACCGTTTCGAAAGGCACCTGTGGCTTGCCATCGGCGTCTTTCATAAAGTGCAGCGTCATCATCATCATTCTGGCAACCCAGAAGAAAATGATGTCGAAACCGGTTACCAACACACTGGTGGGGTGGAAGGTTGCCAGCCGATCGGTTTTTTCAGGCCAGCCCAGCGTGGCGAAGGTCCACAGCGCCGAGCTAAACCAGGTGTCGAGTACATCCGGGTCTTGTTCCAGTGCAACATCGTTGCCAAGGTGATTATTTTTTCGCACTTCCGCTTCGTTGCGCCCAACATAGACTTTGCCGTCTTTGTCGTACCAGGCGGGAATGCGATGTCCCCACCAAAGCTGGCGCGAAATGCACCAGTCCTGTACGTCGCGCATCCACGCGAAGTACATATTTTCATATTGCTTGGGCACAAATTTAACATCACCATTTTCGACCGCTTCGATGGCGGGCTTGGCCAATGTTTTCGCATCCACATACCACTGGTCGGTGAGCATCGGTTCTATGACCACGCCACCACGGTCACCGTAGGGTACGGCAAGTTTGTGTGGCTCGACCTTATCCAGAAACCCCGAGCTATCCATCGCCTCAATCACCGCTTTGCGCGCGGCGAAACGCTCCATGCCAGCAAATTGGCTGGGCATAGCGGCGGGGAAGACGTCACTGCTTTGGCCATCGCAATCGAATACTTCTGCCTGTTGGCGAATGTGACCGGTGGGGTCGAGCACATTTATCATGGCCAGTTTGTTGCGTTTGCCAACCGCGTAGTCGTTGAAGTCGTGCGCGGGGGTAATCTTCACGCAGCCGGTGCCTTTTTCCATGTCGGCATGCTCATCGGCCACAATCGGAATGCGACGGCCTACCAACGGCAACTCAATAAACTTGCCAACCAGATCGTTAAAGCGCTCATCGCGCGCATTCACTGCAACGCCGGTATCGCCGAGCATGGTTTCGGGGCGGGTGGTGGCAACCACCAGGTAGTCTTTGCCATCGCGGGTTTTCACCCCATCGGCCAATGGGTAGCGCAGTTGCCACATACTGCCCTGCGACTCACGATTTTCTACTTCCAAATCGGAAATGGCGGTGTGTAATTTCGGGTCCCAATTCACCAGGCGTTTGCCGCGGTAAACGAGGCCTTCCGCGTGCAGTTGCACAAACACTTCCTGCACGGCTGAATAGAAACCGTCGTCCATCGTGAAACGTTCGGTTTCCCAATCTACCGAGTTGCCAAGCCTGCGCATTTGCCGGGTGATGGTGTCGCCCGACTCGTGTTTCCAGTCCCAGATTTTTTCGATAAATGCATCGCGACCCAGCGCGTGCCGGTCGGGCTGCTCTGCGGCGGCGAGTTTGCGCTCCACAACCATCTGCGTGGCAATGCCTGCGTGGTCGGTGCCAACCTGCCATAAAGTGTTTTTGCCCAACATGCGCTGGTGGCGCGTGAGCGCATCCATAATGGTGTGCTGGAAAGCGTGACCCATATGCAAGCTGCCGGTCACGTTCGGCGGCGGAATCATAATGCTGAAGGGGCCGCCCTTAGCGCCATCTTGATTATCGCTAGCGGGTGCAAAATAGCCGCGTTGCTCCCAATACTGGTACCAACGTTGCTCTATGGACTGGGGCTGGAAAGTTTTTTCCATGTTGCTGGGGCAGGGCTCGCTAAGGTGAGTGGGGGAGGCTGCAACGCCGCCTTTTTTTAGAGTGACCGTTTTTACCGTGGCTGTTCTTACAGAGGCAGTGCGACCTGTTTTTCAGCCAGGGCGCTGGCGCGTCGATTATCGGCAATCGACTGGGCTCGCTGCAACAGGGGCTGGCGTTTGCGAGTTGGCGTGGTTTTTGATTTCACCGATTTAACTGATGTTGCCGATGCTGTCGATGCCACTGAAGCTGCCGAATTTTTTGCTGCAGCCGAATCGATGCTATCGCTGGTTTGTGCCGCTTCGAACGCCTGCCCGACCTTATTGAGTTCATTAGATAGCGTTTGTAACTCTTCGAGCAGAGCGTGTTTTAAGGGTTTCGACATAACAGCGGTTCCCGATTTGACACACGGCGCTTTGCGGGCAGGGCAAATTGCCGAGCCGCTGCGGGGGCGCACGCGAACCCCGCAGGCACAGTTTACGTCAAAGATCGTGCACGTGTAGCGGATAGCCGCGTTCGCGGTAGTATTTGTAGCGTTCGCGCGAGCGCCGCCTGGCTTGCTCATCGCCGGGCACGATTTCGGCGATGCGGGTGAAACGGCCGAAAAAATCCGGCTTGCTATGGGTTAGGTTAATCAATACGTCGTGGTGATCACCAGGCTGCCCACTGCAGCCAATTAATACCTCGCGCGGGGTGCCCGCTGCGGCTTGAACCGCTTCGTTGCGGTGCGGGATGAAACTGTTGGGCCGAAACGACCACAACAAGTTGTCGAACTGCGCCATGGCCTCGGCGTTGTCGGTGTGTACATAGATATCGTGCTCACGGCGCCAGGCTTTTTCTATCACGCGGCAGGCCACGTTTAGCCAGTCGCGTTCGCCACCAGCGCCCGCTATATAGAAATCAACGCGGGTCACTTCGCGCTTGCCAGGTCGTCGAGGTACTGGCAAAGCAGCGCGACCGGCCTGCCGCTGGCGCCTTTGGGGCCGCCCTGGTTCCAGGCAGTACCGGCAATATCCAAATGCGCCCAACGGTAGTCTTCGGCAAACTGGGATAAAAAGCAGCCGGCGGTGATGGTGCCGGCGCTTGGCCCGCCAATATTTGCCAGGTCGGCAAACGGTGTTTTCAGTTGCTTGTGGTATTCCTCCCACAGCGGCAGGCGCCAGGCGCGATCGCCGCTGTCGATTCCCGCTTTGAGCAGCGCATCGGCCAGCTCATCATCATTGCTCAGCAGGCCGCTGGCGTGATGGCCGAGTGCAACGATGCAGGCGCCGGTTAGCGTGGCCATGTCGACCACCGTTTCCGGCTTGAAGCGCTTCACGTAATGCAGTGCGTCGCACAGTACCAAGCGGCCTTCGGCATCGGTGTTGAGCACTTCGATAGTCTTGCCGGCCATGCTGGTTACTACGTCGCCGGGTTTGGTGGCGTTGCCGGCTGGCATGTTTTCGGCCGCTGCAATAACACCAATAATGTTGATGGGTAGCGACATGCTTGCGGCCGCCTGCATCGCGCCGAGCACGCTGGCGGCGCCGCACATATCAAACTTCATCTCGTCCATCTTGCTGCCAGGCTTGAGGCTAATACCGCCGCTGTCGAATGTGATGCCTTTGCCAACCAGCACATGCGGCTTCTGGCTTTTTTTGCCACCGTGGTAATTCATTATGATCAGCTGCGATTCCTGCACGCTGCCAGTGCCGACCGAGAGCAGTGAATGCATTTCCAGTTCGCGCATTTGTTTTTCGCCGAGCACGCGCGTACTTAGTTTGTCGAAACGCCGGCCAAGCTTGCGCGCCTGCGCAGAGAGGTATTTCGGCGTGCAAATATTACCCGGCAGGTTGCCGAGTTCGCGCGCAAGGTTAATTCCTTCACCAATAGCAATACCGTGGGTGAGAGCCTTCTTGTTGGCACTGTTATTGGCAGCCGCCAGAAAGCTGAGCTTGTTGATTTGTGGCAAATCTTTTTTAGCCGGCGTTTTGGTAGCGGTGTAACGATAAGTGGCACACGTGATTTGAACGACAAATTGTTGCAAGGTCCACGCTAACGGCATGCCCTTGGGTGTTTTGAAATCGCTGAGTATAGCGATGTGCTTTACTTTGGCGGCGTTCAACGCAGACGCCAGCGCGGCGGCGGCAGTTACCCACTGCTGTCGCTGCATGTTTTCTCGCTCACCCAAGCCGAGCAGCATAAGGTGTTTTGCGCCGGTGCCGAGCACGCCCGGAAGCAACATGGTTTCGCCGTGGCTGGCGCCAAAATCGCCGTTACCCAACAATTGGCTGACCTGCTTTTTTAATACCTTATCGACCTCGCGCGCCGCGCGTGGGAGCTTTTTGTCGCTGTACAGTGGCACAACCAGCACATCGCAATTGAAGCTGGCGGGGTTGTCCGGATTTTTCAAATAGGCGCGCATGGCAGTTTCCTGGGCAATTTTCCTGGCGCTACTTTGCGTTGATTCGAGCAGCAAAGCAGTATGTTTGAGTGACTAGCTTGTGCGAACAGGTGCGAGCGCTATGGCTGCACATTCGCCGGGTAGGTGGTGACGAGTGCAGCTTCGCGCCCATCTATTACCTACTCGCTATTCTGGTAATGACCGCTCTGCTGTCAAGCATTATTCTGGCAAATGTGGCCGTCGCTGCTGAGACATGGCCCTGCGTGCGGCCGCAGAACCTTTTCGCTATACTGCCGCGCCGCAGCACCTGCTGCCAAATGTAACGCGATTTGCAGAACAAGCGATATCCGGAACCGGAGCTCAACCGCCAAAATGCTCGAAATTAACCAGCAACAAACCGCCTTGAAAGAAATGAGCGCCAGGGTCGCGGCGCTTAGGGGGTACCTTTGACTACGACAACAAGAAAGAACAGTTAGCCGAAGTTGAGCTGGAGCTGGCCGAGCCTTCGGTTTGGGATGAGCCTGAACGTGCGCAGCAGCTTGGCAAGCAGCGAGCGCAGCTAGAGCAGGTAGTATTAACCATCGAGCAACTGGAAGGCGGTATTGCCGATACCACCGAGTTGCTTGACATGGTATTCGAAGAGAGCGATGCAGAATCACTGGCCGATGTTGATAGCGAAATTGGCCAGCTCGGCGATAAATTGGCAAAGTTGGAATTTCGCCGCATGTTTTCTGGCAGCATGGACGCCAACAATGCTTTTCTCGATATCCAGGCTGGCTCCGGTGGCACCGAGGCGCAGGATTGGGCAGAGATGCTGCTGCGCATGTACCTGCGCTGGGCAGAAGCCAAAGGTTTTGATATCGATTTAATAGAGGCGTCTGGCGGCGATGTGGCAGGTATTAAAAGTGCCAGCCTGCACGTGAAAGGCGACTATGCCTTCGGTTGGTTGCGCACTGAAACGGGCGTGCACCGGCTGGTTCGCAAGTCGCCATTCGATGCGGGCAGCCGGCGGCATACTTCTTTTGCTTCGGTATTTGTCTCGCCCGAAATTGATGAAGATATTGAGATCGATGTGAATCCCGCTGACGTGCGCACCGACACCTATCGCGCCTCGGGTGCAGGCGGGCAACACGTTAACAAAACCGATTCCGCAGTGCGCTTAACCCACGAGCCAAGCGGCGTGGTTGCGCAGTGCCAGAGCGAGCGGTCGCAGCACCAGAACCGCGACAAGGCCTGGAAAATGTTGCGTGCCAGGCTCTACGAGCTGGAAATTCAAAAGCGCAATGAAGAGAAGCAATCGGTGGAAGACAGCAAAGCCGACATCGGTTGGGGCAGCCAGATTCGCTCTTATGTACTGGACGACCAGCGCATCAAGGATTTGCGTACCGGCGAGCAGACCAGCAACTGCCAGGCAGTTCTCGATGGTGCGCTCGACCCATTTATTGAAGCCTCGCTCAAGCAGGGCCTTTAAGTTTATTCACTCATCAAATTGCCGGACAAGCATGCAATGAACGACAAGCAAACAACAGCGAGTTCCAATAGCGACGACAACAAGCTGGTTGCCGAAAGGCGCGGCAAGTTGCAAAGCTTGCGCGAAGCGGGCCAGGCTTTCCCCAACAAATTTCGTCGCGACGCGCTAGCCGCAGACCTGCAAAGCGAGCTGGGTGGTCATGACAAGGATGCACTGGAACAACTGGATCGCGCTGCAGCGGTGGCCGGCCGCATCATGGCCAAGCGCGGCCCATTCCTGGTATTGCAGGATGTCTCCGGTCGCATCCAGCTTTATGTCGATAAAAAACAGTTGCCCGAGGCCTTGCGCGAATCGATCAAGCGCTGGGACATTGGCGATATTGTTGGTGCGCGCGGCCCGGTACACAAATCGGGCAAAGGCGATTTGTATGTCAACATCAGCGATGCGGTGTTGCTCACCAAGTCGCTGCGTCCGCTGCCCGAAAAGTTTCACGGGCTGTCGGATACCGAACTGCGTTACCGTCAGCGTTATGTTGACCTTATTGTGAATGAAGAGGTGCGCGCGGTTTTTACCATGCGCTCGCGCATCGTCGATAAAATTCGCCGCTTTATGGTGTCGCGTGACTTTCTTGAAGTAGAAACCCCGATGCTGCAGCAAATTCCCGGCGGCGCAACCGCCAGGCCTTTTGTTACGCATCACAATGCGCTGGATATTGATATGTATTTGCGCATCGCGCCGGAGTTGTACCTCAAGCGCCTGGTTGTGGGTGGTTTCGAGCGTGTATTTGAGATTAACCGCAACTTTCGCAATGAAGGTTTGTCGACGCGGCACAACCCAGAATTTACGATGTTGGAGTTTTACCAGGCCTACGCAGATTATCGCGACCTGATGGACCTTACCGAGGCAATGCTAGCCGAATTGGTGAGCGAATTGCACGGCGGGTCGAGTATTGAATACCAGGGCCAGAGCATTAGTTTTGCAGCGCCTTTCAGGCGCTTTACCGTGCTAGAGGCGATTTTGCATTTCAACCCGGATTTTGGCGCCGAGCAGCTCGCTACGCGCGATGCTGCCGCTGCGCTTGCCAAGTCGCTGGGCATACCCGTAAAAGACAGTTACGGGCTGGGTAAAATCCAGATCGAAATATTTGAAAAGACCGCTGAAGAAAAGCTGGTTGAGCCAACTTTTATTACCGAATATCCCACCGAAGTCTCGCCGCTGGCCAGGCGAAGCGATAGCGACCCGTTTGTGACCGATCGATTCGAGTTCTTTGTGGCCGGCCGGGAGATCGCCAATGGCTTTTCAGAGTTAAATGATGCAGAGGACCAGGTGCAGCGGTTTCAACAACAGGTTGAAGACAAGGATGCCGGAGACCTTGAGGCCATGCATTTTGATGCCGACTATATTAATGCGCTGGAATACGGTTTGCCGCCAACCGCCGGCGAGGGTATCGGCATTGACCGCCTGGTGATGTTGCTTACCGATTCGCCATCGATCCGCGATGTGTTGTTATTTCCTGCCATGCGGCCACAGCGTTCGGGCGGCTAGCCTTTGCGGCTCAAGTTCGGTGCAATCCCGGTTCAATTTCGACAACGTTGGGCTGTCAATCCACGCGCGTTAGTTGTGTTGTAAGGCGTATCGTAAGCAACTGAAAAAATGCGCGGGTAAGCCCGCAGTTGCATAGCAGACGCTGGCAAAAGCTTGTATGATGCGAGGCGTTTCCGGTGCACAGATGCACCTGTTTTGTGAGCCGTTTGCCAGCCGTGTCACCAGCAAGGTTTTCAGCCGAGTGAAAAGCAGCCGCTTCCCGTTATCGCTTGCCTCCAAAAGGCGTTTGCACCCATTAAAAATCGCTATCGGCTTGTTGCTGGTACTTTGTCTGCCCGCCTGCGTTGCACCACCTCCGCCCGAACCCTGCATTATCCAGCAAGTTATGCCAGAGCCTGCGCCCGCGCCGCTGCCTGTTTGCGAACCCGAAATAGACCTGGCCACCGAAGCTGCGCTACGTAAACTTTCTTTGGGTAATGAGTGGCACCGCGAGGGTCGCTACAAAGCGGCGTTCCAGGCCTACGAGGCGGTGTTGGCCGAGCACGCCAGTTTGCTGGCCGATGCCTATGCGTTGTGGGGCATTATTGCTGTGCGGCTAGACCGCGATAATCCCGACTACAGTCGCGATGCGGCGCAAACCGTTGCCTACGTGCTCGACCAGCGCGCCGCCGACGCAGTGCAGGGCGAAGCTGCCGAAGAAGCGCGCTTGCTGTGGTTTAGTGCGAAGATCATGATTGAGGCCGACGTCAGCAAAGACAAGGTCATTGAGCAGAACCGGCAATTGAAAAAAGAACTGGAGCAGCGCGATGAGGCCATCGCGCGTTTGCGAGAGTTAACCGTAGGTAGCTAAGAGGGTATAGGTAGCCAAGCGTGGCGTTAGCCGCAACTCTCTATCCGCAGTAACGCTCCTTCGCCACTTCCGCTTTTTCAATTTCTTCCTTGCGCTCTTTTTCGGAAATTATCGAGATATTGCCTTCGGCGTCGCGACGGCGAATAACCGCTTTGCTCGACAGCGCTTCAAGGTTGCTGGTTGCAGTTTCACAATACTCGGCATTCTTTTTCGCTTTAGCGCGCTGCTTAACTTCCACTTCCAGCGTGCCACCAGCGGCGTTGGCTTCTTCAGCGGTTTGCTTGACCGGGGCCGACGATGCTTTGGTGGACGTGGTTTTGATTTCGATCGCGTCGATACCCGGCGGCGGGTGTGCGCCGTATTCCCAGACGCCTTCACTGCTTTTCCACTTATAGAAAGTTTCAGCTTGCACGGGCAGGGCGACCAATGCGGTGGCGGCAAACAATACGCACAGCGTGGCGCGCATGGAGGCTTTGATAAACGGCTTGGGCATGGTTGTTGGGCTCTCTATTTCAAACGCAGCGCTGCAGTTTCGGCCGGTGTCCTGCACGGGCCAACAGTTTGCTTACTGGCAGCTACTGCATCGTGTTGATATTAGTAATGTTAGGCCAAATTTTCGCAGAAAGTTCGGCGAATAAGTCACAGTTGCCGGTGTGGTATTGACAGCAAGGGGTATGCATTAAAGAATGGTCGGCTTGCGTGCGTTTTTTCCAGTAATTTGAGCGTGTTTCAATGCCAAACACGCAGGCGCTGGGTTTTCCCGCTACGCAAAAAAAGGAAAAGCCCTGAAAAGGGCTTTAAATGCTGCCATTTGCAGCGAAAATGGGCTAAATGTGTTTGGTTTTAGAATGCGGCCAGGGTGTGCTGCGTTGCAATGACAGTTTGGGGCTGAAGATGTTGAAAAAAGATCAAAAAGGCGACAACGCCGCTAACAAGGCTGGCGGAGCCGGCCTTACCGACGTGAACGCCGCCGAAGGCGCCGAAATGCTCTCTGGCGGTGAAATGTTGGTACGCATCCTCGAGGAAGAGGGGGTCGAGTATATTTTTGGCTATCCCGGTGGCGCGGTGTTGCATATTTACGACGCGCTGCACAAGCACAGCAAGATCCCGCACATTCTGGTTCGCCACGAACAGGCCGCCACGCATGCCGCCGACGGTTACTCGAGAGCAACCGGTAAAACCGGCGTAGCGCTGGTTACTTCAGGCCCAGGTGCCACCAATGCGATCACCGGCATTGCCACGGCGTACATGGACTCCATTCCGTTGGTGGTGATCTCCGGGCAGGTGCAGAGCCACCTGATTGGCGAGGACGCGTTCCAGGAAACCGATATGATCGGTATTTCACGGCCTATTGTGAAACACAGTTTCCTGGTCAAGCGCGTTGAAGATATTCCGTCAATTATGAAAAAAGCGTTCTACCTGGCCAGCTCGGGCAGGCCGGGCCCGGTGGTGGTAGATATTCCAAAAGACATCACCGCCCCTTGGGAGAAGCGCGCCTACCGTTACCCGAAATCGATCAACATGCGCTCATACACGCCAACGGTGAAAGCGCATAACGGCCAGATAAAAAAAGCGGTGGAGTTAATGCTGCGTGCCAAGCGCCCGATTATTTATTCCGGCGGCGGCGTAGTGCAGGGCAATGCCAGTGAGTCGCTACGTGCGCTGGCGCGTCATTTGAATTTCCCGGTTACCAATACTTTGATGGGGCTGGGTGCTTTCCCGGGCAGCGATAAACAGTTTCTCGGCATGCTTGGCATGCATGGTACCTACGAAGCGAATAATGCGATGCACGAAAGCGATGTAATCCTCGCCGTTGGCGCGCGCTTTGATGATCGCGTTACCAATACGGTATCCAGGTTTTGCCCAGACGCTACTGTCATTCATATCGACGCCGACCCGGCGAGTATTTCTAAAACGGTGACCGCGCATGTGCCGATTGTTGGCCCGGCCAAAGAAACGCTGGATGAAATGCTGTCGCAGATCGAAGCGGTAGAGCAAGCCGAGGGCATTGCGAATAGAGTTGACCAGCAAGCGCTGGCTGATTGGTGGTTACGCATCAATGCCTGGCGTGCCGAGCAAGGTCTGTACACGGCAGACCGATTTGACGAGAGCAATGGGTTAATCAAACCGCAGCGCGCCATAAAGATGATTCACGAGCTTACAAACGGCAAGGCTTTTGTCACCTCCGACGTGGGCCAGCACCAAATGTTTGCCGCGCAATACTACTTATTCGACGAGCCGCGCCAGTGGGTTAATTCGGGCGGCTTGGGCACCATGGGTTTTGGCTTGCCTGCCGCGATGGGCGTAAAGCTGGCGCACCGCGATCGCGACGTTGTTTGTGTAACCGGCGAAGGTAGCATCCAGATGTGTATCCAGGAGATGTCGACCTGTACGCAATACAATATCCCGATGCTGATTCTGAATTTAAATAATGGCTACCTGGGAATGGTCAAGCAGTGGCAGGATATGCAGTATGAAGGTCGCTACGCGCAGTCAACTTACGAAGAGTCATTGCCCGACTTTATTAGGCTGGCAGAAGCCTATGGGCACGTTGGCATTAAAGTTACCGAGCTTTCCGAGCTACGTGAAAAGCTGGAAGAAGGCTTGAAGCTTAGCCGCGAAAAACTGGTATTTATGGATGTCTACGTGGATCCACACGAGCATGTATACCCAATGCATATTGCACCGAACGGATCAATGGCCGATATGTGGCTGCGCAAAGGGGAGCGCACTTCATGAATGAAAGCAGGCGTATTCTTTCATTGCTAATGGAAAACGAACCTGGTGCGTTGTCGCGGGTAGTGGGGCTTTTTTCCCAGCGCGGTTACAACATTGAAACCCTGAATGTTGCGCCCACCAATGACACGTCTCTCTCGCGTCTTACATTAACAACGGTGGGTGATGAACGTACCATCGAGCAAATTACCAAGCAGTTAAACAAGCTGGTGGATGTGATAAAGTTGGTCGACCTGAGCGAAGGCGCTCACCTTGAGCGCGAGTGCATGCTGATTAAAGTGCGCGCCAGCGGCGCGATGCGTGAGGAAGTGAAGCGCACCACGGATATTTTTCGCGGCCAAATCGTCGATGTGAACAGCACCTTGTACACCATCCAGCTGATTGGCACGCAAGATAAGCTAGATGCTTTTATCGAGGCGGTGAAAGAAGCAAAAATCCTCGAGGTCGTGCGCAGCGGCGTATCCGGCATCTCTCGCGGCGAAAAAATCCTCGCCTTATAAGTTTGGGGTCAGAGTAAAAACTCGCGAGCGAGTTTTTACTC
>JABDNS010000017.1 GCA_013043705.1 Pseudomonadales bacterium
GACCTGGCGAAAATGCCGCACTTGCTGGTAGCCGGTACCACGGGCTCGGGTAAGTCGGTGGGCGTTAACGCCATGCTGTTGAGTTTGCTGTACAAGGCCACGCCAGCCGAGGTTCGCCTGGTGTTGATCGACCCTAAAATGCTTGAGCTTAATGTTTACGAAGGTATCCCGCACTTGCTGGCGCCAGTGATCACCGATATGAAAGATGCTGCCAATGGGCTGCGCTGGTGTGTTGGTGAGATGGAGCGACGCTACAGGCTGATGGCAGCAATGGGCGTGCGTAACCTAAGTGGCTTTAACCGCAAGGTTTCGCAGGCGCGCGATAAAGGCGAGCCGCTGGATGACCCAATCTGGCAGCCCGATCCGCTGTCCATAATCGACGTTGAAGACCAGGTGGCACCGCAGCTCGATACCTTGCCGAACATTGTTGTGGTGATCGATGAATTTGCCGACATGATGATGATTGTGGGTAAAAAAGTTGAACAACTTATTGCGCGTATCGCGCAGAAAGCGCGCGCCGCCGGTATTCACCTGGTGCTCGCCACGCAGCGGCCATCGGTCGACGTTATTACCGGCTTGATTAAAGCCAACGTGCCCACCCGAATCGCGTTCCAGGTGTCATCGCGTGTAGATTCGCGCACCATCCTTGACCAGGGCGGCGCAGAGCAACTATTGGGGCACGGCGACATGCTGTATTTGGCGCCAGGTGCCGGTGTTCCTACGCGGGTGCACGGTGCCTTTGTATCCGATGAGGAAGTGCACCGTGTATGTGATGACTGGCGCTCGCGCGCTGAACCCGACTACATTTCCGGTGTCACAGACGGGGCCAGCGGTGAACAAATGGGCGCCGCGGGCAACTTGGCTGAAGAGAGCGACGATGAGTCGGATGCGCTTTACGACGAAGCCGTTTACTTCGTTACCCAGTCACGCAAGGCTTCAATTTCCGCAGTACAGCGCAAACTGCGCATTGGCTATAACCGTGCGGCACGCATGATAGAGGCCATGGAAACGGCCGGCGTAGTAAGCGAAATGCAATCCAACGGCTCCAGGGAGGTACTTGCACCCGAGCCATCCTGATTTGATTGAAGCGATCTCTGCGAATTGGCCGCGCAAAGCCGCACGAGCCCGCGCAAAAACGAACCAGGCAATTAAATTAGCTACGGATTTATTGTTATCGAATTTTTTCAAAAATGTTTCGGGCGAATTTGCCCGGCTTGCACACCGCTGCGCGCTGTAAGCACGGCGTTTCTGGCACTGATAGCGCTGGCAGGCTTACATTCAACCGCCATTGCTTCCCAAGCGGTGGCGCAGCCGGATAACGGCGCGCTACAACAGCTGGCTGGCTTGCTGAAAAGCAGCGATGCCTACTACGCCAATTTCCAGCATGAACTGCGCGATGAAGAGGGGCAACTACTGGATGCCTCAAGTGGCTGGATGGCCTGGCAGCGGCCGACTGATTTTCGTTGGGAGATCGAGCAGCCGCTCGCGCAAACACTATTGGTAAAAGGCAGCATTTTTTATCAGTACGATCGCGACCTGGAGCAAATGCTGGTTCAGCCGCTGTCTGAAGAGGTCGCCGTACTACCGCAGCTGCTGCTGGCAGGCGATGTGGCAGTGATCTCGGCCCGCTATAGAGTGACGACTGTGCTGGCGGTTGCTGCGCAACCAGGCGGAGAAACCAAGCTCGCAGAAGCCGGTCAGCAGGTGGTACATCAACCCCGCCCGCCGAAAATCTTCAAGCTACGCCCGCATCAGCCGGGCGAAATGTTTCGTGAGCTGTTGCTGGAATTTCGTGGCAGCGCGCTCACGGCAATTAACATAAGCGACGACCTGCAGCAGAATAGCCGCTTTGAGTTTACGCCGCGCCAAGACGCAATGGGTGCCGGGCTGTTTGAGGTCAATCCACCACCAGCCACCGAAATCATTTACCAGTAGCGCATTGAGTCGCAAATCGGGGCTAAATGTGTATCATGCCCCGTTTGATTTAACGCATCAGCTGGGGCGGCAAACTGCGTATGCCAGTTTCGTTTACGATTCCTGCTTTACTCGCCATCGCCATTGGCGGTGCGCTAGGTGCGTTATCGCGCTATTTGCTGGTGTTGTGGAGTGTGCAGCGATTCGGCGATGCGTTTCCCTGGGGTACATTGCTGGTTAACGCCTTGGGGGCACTGCTGGCAGGCATATTGATTGCGTTGCTGCAAGAGCGTTTGTTGCTAGGCAATCTGTGGCGGCCATTGTTGTTGGTGGGTTTGCTCGGCAGCTTAACGACCTTTTCGATGTTCGCGCTCGAGCTCTACCAGTTTCTCGAACGTGGCCAGATCGCGCTAGCCATTGGCTACCCGCTGCTTAGCATCCTGCTTTGCGTTTCATTATTGTGGTGTGGGCTGCTGCTGGTTCGATTGTTTGTTTAAAGTTTACTATTTTTAATTCCGGTTGCTTATTCAATGCTAGATATTCGTTTTCTGCGTAACAATCTCGATGAGGTTGGCGAGCGCCTCGCGGTGAAGGGTTTCAGCTTTGATCGAAGCAAATTCGAAACGCTAGACGCCGAGCGCAAACGCGCCGACATTGAAACGCAGTCGTTGCAAGCTGAGCGTAAACAGGCAGCAAAAAAAATTGGCGCCATGGTGCAACAGGGCATTCCCGTTGATGAAGCTAAGGCAGACGTAAATGCCAGCCTGAAAAAAATCGACCAGTCGCTGGATGTGTTAAAGCAGAAGGCACACGATGCAGATGCGGCCATGCAAGCATTTCTGCTTGGCCTGCCGAACTTGCCCGATGCCGATGTTCCCACTGGTACAGACGAAAGCGATAATCGCGAGGTGCTGCGCTGGGGTGAAATACCACAATTCGATTTTCAAGTGCAAGACCACGTTGATATTGGCGAGCAACTCGCCGGTCTGGACTTTGCACGCGCCGCAGCTATTACTGGTGCCAGGTTTGCGGTGCTGCAAGGCCCCGTGGCACGACTGCACAGGGCGTTGGCGCAGTTCATGCTCGATCAGCACACGCAGGTACATGGCTATACCGAAGTTAACGTGCCATTAATTGTCAATTCATCATCGCTCACTGGCACTGGCCAACTCCCGAAATTCGCCGAGGATTTGTTTGCCTTGCAAGGTGACAACGATTTTTTCCTGGTGCCTACAGCGGAGGTGCCGGTAACCAACCTGGTGCGTGAACAAATAATTGATGCCGGACAACTGCCGCTGCGTTTTGTTGCGCACACTGCCTGCTTTCGCAGTGAGGCGGGCAGCCACGGCCGCGACACCCGAGGCCTGATTCGACAGCACCAGTTTGAGAAGGTGGAACTTGTGCAAATTGTTCGCCCGCAAGATTCAGGGCAGGCGCTGGAGGAGCTTACCGGCCATGCCGAAGCAATTTTGCAACAACTCGGCCTGGCCTATCGCAAAGTAATATTATGCGGTGGCGACCTGGGCTTTGGTTCGCGTAAAACCTACGACCTGGAAGTCTGGCTGCCCGGCCAGGATACCTATCGCGAAATAAGCTCCTGCAGTAATTTTGGCGATTTCCAGGCCCGGCGAATGCAGGCCAGGTGGCGCAATCCGGAAACGCAAAAACCGGAATCGCTGCACACCGTGAATGGCTCGGGGCTTGCTGTGGGTCGTACGCTGGTTGCGTTGCTGGAAAACTATCAGCGCGCCGATGGTAGCGTAGCAGTGCCACAAGCGCTGCAACCTTATATGGGTGGCGCGGATAGTCTGCCGGCTGCCAATTCCTGAATTAAGCCGATTCACTGCGCTACAATAGCAGCGATAACTTTTTTCCTGTGCGGTTTGCATCATGCGATACCTGCCATTACTTTTTGATCTGCGTGGTAAGCCCTGCTTACTCGTGGGGGGCGGCGAAGTCGCGCTGCGCAAAGCGAAATTCCTGCTTAAGGCGGGTGCCGCGCTAAGCGTTGTTGCGCCCGATATCTGCCCTGATTTAGAGGCCTTGTTGCAACGTTTCGACGCCGCCGTATTGCGCCAAGCGTTTGAAGCGGAACTTGTTGCGAAGCAACAATTGGTAGTGGCAGCTACCAACGATAAAGCAGTGAACGAGTTGGTGGCGAATAGATGTCGCGAGCTTGGCGTATTGGTAAACACTGTTGATGCGCCCGATCATTGTGATGTTATCTTCCCGGCCATTGTCGATCGAGACCCGGTGCTGGTTGCCGTGTCGAGCTCGGCGACCGCACCGGTACTGGCAAGAAAAATAAGAGCAGACATCGAGAGCAGCACGCCAGCCAATATTGGCGCGTTGGCTGCATTTATAGATCAGCGCCGGGCTTTAGTGCGCCGCGAGCTGGATGAATCCGCGGTTAGACTGTTTTGGGAATCTGTAGTTGAGAGCGAAGTGGCAGAGCGGGTAATGGCCGGTCACCTCGACAGCGCAGAGCAACTATTTGAAGAAAAGTTGCGTGCAGCGTGTGAGCAAGGGCAGTGCGGCGAAGTATATTTGATTGGCGCGGGGCCCGGTGATCCTGACTTACTCACCTTCAAGGCCTTGCGACTGCTACAGCGCGCCGACGTAGTGCTTTACGACCGATTGGTGTCAGACGCCATTATCGCCATGGCCAGGCGCGATGCCGACCTGGTCTACGTAGGTAAGGCGCGCAGTGACCATAGCGTGCCGCAACCGCAAATTAACCAGATGTTGCTCGACTACGCAAGCCAGGGTAAGAAAGTTGCGCGCTTGAAAGGCGGGGACCCGTTCGTATTTGGTCGTGGAGGCGAAGAAATTGCAGGCCTTTCGGCAGCAAAAATTCCGTTCCAGGTAGTGCCGGGAATTACCGCCGCTAATGGTTGTGCCTGTTATGCGGGCATTCCGCTTACGCATAGAGATTATGCGCACTCGGTTCGTTTTATTACTGGCCATTTGAAAGCCGAGGCCAACGAACACGATTGGAAACAGCTTGTTGATCCGGCGCAAACCCTGGTTATTTACATGGGGCTGCTTGGGCTTGAAAATATTTGCAAGCAGTTGGTTGCGCATGGCGCTGCGCCGGAACTTCCTGTTGCCTTGATAGAGCGGGGCACAACCGCGTCGCAGCAAATCCATATTGGCACACTGGCATCGATTGCGGATATTATTGCCAATCGAGACGTACACGCGCCTACGCTGCTGATTGTTGGCAACGTTGTTCAGTTGCACGATAGTTTGCGCTGGTGTTAGGCCAGCCTCAATGATACAAAAAGGAAAATTATTTTATGCCCAAGCCCGATTTTAGTGTGAGGCGTGCGGCTGCTGGCGTCGATACGCAGTTTGTGCAACGCTGGTCGCCCAGGGACTACTTGCCCGATGCGGTCGACGCGCAGCACCTCAAAGCAATATTTGATGCGGCGCGCTGGTCACCCTCTTGCTATAACGACCAGCCATGGAGATTCGTTACTTGCACAGCCCAGTCACACGCCAAATTTTTAAGCTGCCTGGTTGAAGCAAACCAGGCGTGGGCTGCGAACGCACCGGTACTTGGTTTTGCCATAGCCAGATTGCACTTTTCGCACAATGGCAAGCCCAATGCACATGCCGTTTTCGATACAGGTGCTGCGTGGATGGCGCTAAACCTGCAGGCTCACCAATTCGGCTATCATGCGCATGGCATGGCAGGCGTAGATTTTGGCGCCGCAGAAAAGCTGCTTGAAATCGATACGCAGCGCGAGAAAGTAGTTTGTGCTTTCACTATTGGTTTAGTTAACCCGCAAGGCAATGAGCCAATAACAGAGCGCAATGCCTTGGAATCTGTATGGCAGCAGCGTTGATTGTTCGCGTATAGCGTAAAAAAGTCACCACTTCTGTCTACATCGCGAAGTGCGCTTGCACACATGACAAAAAATAGCCATGCTTTCGGTTGTCGAGCTGGATTGTAGACACTAGCACAGGATAATCATTAAAAAACGCGCCAGATTAGGGCGCTATACACTGTCTATCAAAGCGAAAGCAGGGAGTCGCTATGCTGATATTGACCCGCAAGACCGGCGAAAAAATTCTAATTGCCGACAACGTAAGTATCACAGTGCTGAAC
>JABDNS010000027.1 GCA_013043705.1 Pseudomonadales bacterium
GGCCGCTGCAGTATCTGCACCTGATTGCCCCACACCACGAACACTTCGCCGGAAATCTTGCCCGCTTCTGGCGAACTCAGGTAGCCAACCAAGGGTGCAACGTTAGCTGGGTCGAAGGCATGGAAGCCGCCCTCGGCTGGTGGCTGGAATAATTCGGCGGTGGCGCCACCGGCGGTCATGTCGGTAAGCGCGCGCGGCATAATCACATTGCAGGTAATGCCGTACTTGATAACCAATTGTGCGGCGCCCATGGTCATGGCGATGATGCCGGCTTTCGCGGCGGCGTAGTTCGGTTGGCCGGCGCTGCCGTAAATCGCGGCTTCAGACGCGGTGCTTATCAAGCGACCGTAAACCTCACCACCTTGTTTGGCTTTTTCGCGCCAGTAGGCGGTGGCGTTGCGCATATTAACGAAGTGGCCGCGCAGGTGAACGCGCACCACCGAATCAAACTCTTCATCCGACATGGCGAAGATGGTTTTGTCGCGGCAGAAGCCGGCGTTGTTCACCATGATGTTGAGGTCGCCGTATGTGTCGAGCGCGGTTTTCATCAGGTTGGACGCATCGTTGCTGTCGGCGCAGTCGCCGTATACCGCAACCGCTTCACCGCCAAAGCCTTTAATTTCGGCCACGGTCGCTTCAGCCGCTTCTTTGGCGTCGGGCAAATCGATATCGTTGATAACAACGCGCACACCTTGTTTGGCCAGCTGCATGGCTTCTTCACGACCAAGCCCGCGACCGGCGCCGGTGATGATGGCAACTTTACCGTCTAAATTTCCCATAAAAATATTTCCTGAAAACGTTTAAATAAATTTAGAAAAAAGATTTCGTAAAAGGTTTTAACAAAATGGTGTGAAGCAATCGCGTTAAATGCGTTCGATGATGGTACCCGTACCAATCGACGAACCGCAGCACATGGCAATCAACGCCGTGGTTTTGTCGCTGCGTTCCAGTTCATGCAAAGCAGTGGTAATCAGGCGCGCGCCGGTTGAGCCAACCGGGTGGCCAATGGCAATAGCGCCGCCATTCACGTTCACTTTGTCCAGGTCGGCGTTATAAACTTTCGCCCAGGATAAAACCACCGCCGCAAAAGCCTCATTAATTTCAACAAGGTCGATATCACTCATGCTCATACCGCTGCGCTTGAACAAGCGGGCGGTGGCGTCTACCGGGCCATCGAGCAAGTAGTAGGGGTCGGTGCCCACCACGCAGTCTGTGATGATGCGCGCACGCGGCTTCAGACCACGCGCTTTGGCTTCTTCAGCGCTCATCCATAGCACCGCAGCGGAACCGTCGGATATTTGTGAAGAGTTGCCGGGCGTGTGAATGGTGTTTTCATGCACGGGCTTAAGTCCAGCTAGCCCTTCCAGCGTTGTTTCACGCAGGCCCTGGTCGCGGCTAACCGTTTTTGTGTCGCCGGTGAGCTTGCCATCTTCGCCCATGATTGGCGCTTCCACGCTAAACACTTCGCGGTTGAAGCGACCTTCGCTCCAGGCTTGCTGCGCGCGACGCTGCGATTCGCAGGCCAACTCATCGGCCATCTCGCGAGTAATACCGCGGTTGTCGGCAATGCGCTGCGCACTGGAAAACTGGTCGGGGGTTGAATCCCATGGCCAGCCGTCGGGAATAAAATAACCTGGCCCGTTGTAAACGTTCATGCCCAGGCCAACGCGGCTCATCGACTCTACGCCGCAGGCAATACCGATATCGATCGAGCCGCTGGTAATTAACGAGGAGATCATGTGGTTGGCGGTTTGTGCCGAGCCGCACTGGTTATCCAGCGTAGTGCAACCGGCGGTGTAGTCTTTGCCCAGGTTCAACCAGGCGTTGCGGGTAATATTGTTCGACTGCTCGCCAGCTTGCGTTACACAGCCACCGGCAACGTAGTCCACGTCGCCATATTCAAGCCCGCTGCGCTGCATAATTTCGCTAAGCGACAGCCCTAACAATTCCACTGCGTGAAAACCGCTTAAGTCTCCCACGGCAGGTTTGCCGCGCCCAATGGGTGTCCTGACTGCTTCAACGATGACTGCTTCGCGCATGACATACTCCTCGTAATATCAGTGTGTAGAAAAAGTGTGTTGCAAATGTGTGTAGAAGAAATAAAACGACAGCGCATGTGCGTTGGTTTTGACTGGCCGACGGGTGTAATATGCACCGCTCGAATTTAACCGACCCAACTTTAACGGAACGCAAATATGCAGCAATACGATTATAAAGATATCGAGGGCTTGCAGGCGCTGGTATCTGATGACTTCGGCCCGTGGAGCCCGGCAGTTGAAATTTCCCAGCACATGGTTAACCAGTTTGCGGAACTTACTGGCGATGACTATTGGATTCATACCGACCCTGACAAAGCCAAAACCGATAGCCCGTTCGGCTTCACTGTTGCACAGGGCTTTCTTACGCTGGTTATGTTGCCGAAGTTGCGCAGCGAACCAAGCTATGAATTGACGGGCTTCAACAACATGCTCAACTACGGGTCCGACAAGTTGCGCTTTACCGGTGTGGTGCCGGTAGGTGCTTCCATTCGCAGCCGCAACCGCATTAAGGAAGTGAGCGAAACACCCAAAGGAACCAAGTTCGTTCTGGAAACACACATTCACGTTGTGGGTCAGGACGAGCGGCCGGCCGTTATCTACGAGCTGATATTCATCTATATGTAAATCAGGCACAGCGTGTTGCCTGTTTAACGCCCCGGTCTTCAACGATTTAGTCGAGCTTGCCAAGGATGGCACCGCCAGTTGGTATGCCAACACCGGAGGTTACCAGCGCGTGTTCAATGTTCTTCTTCGGCTGGTTGAGCGACTCGCCGCGCACCAGGCGCGTGGCTTCAACAATGCCGTTCACGCCGTGGATATACGCTTCGCTAAGTTGGCCGCCGTGGGTGTTGCAGGGCAGGCGGCCACCCGGGCGCAGGGCGCCGTCCAGTACAAAATCGCCCGACTCGCCAAAGCCACAAAAATTCCACGCTTCAATTTGCCACAACACGATAGGTGAGAACGCATCGTATATAACCGCCGCATCAACATCGTCGGGCGTTAAACCACTCATCTCGTAAACATTTTTCGCCGCAATTTCCATTTCTGGAATAGCGGCAAACTCTTCTCGGTAGAACGAGGTCATCTGTTCCTGGTCGGGTGCAGAAGCCTGCGCAATACCGCGCACCGCCACGCCCGGCTTCTTCATGTCGCGGGCGCGTTCCGGTGTGGTAACGATAATGGCCGAGCCTCCATCGGTTTCCTGGCAGCAGTCGAACAGCTGCAACGGGTCGGCAATCTTGCGCGCGGCATCGTACTCGGCGCGGTCGAACGAGCGGCCATAAAACGCGGCGTTAGGATTATTTACCGCGTACTCGCGGGTGGCGTGCGCCACTTCATAAAAAGCGTCTTTGGAAATGCCGGTTAACTTCATCCAACGCTGCGTAAACATGGCTACCCATGAAGCCGGTGTCAACAAGCCGTAGGGCATGTACCAGCCCCAGTGGATGGCGTCGGCGGTGGTGATGGCGCCGGATACACCGGAAGAGAAGCGGTGACCGGAGCGACCATTCAATGCACGAAACACCGCCACGCATTCGGCCATACCGGTCGATACCGCCATGACTGCCTGATGCAGGCTGCCGGTGGCGGCGCCGCCGCCGTAGTGCGATCGACCCCAAAAGGTTAAGCCACCACAACCGAGTGCGCGGGCCACCTCAATTTCATCATTGGTATCCATGGTGAAGGTGGCCATGCCATCGATTTCGCTGGGGTGGATACCCGCGTCGTCGCAGGCGCCTTTAATGGCCTGCGCGGCCAGCGATAATTCAGAAACACCCGAGTCCTTGCTGAACTTGGTGTTGGCAACGCCGGCAATAACGGCTTTATCTTTAATATTCGCAACCATGATTTAGCCTGCCTCCGGTAGTGCCAGTTGAACGGTACCTTGCATATGCATGCCCCAGATATTGTTCTCGCCCTGTACCGCCACGTCGACTACGCCATTGCTTTTATCCAGCGCGGTTACCTCACCGGTAACCGTCATCACCATGCCGGGCAAGTTGGGTGCGCCAAGTTTTATGTCTAAAGATTTCACAACCGCTTCGGGACCACTCCAATCGGTGGCGAAGCGCGTCATCAAGCCCTGGCTGGTAAGAATATTCATGAACACGTCGGGCAGGCCGGCGGCTTGCGCGGCCGACTTGTCGTGGTGAACCGGTTCGTAATCGCGCGTAGCAAGCGCGCCGCCAACAACCAGCGCAGCGGTAATGGGTATTTCCAGCGCGGGCAGTTTGTCGCCAAGATTAACGTCGGCGAAGCGCAGTGTTTTGTAATCACTCATTGTCTTGCTCCTAACCTAAATAGATCACGCTGGGTAGAATTGGGGTAGCATGTTTTTTTCGTCAACCTGTTCTACCTTGCCTTTAACTCGCATGCCAATATGCACGTCGGAAGGCTCACAGCCCACCACGTTCGACACGATATTAGTACCTTCGCCGAGTTTTATAACCGCGCACACCAGCGGGTACTGGTAACCCGGAATTTTCGGGTGGTGTAGTTCGGTGTGCGACAACACTTCGCCGTCGAGTTTGGATTCGACAGAATCCCACTCCATGGATTGGCACTCACCGCACATGGGCCTGGGCGGGTGGCGCAACGTTTGGCAATTGCTGCAACGCTGGATCATGACCTTGCCTTTATCCACGGCCTCCCACCACCAGCCATTGTCGTGGCCGCGTGGCGAAGGAATACGCGTGGGTACTTCCAACCTTGCATCGTCGGCAGCCGCAGCGGCGGGCTGGTCTTGCGGAATGAATTTGAGTACGCGAAACGACTGGGTGCCAAGCTTTTCGCCGCTCTGGTTGCTGAAGGTCGCCACCGTTTCATGAAAATAGCCCGCGCCGCGCGCGGTGTTTTTGCGCTCGGAGATGTTGTCGATCACCATCTCCATAAACACCTGGTCGCCGGGCGCTGCTTCTTTAAAATATTCCTGCTTAACGTTAGTGCCAAGTACGCCAGTGAAGCCATAGTCGTTGAACAGTTGCACCAGTTCCGATTGCGCATTGCTGGCGCGTTCGCTGGCAGCGGTAATGCCTTGCTGGTTCCACACGTACAGCATGGCGGGTGGTGCAATAGTCTTGCCGCGTGCGCTTTTCTCGGCCCACTCTGTGTTGGTATACGCCGGGTTGGTGTCGCCCATGGCTTCTGCCCAATGGCGGATCATGGTGGCGTTAACCGGATCCTTGGCCGGCGTGGCTTCACAGACTTTCCTGCCTTTAAAGGCGTAGATTTTGTCCTCGAAGGCTTTTTGCTCTTCAGGTGTCATCGGGGGAGTCTCCTCCTGGTGTGTTTGTTGGTGCTATTAACTGGCGTTGCTTTGCTTAAGCTAATAAGCAATGCAATAAAAAATACTAGCGATGTTGCGGCATGCCCAGCCCGTGGGTGGCAACCAACCCGCGCAACACTTCTACCACGCCGCCGCCAAAGGTGTTGATTTCGGCGCGGCGATATTCGTGTTCCAGGTTGCCGTGCAATACATCACCTTCGCTACCGCCGGCAATCAGCGCGTGCGGGCCGACAATATCCATCAGCATGCGACAGATTTCAATCAGGATTTCGGTTGAGTACACCTTAACCGCCGAAGGCAGCACCGCATCGATGGATTGTTGATCCAACTGCCACGACATGCGCGCATTTAACAAGCGCATAGCTTCAAGGTGGCAGTGCACCTCGGCAAAATTGCGTTGTACGGTGTGGTCGTCGATGACGCGCTGCCCGTCAGGGCTTTTGGTTTTGCGCGCCCAGTCCAGTGCATCGCGATACAGCTTCCAGCCCTGGATACCCCAGGCAGCCAGGCCCACACGCTCGTGGTTCAGCTGCTCCATAATCAATCGCCAACCGCCATTCTCGTGGCCAATGATCATATCCAGCGGTACTTTAACATCGGTGTAGTAAGACACGTTGGTGCGCACGCTGCCAATGGTGTTGATGTGGCCAAAGGAAAAGCCGGGATCTTTTGTATCAACAACAAGAATCGAAATGCCTTTATGTTTGGGTAGGCTTGGGTCGGTGCGCGCGGCCAGCCATACGTAGTCGGCGCCTTCAGCGCCCGAGGTAAATATTTTGTTGCCGTTCACAACATAATGATCACCATCTTTCACCGCAGCGGTTTTCAATGCCGCCAGGTCGGTGCCGGCGCTGGGCTCGGTGTAGCCAATCGAAAAATGCATTTCGCCCGACGCGATGCCAGGCAGGAAACGTTTCTTTTGCTCATCGGTGCCGCTGCCCATAATGGCCGGACCAACCGTGTTCAGCGTAACGAACGGGGTGGGCGCGCCGGCCAGCAGAGATTCCTCAAAACGGATCAGCTGCTCGCTCTCGGTAAGGCCACGGCCACCGTATTCTTCAGGCCAGCCCACGGCTAGCATGTTGTCTTTACCCTGTTGGCGGATTAGCTCTTTGTACAGCTCGCCGCTCTCTGCGTTGCGCAGCTCCTCGCGGTATTCTGGTTTGATCAGGTCGGCGAAATAGCTACGAAATTCCTTGCGCAGACGTTTTTGCTCTTCGGTGTAATCGACAAACATGGCGGGTCTCCAGAAATAATTGTGATCATTGTATTGATTTTGAATTCAAATTCAACTATTTTGTTCGCATGCCAGCTAAGTCATCGCCCAAAAAGTCGCCAAAAGCTGCGGAACCAGCCAGCAAGCCCGGCCCGGAACGGAGCCTGGGTGCGCGCAGTGCCCGGGGCGAGCGCGCGGCCGCCAAGCTGAAAAAGGCCGCGCTGGTCGTGCTGGAGCGCGAGGGCTACCACAAAATGCGCATTGCTGATGTCACCACCGAAGCGGGTGTGGCGCAGGGCTTGTTCTATCACTACTTCAAGGATCTAAAGTCGTTAACGCTTGAGGTATTAACCGAATTCGCT